>DATBSS010000398.1:0-6775 GCA_036559665.1 Myxococcaceae bacterium
GCCGGTACCAGCTCCGGGGGGCGATGGCGTCGCTCTCGAACTGGTTGGGGCTCACCTGCCGGACGTGGTCCCGGTTCGTCCCGTTGGCCACGTTGACGATGACCCGGAGGTCCGACTGGGGGCGGGTGTCGTTGGGGCCCAGGCCGAACGGCGATCCGTCCAACGGGAAGACCTGGAGGCAGTTCCACCCGGCGAGGCTCGGGTTGAGGCCGTCCTCCTGGTAGAAGAACGGCGTCTGGATGATCTGCGAGCGCAGCAGGCCGTTGGCGTCCAGCGTCTGCCCCGCCGTCGCCGCGCCGCAGACGGACATCCACCAGTAGCGCCGGGCGGTGGTGTCCGAGGCCACCTCGTAGTGCACGTGCAGGTAGTCCGAATCCGAGAGCGCGAACGTGCGCTTCGGGAAGGCGACGTTGCTGCTGAAGATGTCCTGGGCCCAGTCCGCCAGCACGCTGTGCAGCTCGCCCCGCTGGATGAAGAACTGCGAGAGGTCCGCGCCCCAGGTGTAGAAGGCCCAGCGCGAGTTGGTGAGCAGCTTGCCCAGCTGGCTCCGGTTGCCCGAGTCCGGCAGTTGCCGGAGGAGCTGGGGCTGGTCCGAGTCGTCGTCGAAGCTCTCGAAGAAGGTGCCGACATGCGGGGGCGGCTCGTTGGTGGGGGTGACCATCACCGTGGTCCGGGCCAGCACCTTGGGCGTGGTCTTCGGCGAGGGTGCTCCCAGCGAGATGCCCGGCCCGTGCCCGTTGACGATCAAGCTGCCGTAGTGGGCGCGGATCTCGTCCTCGGTGTAGACGCTGAACGGGCGCTGCTCGAAGGCGGGCAGCTCGTCGATGGTCACGTCCACGGTGGCGTGCTCGGAGCCCTGGACGCCGGGGAAGGGGCACAGCCGGTCGACGGCCTCGACGACGATCGGCGTGGGCCCGGTCAGGCCGGTCACCTCGATCTGCCGGAGCAGGGTGTACCGCTTCCCGGCCACGTCGTTGTGCTGGCGGTGGCCGGCGCAGTGGACCACCGTCCCGGACACGTCCTCGTAGCCGAGGAGGTTGCCGAAGATGTCGGTGCCCTCGGGGACGCGGAAGGCGCGGTAGTCGCGCGCGCCCGCGACTTCCGGGACGATCAGCACCGCGCTGTCGTGGTTGACCACCACCTTCACGCCCTCCATTAGCGGCGCGCTCGACCAGGAGAGCCTCGCGCCGCTCTCGCTCCTGGGCTCGACCGGCGAGTCGGCCACGACCGCGTCGGCGCCCACGGGGACGAGGTCATCCAGGATGGGGAGGGGTTCGCAGGCCGTGAGCGAGAGGAGTGTGAACAGAGCGAGCGGGCAAGCGGTTGGGAACAGGTGACGCGTCATGGGAGCCCGGTTCATACTGGCCTCCGGGGATACCCGCCAAGGCCTTGAGATGAGCATGCAGCGACGGCGAACGAGTGTTCGGCGCACGACCCTTCACGCGCTGGCGCTTTGGGCGGCGGGCCTGGTAGGCCTGGCGGGTTGCAAGGCGGACCCCTGCGACGGCCTGGACGCCGCGCAGTGCGAGCAGGTCCGCGCCCTGGCGATGCCAGCCTCGCTCCCGCCGGCGCGGGGGAACACGCACGGAGACGACCTCGGCGCCGCCGAGTTGGGGTTCCGCATCTTCTTCGACAGCCGCTTCTCCTCGAACCAGGAGGTGCGCTGCGCGACCTGCCACGCGCCGGAGAACGGCTTCGCGGACGGGAAGGTCACCTCCACCGGGCTGGGGCCGGTCGGGCGCAACTCGCCCACCGCGTTCAACGCCGCGGCGGACCCCTGGATGATGTGGGACGGGCGCGCGGACTCGGTGTGGTCGCAGGCGCTGCTGCCGCTGGAGAGCCCGGTGGAGATGGGCTTCACCCGGCTGGACCTCGCCCACCGCATCGACACCAGCTACCGAGCGCTCTACGTGGCGGCGTTCGGGCCGCTGCCAGGGGCCCTGGGCGACACCCAGCGCTTCCCGCTGTCCGGCAAGCCGGGAGACCCGGCGTTCGACGGGATGAGCCCGGAGGACCGGGACGCGGTGAACCGGGTCGCCGCCAACGTTGGCAAGGCGATCGAGGCGTACCAGCGGAAGCTGTTTGCCGGGGCCTCCCCGCTGGACGAGTTCCTGGGCGGGAAGTCGGACGCGATGTCCGGCGGGGCTCGGCAGGGGCTGGCGGTGTTCGCGAAGTCGGGGTGCCTGGCGTGCCACGGCGGGCCGTACCTCTCGGACGGCGGCTTCCACCGCCTCGGGGTGCCGGATGGCGCGGCCGGTCCGGACCGCGGGCGGGCGGCGGGCCTGGAGGCGCTGGCACGGAGCGAGTTCACGCTCGCGGGGCCGTACTCGGACGACCCGAGCGCGTTCCAGCCGCCCCCCGCGCCGACCGCCGCGGACGAGGGCGCGTTCAAGACGCCGTCCCTGCGGAACCTGGCGCGGACCGCGCCGTACGGGCACAACGGGTCCTTCGCCACGCTCGAGGAGGTGGTGGACTTCCACCTCCAGGGCGGAGGGAGCGGCGCGGATCCGCTGCTCCAGCCGCGCGCCCTGTCCTCGTGGGACCGGGACGCGCTGGTGGAATTCCTCCGCTCGCTCCAGGGCGCCGATCCGGGCCGCCCGTGGGATTACTGGCCAGAGGGCTGAATGAACCGACTGCTGTCCAACATCCTCCAGAGCCTGCAGCGTGACTCCGGACTGCCGATCTCCGCCCGCGTCACCAAGGGTGTCCGCTACGCGGCGGCCGTCGCCTCCGGGCCGGTGTGGCTGCGCGAGTGCACCCGCGTCGGACGCCGGCCGCGGACCATGGGGCGGCCGAGGATCGACAACCGCGGCGCCATCGAGATCGGCGACGACGTGGTGCTCAATTCGACCTTCAGCCCGGTGGACCTCTCCGCCGGCGAGGGCGCGCGGATCGAGCTGGGGAGCAAGGTGGCGATCAACTTCGGCTCCAGCATCACCGCGCGCGCGCTGGTGAGGCTGGGGGACCGGGTCAGCCTGGGGCCGTACTGCATCCTGTCGGACTCGGACCTCCCGGCCGGGGGGGAGGGTGAGCCGCAGCCGATCGAGATCGGCGATGACGTGTGGCTGGCGGGGCGGGTGACCGTGCTGCCGGGGACGAAGATCGGCAAGGGGTCGGTCATCACCGCCGGGAGCATCGTCTCCGGAGTCATCCCGGAGGGGGTGGTGGCGGGAGGGAGCCCGGCGCGCGTGCTCCGGAAGATCGCCCGCGAGGGTGGCAACGGGACCACCGCGCACGAGGCGCCCGCGGCCGCGGTCGTCGAAGCCCCGATGGCAGCGGCGGCGCCCGCGGAGAAGCCCGCGCCCGCGCACCGAGGCTACCTGGTGGCGGATTTCACGGTGGACGAGATGGTGGCGCTGCTGGCCGATCCGCTGGATGGGCCGGCGCTCGGTGCCGAGATCGCGCCCTTCGGCCAGGTGGTGCAATCGCTGCTGTCCGGGCCGCCAGCGGACGCGAAGGACTTCCTGGTGGTGTGGACGCGGCCGCAGTCGGCGGTGCCTTCGTTCCAGCAGGTTCTGGGGTTCGAACCCGTTCCGGAAGCGCGGCTCCTGGAAGAGGTGGACGCGTTCGTGAAGCTGGTCTCGGAGGCGGCGGGTCAGTATCGCTTCGTCTTCGTGCCCACCTGGACGTTGCCGCCGCAGCAGCGCGGGCTGGGGCTCAACGACGCGCGGGCGGGCGGGGCGGCTCGGGCGCTGGCGGCGATGAACCTCCGGCTGATGGATGGGCTGGCGGGTGGGAACGTGCACGTGCTGGACGCGGGGCGCTGGGTGGCGTCGGCGGGGCGCGCGCAGGCGTCGGCGAAGCTCTGGTACCTGGGGAAGGTGCCGTTCCACTCGGACGTGCTGGGGCTGGCGGCGCGCGACATCCAGGCCGGCGTGCGAGGGCTGACCGGCGGTGCGCGCAAGCTGCTGGTGCTGGACCTGGACGACACGCTGTGGGGCGGCATCGTGGGCGACGCGGGGTGGGAGAACTTGAAGCTGGGCGGGCACGACTCGCAGGGCGAGGCGTTCGCGGACTTCCAGCGGCTGTGCAAGGACCTCACCCGGCGCGGGGTGGTGCTGGGCATCGCCAGCAAGAACGAGGAGGCGACCGCGCTGGAGGCCATTCGCAAGCACCCCGGGATGGTGCTGCGCGAGTCGGACTTCGTGGGGTGGCGGATCAACTGGAAGGACAAGGCGGCGAACATCGCGGAGCTGGCGGCGGAGCTGAACCTGGGACTGCAGTCGGTGGTGTTCATCGACGACAACCCGGTGGAGCGGGCGCGGGTGCGGGAGACGCTGCCAGAGGTGCTGGTCCCCGAGTGGCCGGAGGACAAGCTGCTCTACCCGTGGGCGTTCCAGCAACTGCGGTGCTTCGACGCGCCGGCGGTGAGCAAGGAGGACCTGGAGCGGACCAAGCTCTACGCCGAGGAGCGCCAGCGCGAGACCAGCAAGACGCAGGTGGGCTCGGTGGAGGACTGGCTGAAGAGCCTGCAGATGAAGGTCACCGCGGAGCCGCTGGGTGCGGCGAACCTGGGGCGGGCGGCGCAGCTGTTCAACAAGACGAACCAGATGAACCTCTCCACCCGGCGGCTCACCGAGGCGGAGCTCCAGGCGTGGGCGAAGGGGCCGGGGCGGCGGCTGTGGGCGGTGAGCGTCTCCGACCGCTTCGGCGACGCGGGGCTGACCGGGATCGTCAGCACGGAGGTGAAGGGCGACACCTGCGCGGTGGCGGACTTTCTTCTGAGCTGCCGGGTGATGGGGCGGAAGGTGGAGGAGGCGATGGTGCACCTGGCGGTGGAGCACGCGCGAGAGGCGGGGGCGAAGGCGGTGCGGGCGGTGCTCCTGCCGACGGCAAAGAACAAGCCGTGCGCGGACTTCTGGGCGCAGCAATCGCGTTTCGCCTCGCCGGCGGAGCGGGAGTACGCCTGGGACGTGGCGCAGCCGTACCCATCACCCGGGCACATCGACTTGCAGGTGGCGAAGGGATGATCCGGCAAGCGGCGAGGGCGGCGCTCCAGCGCCTCTGGCTCAACGGGGCGGACACGGTGGGCCGCGATGTGCGGCTCAACGGGCGCCCGTTCGTGGACAACCTGGGGCTGCTGGTGCTGGGCGACGAGGTGGAGGTCAGCTCCACGCCGGTGCAGTCGCACCTGGTGACGGGGCCGGGTGGGGCGCTGGAGATCGGAAGGGCGGTCCGGATCGGGCACGGGGCGGCGATCGTCTCGCACGCGCGGGTGGAGATCGGCGAGGGGGCGCGGATCGGGCCCTTCGCGATGATCATGGACACCGACTTCCACGAGGCGGGCGCCCACAACAGCGCCGGAGAACCGAAGCCCATCCGCATCGGCCGGGGGGCCGTGCTGGAGAGCCGGGTGACGGTGCTGCGTGGCACCACCATCGGCGAGGGCGCCCGTGTCCGAGCCGGCAGCGTGGTCTCGGGAGACGTGCCGGCGGGGGTAGTGGTGGCGGGAGTCCCCGCGCGGCCAGAACGCGCAGGAGCCGCTGCAGAGACCGAGGAAGTGGAGGTAGGCGCCATCGTCCGCTCGGTGTTCGGGCTCAAGGAGTTGCCGCCCGCGAACGCCGGTCCGGGTCAGGTCCCGGGCTGGGACTCACTGGGCGCGCTCAAGCTGCTGCTCGCGCTGGAGGAGGCGTTCGGGGTCACCCTCACAGAGCACGACATGATGCGGGCCAAGTCGGTGGCGGACCTGGACGCGGTGGTGCGTGAGGCCGGGACGCGCGCTCAGATTCGGACGATGCGGCCATGAGCGACCGTTCTCTTGGCGTGCCTTGAAGTGGAGTGACCGGTAGCCCTCTTCGAGCGTTTCGAGGCCCATCAGAAGGCGCGACGGACAAACTATGAACCTCCCTTTCGTCTCGAACCGGCCAGGAAGGAGCGCCGGTTTTCATCGACGCCGAGTCGAGCGAGCGCCCTACAGCAGCCGAGTATGGAGAAAGAGATGGTCTCTCGCCAGGAAAGGCGATGCCGGGAAAGGCGACCACCGACCTGTCTGCTGCGCTCTGGGTACGACCCCTGCAAAGGGCGAGCGGATGCAACTCAACCCGCCAGGTGGTTCCACCGTCCCCCGAGCCAGCGCGTCCGGGTTTCGAGACGCTACCGTCTTGGAGCCGGACCTCCTTTTCGCGGTGCAGGCCCGACAGCTGAATCGGTCTGCTGCCATCCAGTTCGGTCTACCGCCATCCGAGGGTATCTGGACCCGCGGTCGCACTTGTCGCGAAGCGAGCCTCCCGCTAGCCTGGTCGACGAAATTCGAGACCCGAGGGAGGGCCAAGGCCTTTGGATGAGCGCGCGCTGGAGGACACGCTTGATGCAGACCCGTGCGGCCTACCGTCCAACGTCAAAGGCACGGGTGATGGCAGCGGCGGATGGCCTCGGGATTCTCGGGAAAGAGGCGACTTCCTCCACCGTCCGCGCTCTTTCCCGGAGGACGTGAGGGAATGGCGGGAGCGCCTCGTCTCCCGTGCGGAAGGAGACCCGAAGGTGTTTCCGGCTCTGAGAGGCCGAACCATCGAAGAGATCCGGATGGAGATCGATGGCGTCATTGCTCTTCTCCGCGAGCTCGCACGCGTGCTCCACCTCGTTTATGGCTCGCCGCGACTCGGTAACAAGGAGGATCCCGTCGACGAGCTCGTCTACATCATCCTGTCCCGCAAGACGCGCGAGGACGCCTACCAGCGCGCCTTCGACTCCTTGAAGGCTCGGTTCGCGAGCTGGGAAGAGCTGTTGGATTCCCCGCGTGAAGAGGTGATGCGCCTCGTGGCCGATGGAGGCCTTG
>DATBSS010000399.1:0-22516 GCA_036559665.1 Myxococcaceae bacterium
GACCACTCGAGGAGGAGGGCCGCTATCCCGCTCTCTTCTTCGGGTGGTCCGGCCGGCGCTCCTAATGTTCTTCGACTTTGCGGAGCTCATTCGTGGGTCGCGGGCAGCGGACGTTAGCGCACCTGGCCTTTGCCGTGGACCACGTACTTCTGGGCGGTGAGCTCTCGCAGGCCCATGGGCCCGAAGGCGTGCAGGCGGGAGGTGGAGATGCCGATCTCCGCGCCCAGCCCCAACTCGCCGCCGTCGTTGAACCGGGTGGAGGCGTTCACCATCACCCCGGAGGCGGTCACCTCGCGGGTGAAGCGGTCCGCCGCGGCGGCGTCCCCGGTGACGATGGCCTCGGTGTGCTCGGAGCCGTAGCGGGCGATGTGCTCCAGCGCCTGGTCCAGGTCCTTCACCACGCGCACCGCCAGGATGAGGTCCAGGAACTCGCGGCCGTAGTCGTCCGGCGCGGCGGGAACCACCTCCACGCCGGCGCGCCGGAGCACGGTCACGGTGGTGGGGCAGCCGCGCAGCTCCACGCCCCGCTCGCGCAGGCGCTTCCCGGCGGCCGGGAGGAACGCCTCCGCGATGTCGCGGTCCACCAGCAGGCACTCGGCTGCGTTGCACACGCCCGGGCGCGACGCCTTGGCGTTGACCGCGATGTCCGCCGCCATCGCCTGGTCGGCGCGGGCGTGGACGTAGACGTGGCAGACGTCCTTGTAGTGCTTCACCACCGGGACGCGGGCGTTCTCGGCCACGAAGCGGATCAGCCCTTCGCCGCCCCGCGGGATGCACAGGTCGATGCGGCCCTCCATCCGGATCAGCTCCAGGAGCGCGTCGCGGTCGGTGGTGGGTACCAGCTGCACCGCGGCGGGCGGGAGGCCGGCCGCCTCCATCCCCCGGTGCAGCGCCGAGGCGATGGCCCGGTTGGACTTGAACGCCTCCGAGCCCCCGCGCAGCACCACTGCGTTCCCGCTCTTGAGGCAGAGCGCCGCCGCGTCCGAGGTCACGTTGGGGCGCGACTCGTAGATCATCAGCACCACGCCCAGCGGCAGGCGCACCTTCTGGATCTGCAGCCCGTTGGGCCGCTTCCACTTCTCCACCACCTCGCCCACGGGGTCGGGCAGGTCGGCAACCTCCTCCACCGCCTTCGCCATGCCCTCGATGCGCTTGTCGTCGAGCAGGAGCCGGTCCAGGAAGGCGGCCGGCTTGCCGTCCTTCCGGGAGGCCTCCACGTCCTCGGCGTTGGCGGCGCGGATCTCCCCGCGCAGGTCGCGCAGGGCGGCGGCCATCCCGCGCAGGGCGGCGTCCTTCCGGGCCGTGTCCACCACGCCCACCGTCCGGGCGGCCGCGCGGGCCCGGGTCACCAGCTCGTCCAGCGGCTTGTCTCCGGCCATGGACCTCCTCTATCACGCACGGAGCGTGAGCACCGATCGCGAGACCCGGTTCCGGAAGATGGCCGAGGAGTTCCCGGATTCACCCATGGGACACTTCTCGCTGGGGAAGCTCCTCCTGGACGCGCGCCGCTACGCGGAGGCGGTGGAGCCCCTGGAGCGCGCCACCCGGCTCCAGCCCGACTACGCCGCCGCGCTGGTGGCGCTGGGAGAGGCGCACCTGGGGGCCGGGCAGAAGGACCCGGCCCGCGCCGCGCTGGAGCGGGCCCGCACCGCCGCCGCCGCGCAGGGCCACGACGGGCTGGCGGAGGAGATCTCCGCGCGGCTGGCGGCGCTCTAGACGTCCGATCCGCGCGGGTCAGATCTGCGCGGGCGCCTCGATCTGGTCCCGGATCTCGAAGCGCGGCTCGCCGCCGATCAGCTCCTGGAACCGGACCTCCAGCTCCTCGCCCAGGGTGTCCAGGTCCGCCTTGGTGAAGAGCTTGCGCACCGTGGGGAACATCTCGGTCTCCTCCTCCTCCACGTGGCTGAGGACGGCGTCCTTGAGCTGCGCCAGCACCATCACGAACTCGCGGGAGCCGACCTCCAGGTCCAGCAGCTGGGCCAGGAACTGCTTCACCTGGAAGTGCTCCTCCACCGCCTGCTGGATCATGTCGTCCTGCCGGCGTTGCTTGACCTCCGGGTAGAAGAGCTCCTCCTCGATGTCGGTGTGCGCCGCCAGGTCGTCCGCCAGCTGGGCGAACAGTCGCCGGAGCTCGTCCTTCTGGTCGTCCGGACACTGCTCGATGTCCTTGAAGAGCTTCTCCACTTCCCGGTGCTGTTGCTTGAGCAACTGGATCGCGTTCATGGCCCTCTCCTGTCCATGGCCCTCAAGGTATGTGCGGGGCCGGACGCGGGCCTTGTCGCCGCAAACACTCCAGCCGGCCGGGCGAGCGCTCCGCTACCGGAGGAACCGCATCAGCCCGACCAGCAGCAGCGCGAAGCCGATCACGGCGCCGAAGACGACGGCGTAGCCGAGGAAGTACTGCGGCATCGACGGCGCGCGCGGGCCGAACTCGAGGTCCGGATCTCCGCCCGGCTGCTGCGAGGGGTCCTGCGGCGGCGCGGACGGTTGGGCCGGCGGCGGGGTCGTCTGTGAAGGACCTGCCATGAAGGGAGCGACTATCACATCCTCGCGGCCAGCCCCACCGACGCCACCTGCCGGAAATAGGGAAGCTCGGGCTGGGAGCCGTCGGTCTGCCGGAGCACGTTGGCGTAGACGCCGTAGCGGAGCTCGAGGTCCACCCGCTCGCCCAGGGGACGCACCAGCTTGAGCTGGAAGGCGCTGTGGCGCTCTTCGTCCTCGGAGAGGGTCATCATGGGGGCGAGGGAGATGCCGTCCGGGTAGTCGCCGAGCTGAAGGGTGAGCTGGGCGAAGAGCAGCAGGTTCCACGGCAGCGGCGTCCCCAGCGCCAGGTCCACCCGGTGGAAGCGCAGGGTCTGACCGTGGCTGTTGGAGTCCTCGTCGAAGTACTGGTACCCGGCGGAGAACTGGAACGCGCCGCGGTAGCCGTAGCCCGCGGAGGCGACGAGCACCCCATCCTCCCGGGTCACCTCCGCCGGGTCGGGATTGGTGGGCGGGACCACGGCCAGGGCGTTGTAGCGCTGGTGCCCCAGCTCTCCCCCCAGGGTGAGGGTGTGGCGCCGGTCGAAGCGGTAGCGCACCCGGCCACCCGCCTCGGGCGAGGAGAAGCTGTACGCGATGTCCGCCCGGTTGATGAAGCGGTGAGCGCCGGCGTGCAGCTCCACCTCCAGCTCCGGCACCGCCTGCCACCGCAGGACCAGCGCCGACTGGAGGTCGCTGTAGCGGCGCGGCCCGCCGCGGCGGTCCTTGATGCGTCCGTCCACGGCGACCTGGACCGTGCCGAGGGGCCGGATGGCCAGCTCCGCCGCGGCCTCCTGCGCCAGCGTGTCGTGGGAGAAATGCACGGCGAACTTCCGCGCCGCCGCCACGTAGCTCCCGCTCAGCTCCAGGGGCCCGGGAGAGACGCGGGCCGCCGCGGTCAACAGCGCGGACCCCACCGCGTCCGCTTCGTCACGGGTGGAGTTGAAGACGCGGCGCGCGTTGGAGTCGAAGCCCAGCGAGGCGGTGGCGCGCAGGGAGGCGGCCGGCTCGGCGGCGCCGCCGGGGAGTGCGAGGGTGGCCGCAGCCCCCGCCGCGAGCGCGAGTCGCCGGAACCTCCTCACCGCCGGGGACCATACAACGGGAAACCCTGGCCGGGGCGGGCGCTTGCGGGCGCGCGTCCGCTCCCCGTACGCTTCGAGGTGGACAGGCGAAAAGCGCCCTCCACGCTCCTGAAGATGAGAACGCCTCTCGCTCCGATCCTGCTCGCGGCAGGGCTCGCCGGCGCCGCCGGTTGCACGACCCTCAACGCGTTCGAGGTCACGCTCGACGGGGAGACCACCATCCACGGCGATCAGGCCACGGCCGGCTCGGTGCTCACCCGCATCCCCGCCATTGGCAGCTTCGCCAGCATCGACTTCGCCTCCAGCGAGGCCTTCAAGCAGAACCAGACCACCATCGAGTCGGTGCGGTCGCTCAGGGTCGTCCAGCTGGAGATCCAGATCGTCCACCCGGACGGCCAGGGCTTCGACTTCCTGGACGAGCTGCACTTCTTCGCCGGGGCCGGCAGCGAGGAGAAGGAGGTGGCCGGCAAGTCGGGCATCGCCCAGCTCGGGCTGGTGCCGCCCAACCCCAAGCTGTGGCTGGAGGTGGACCCGTCCGCGGAGCTGCGCCCGCTCCTGGACGCGCCCAGCATCAGCCTCACCGCGCGCGGCAGCGGGCGCGTGCCGCCGCAGGACACCACGCTGCTGGCCACGGTGACGCTGAGGGTGGAGCTGCAGCTCTTCTAGACCGGGCTACTTCAGCTCCCGCGCGCGCTGCTCCAGCTCGCCCGCGCGCGCGCCCAGCTCCTTCGACATCGCCTCCAGCTCCTTCTGCTGCCGCTGAAGGGCGGAGATCTCGCCGTCACCGGCGGGGCCCGGCAACGTCCCCACTCCGACCTGCGGCTGCCCGTCGCGGGCGGCGGGGGAATGGAAGACCCCGTCCAACTGCGCGCCGAAGAGGCCGAAGATCGGCTCCGTCTGTTCCGTCGAGGGGAGCTGGACGTCGCGGGATGGCGGGGCACCGGGGGCAGCGGACGGACTGGAGGCGAGGCGGCGGTCGCGCTCGTCGAACACCTGCTCCTCGCCGAGGAACTCGCCCATCCGGCGGTCCAGCTCGCGCTCGCGCTTCACCTCGTCGATGCGCCGCTCCAGCGTCTTCAGCCGGGAGGTGACCTTGTCCTGTGTGTCCCGCAGCGCGTCCGCCTGCTCCAGCAGGTCCGCCGGGTCGTCGGAGGCCTCCGCCTTGACCTGTGGCAGCCGCGCCGCCGGGAGCTGGGCGCGGACCTGGTCCCGCTCCTTGCGAAGCGCCCGCATCCGCTCCAGCAGCGTCCGCCGCTCGTCGTGGCCCGCCCGGTCGAACGCGGCGCGCGCGGCGTCCATCTCCGACTCCAGCGCCGCCGCCAGCGCGCCGCTCTTCTCCTGCACGTCGCCCTCGGCGCGCGCCAATCCGGACTCCACCTCGGTGAGCGACCCCGACAGCTCCTGCGAGCGCCGCAGGAGGCCGGACAGCTCGCCACCCGGGATGAGCCGGCCCTGCTGCTGCGCTTTCAGCTCCTGGATGCGGCCCGCCACCTCGTCCAGCTCGCCGCGGAGCTGGAGCTGGCGCTGGCGCAGTGACTGGGCGCCGTCCCTCGCCTTCTGGACCTGGGCGCGCGCCTCGGCTGCCGGCAGCGCCAGCGCCGTGCGGGAGCCGGCGACGCAGACCAGGACGACGATGTAGGACACGAACCGCATCAGAGCGAAGCTGTGCCTCCGGGTGACTGGCGAGCAAGGCGGGTGCCGGTGCCTGCCCAGGAAAACCTACAAGGAATTGGCCGCCCTATGAAACCGGGGGGCCTGGCGGGTGGGGCGCGGAGATGGAAATCCGCCAGGCGCCACAGAAATCCGTCACTCCGGGGAGGGAGGTTCCGCCTCGCCCTTCTGGATGAAGCCGTACTTCTCCAGCTTGTAGTAGAGCGCGGAGGTCTTGATGCCCAGGAGCCGGGCCGTCTCGGTCTTGACGCCCTTGGCCTTCTCGTAGGCCTGTTGGATGAGCTGGCGCTCCAGGTCCTCCAGGATCTCCGGCAGCGAGCGGTCCCCCTGCACCACCGGCAGCGCGCCGGCGGTCTTGTGGGTGGCGGGGCCGCGGAGGAAGGCGGGGAGATCGGCCTCGGCCAGCTCGGTTCCCTCGGAGAACACCAGCGCCTGCTCCACCGCGTTCTCCAACTCGCGCACGTTGCCGGGCCAGGGGTAGCGCTGGAACGCGCGCATGGCGGATTCGGAGATGTCGCCGGCGGCGCGGTTCATGCGGGCGGCGAAGCGCTGCACGAAGTGGCGGGCCAGGGCGGGGATGTCCTCCGGGCGCTCGCGCAGGGGCGGGATGGAGAGCGGGACGATGTGCAGGCGGTAGAAGAGATCTTCGCGGAAGCGGCCCTTCTGCACCTCCGATTTGAGGTCGCGGTTGGTGGCGGCCACCACGCGGACGTCCACCTTGAGCGTCTCCTCGCCGCCCACGCGTTGCAGCTCCTTCTCCTGAAGGACGCGGAGGAGCTTGGTCTGGATGCTGGGGGAGATCTCGCCGATCTCGTCGAGGAACAGGGTGCCGCCGTCCGCCAGCTCGAAGCGGCCCAGCTTGCGCTTCACCGCGCCGGTGAAGGCGCCGCGCTCGTGGCCGAACAGCTCCGACTCCAGGAGCGACTCAGCCAGCGCAGCGCAGTGCACCACCACGAAGGGGCCGGCGACGCGGGGGGAGAGGTCGTGGCACATCCGGGCCACCAGCTCCTTGCCGGTGCCGCTCTCGCCCTGCACCAGGATGGTGGCCTCGCTGCTGGCGGCCTTGCGGACCAATGAGACCAGCCGCTGCATCGGCTCGCTCTGGCCTACCAGCGCGCCGGCGTGGGCGGCGGCCTCCTCGGTGAGGGCCTGGTTGTGGGCGGTGAGGCGCTCCACCTGCTTGCGCGCCGCTCCCAGCTCCAGGCCGCGCTCCACCTTGGCGCGCAGCACGTCGGGCGGGAAGGGCTTGGTGATGAAGTCGTAGGCGCCGCGCTGCATGGCCTGCACGGCGACCTCGATGGTGCCGTGGGCGGTGACCACCATCACCACCGCCTCGCCGTCCAGGTCCTTCAGCTTCTGCACCAGCTCCAGCCCGTTCATCCCCTCCATCTTGAGGTCCGTCACCACCAGGTCGAACCGCGCCTTGCGGTACGCCGCCAGCCCGTCCGCGCCGGAGCGGACCGCCGCCACCTCGTGGCCGGACTTCTTCAGGGTGACCGCCATGCCCTCGCGCATGGCGTCGTGGTCGTCGATGACGAGGACGCGGGCCATGGGATGGAAGCATGCAATAAGCGGGGCCAGGATGGATCGCCAAGCGTTGGTGGCGTTGCTGGACGGGCACCTCCCGGAGGACGAGCAGGAGCGCGCGGACCTCGCGTTCATGCGGGAGTCGGCGCGCTCGCTCGAGCGGCCCTTCTCCCGCGAGCAGCCCGGCGCGCACTTCACCGGCAGCGCGGTGGTGGTGGACCCGGAGGGCGGGCGCACATGCCTCGTCCACCACGGAAAACTGAACCGCTGGCTCCAGCCGGGGGGCCACGCGGACGAGGCGGACGGCGGCGCCATGGAGGCCACCGCGTTGCGCGAGGCGCGCGAGGAGACCGGCCTCTCCGTCCACCTCCACCCCACCGCTCCGCGCCCGCTGGACGTGGACGCGCACCGCATCCCAGCCCGCAAGTCGGAGCCCGAGCACCGCCACCTCGACGTCCGCTTCCTGGTGGTGGCCGAGGACCCCGGGGCGCTGGCCCACGACCCGAACGAGTCCCACGGCGCCCGCTGGATGGGGTGGGACGAGGCCGTGGCGCTGGCGGACGAACCCGCCTTGAAGCGGCTGCTGCTCAAGGCGAAGCGCGCCTCCCGGAAGGCGGACTAGACTCCGCCGCCATGCTCGAAATCCTCGGCATCATTGCCTTCGCGAGGTTGCTGTCGCGCACCGCGGTCGAGAAGGGCCGCTCCAAGGGCTGGGCGGCCCTGGGCGTCTTGTTCTGGATCGGCGGCGAGATGATGGGGTTCATCGTCGGCGGCGCGCTCGGCCTGGAGACCTTTGCCCTGTACGGCCTGGCGCTCCTGATGGCCGGCGCCGGCGTGCTGGTGGCGTACCTGGTGGTGAAGGCGCTCCCGCCGCAGTCGGCCGGGACGCTCGGGCCCGCGTCGTAGAGAGCCCGCGCGGCGCGCGTCAGTGGGTGGCGCTGAGCAGGCCCAGGCGCTGGATGAGGAAGATGCCGATCACCAGCCCTAACGCCGACAGCCCGAGCGCGATCAGGTCCAGCTTCCACCCGCCCTTCGCGTTGCGGCCGGAGGCGATCATCGCCAGGTCGCTCAGCGCCAGCACCGCCGCCAGCGCGGCCAGCGGCGCGCACCCCAGCCCGATGAAGGAGCAGATGCCGGCCACGATGGCGAACCAGGAGCCGGCGAACAGGCCCACCATCCGCTGCGCGCAGGCCTGGCAGTACCAGGCGTCCTTCCGGTAGACCGAGCAATCCACGCAGAGGAACCGGCCGCACCGCGCGCACACCTCGTGCGCGGGGACGCCCGGGTGGACGGGGCAAACCTGGCCAATGTCGGCGTGCTCGGCCATGGGATGGCTCGATAGTACGTCACCCGGGCGCGGGCGCGTCCGGCCCTGCGGGCAGCTCCAGCGCGAACACCGTCCGCCCCGGCTCCGAGCTCAGGGTGAGCTGCCCGCGGTGCGCGGAGGCGATCTTCCGGGCCAGCGCCAGCCCCAGCCCGGTCCCCTTCTCGCGCGTGGTGTAGAAGGGCTCGAAGATCTTCTCGCGCAGCTCGGGCGGCACGCCGGCGCCGGCGTCCTGCACCTCGATGCGGTAACACCCGTCCTGGAGCGTCCCGCGCACCCGCACCTCGGCGCCCGCGGGCGAGGCCTGCACCGCGTTCTTGAGCAGGTTGCCCACCGCGGAGATCAGCAGCGCCTCGTCGCCATGGAGGGTGGCGCGGTCCGCCTGCGCGGTCACCTTGATCTCCCGGGCGGCGGCATCCGCGGTGGCCAGCCACCCGGCCGCCTCCACCACCGACTCCGCCTCCAGCGGCTCGCGCAGCACGCGCTGGTCGCGGGCGAAGGCCAGGAACTCCTCCACGATGCGCTGGAGGTATTCGATCTCTCCCTGGATGCGGCGGACGTGGCCCTGGGCCTCGGCGGCGTCGCTCCGGGCGGACAGCTCCTCGGCGATCAGCCCGGTGAAGAGCTGAATGCCGCCGATGGGGTTGCGCACCTCGTGCGCCACGCCGGCCAGCATCATCTTGAGCTGGCGGTCGCGGCTCTCCAGCGCCTGCCGCATCGCCTCCAGCTCGGTGGCCAGGGTGCCGATCTCCAGCGTCCGCTCCTGGGGCACCTGCGTTGCCAGGTCTCCCTGGCCGATGCGGAGCGCCGCCGCCATCAGCCTGCGCAGGGGCGCGGTGAGCGTGCGCGCGGTGCCCAGGGCCACCAGGGCGATCACCATCAGTCCCGCCGCGCCCAGGCCGATGAACCCCCGGAGCAGGCTGCGCAGCGGCCCGAAGAACATGGCGCTGCCTTCCACGCCGATGGCGCCCACCACGCTGTTACCGGAGCGGATGGGCGCATAGCCGGTCTTGTAGAGCTGGCCGTCGCTGCCCTCGAACAGCACCTGCGAGTAGGCGCGCTCTCCGGCGAAGACGCGCTGCAGCTCCAGCCGGTCCCGGAACAGCTCCGGCACCTCGGCGCCCACCGGCAGGGCCCCGCCGGCGTCGGCACGGAGGCGACCCTGGGCGTCGAAGGCGAACACCCGGCGCGCCCCGGCCGCTTGCCGCACCTCGGTGAGCAGCGCGCGCAGGTTGCGCCAGGTGCGGGTGCCGGTGACGTCGTCGCCGGGCTCGATGGAGAGGAGGCGTTCGCCGCTCACCTGCGCCGCGCCGGCCGCCGCCACCGCGGAGAGGCTGCGCCCCAGCTCGTCCTCCACGATGCGGCGCGAGACCACGTAGCCCACCGCGCTGCTCACCGCGGAGAGCACCAGCGCTGGGACCAGGAATGCCACCAGCAGGCGAGCGCGGAGCGAGCGGAGCATCTCCTAGCGTCCGCCGCAGATCTTCGCGATCAGCGCCATCGAGGCGTCGTCGAACTGAACGAACTCGATGCCCATTCCGCGCGGCTGGCCGGGCGCCGCCTGGTGGACGTGCGCCACGCGGCCCATGCCTTCGATCAGCCTGGACCCGTCCTTGAGGGAGAACTGGAGGTACAGCATGGAACCAACCGGGGACGGGTCGTCGGTGGCGATGAAGATGCCGCCCGGCGAGAGGTTGGTGGCGTACTCGGCGAGGAAGTCCTCAAGGCTATTGAACCGGTACTGGACCAGCAGCGACACCGGCGTGCGCGGGTGCTTGCGCTCCTTGCGGCTGGAGTCGGAGGACATGAGGCGGATGGCCATCCTACTTCAGCGTTCAGTCTCCGGCCTGAAACGGCGCTCGATGCGCGAGCGGAGGAGCTCCAGCGCCTCGCGCTCCTTCATCCCGGCGCGGCGGTCCAGGCGCACCGTGACGGGGCGGGCGGGGATGGCGTCCATCCCGCGCAGCTCGCGCGGGCCCGAGAAGAGCTGGAGGGCCTCGGGCGGCACCGGCACCTTGTACGCGGCGAAGTAGCAGTCGTGGACGCGGCGGGCGAGGTCCGCGGCGGTGAGGCGGGCGCGCTCTCCTTCCAGGAGCTGGAAGGCGATGGACGCGCCGGAGAGCTTCGCCACCACCTCCACCAGGAGCCCCAGCTTCAGCGCCTGCGGGTTGAGCGCCTCCAGCCCATCCGACCGGCTGAACAGGAAGTATCGCTTCTGCACCGCGAAGCACCGGGGGCACACCAGCGCGTGCAGCTCGTCCAGGCCGCGGGTGCGAAGGACGTGCTGCATCTCCGCTTCCTCGCCGCAGGCGGCGCAGCGCTCGCGCGGGCCGAGCCGCTGGAGGACATCGCGGGCCATCGCGGCGAGCGGCGCGTGCTCCAGGGCGATTGAGACGCCCGGCATCAGATCTCCGCTACGGAGCTGGACGCCCAGGTGCACCGCGCCCTGCTCGCGCAGGCCGATGTCGAGATGCGGAGGGAGCCGGGCCAGCAACGCCTCCAGCGGCGGCGCCGCCGGCCAGTTCGCCCGGAGCGCGTCGTACCGAGCGCGCCAGTCGTCGGGTTGCTCCAGCGTCTCGGGCGGACCACCGGCCAGCTCGCAAAAGTAAGCCAGCAGCGTCAGCGCTACTTCCCAGGGACGCGACTCGAAGGCGGCCTCCAACTCCCGCGCCAGCTCGCGAGCGGCGGCGGTGGCGCCACGCTTCTCCAGCCGCGCCACGCCCCTTCGCACCAGCGGGCTCTCCAGCACCGGGTCGAATGCGCGCAGTCCGGTGCCGGTGCGCCCCTTGCCCCGAGTCAGCGCCTTCATCCGTTGCTCCCTCCGGGTGCTCAGCGCGCGCGCCGATTGCTCCACCGCGCGCAGCCGCGCCCACGCGTCCACCAGCGCGTCCCGCTCCTCTTGCGCCAGCTCCTTCGCCGCATCCGCCAGGTAGTCCGCGCCCACGGCCGCCCGCCGCTCCGACTCGGCGAGGAGCCGGAAGGTGCCCGTCGCCCGGAGGCGGTCCAGCTCCGCCTTGAGCGAACGCGCGGCCTGCTTCAGGACGCCGGTGCGCTTGCGGAGGTGGCCCAGGCGGTCGTCGTCGGTGAGCGTGCCCACCGGCTCGCCCGCACCCACCTTCTCCGCCATCACTTCCAGGGCGGTGCGATCGCCCCGCTCGTATGCGGCGTTCACGTCGGCCATCAGGAGGTGGAGGCGGGAGCGCTCGGCGTCGTCCTGCGCGAGGTCCGGGTGCAGCACGCGCGCCAGGCGCCGGAGGAGCCGCTTCAGCGCGCGCGCCTCGTCCTCTTCTTCTCTTGGAGGAGGAGGCGGCGGCAGCTCGGCCTCGGGCGTCTCCTCCTCTTCTTCTTCCGGCGGGGGCTCCTCGTGGGTTGCCTTGACGGTGGTCTTCTTCTTCGAGCGACGCTTCTTCGGGGCCGGCGGCGGCGGCGGTGCATCGAGCGCGGCGGTGAGCCGGGCGACGGCGTCGCGAAGCCACTGGAGCTTCCGGACCAGGCGTTCGGCGAGCTCCACCGAGTGATACCCGGCACGGAGCGCTTCATCGTGCGCGCGCGCGAAGTCCTCCAGGCGGGAGGAGAGGTCATCCACCTCCGCGTCCAGTGCGTTGACCTCGCCCAGGGCGGCTCGCAGCGCGCGCTCCGCCTCCGCCACCGGGTCCGCCGGGCGCTCGCTCCGGGGCACGAGGCCGCCAGGGCGTTGGAGCGCGGACGTAAGCTCGGTCTCCCCCACAGCGGGGAACTATGGACGCGTCATGGCGCCAGGAGCTACCCCTTCTTCTGGTAGGTCCCCATGGTCTCGGCCTGCTCGAGGATGTGGCCGGACATGGCCTGTTCGAGCTGGGCCTTGGTGATGTGGCCGCGGTCGCCGAGCGCGGCGTCCAGTGCGTAGAGCTTGAAGAAGTAGCGGTGGCGTCCAATGGGCGGGCACGGGCCGTTCCAGCCGGTCTTCTTCCAGTCGTTGAGGCCGTCGCGCGCGCCGGCCGGCGCCTTCTTCGCCTTCTCGGGCAGGGCCGTGGTGCTCGCCGGAAGGTCGTAGACCACCCAATGGACCCAGGTCATCTTCGGCGCCTTCGGATCCGGCGCGTCCGGGTCGTCGACGATGAGCGCGAACGACTTCGTGTTCGCCGGAGCGCCGGTCCACTGCACCTCCGGAGATTCGTCGACGCCCTCGCAGGTGTACCTCGAGGGAATCTCCTGACCGCGATCGAACGCGGGCGTCATGAGCTGAAGCGCCATTCGGAACCACCTCCGGGCCGGATTCTATGGATCGAGTCCTGGTCAAAGGTCATTGGCGGTTGAGCCCCGGTGTTGGACGGGCCACGTCAGCCGGATGCGTGAGCTGGTGGACCGGACGACGGAGCACCGCCAGCTTGGCGACAGGACCGCGCTCGACGTCATGACCGCGAAGTACTTCCTCGCGGACGCGGAGGTGCGCGCGGCCGGCAAGTGAGCGCCGGCCCCGTCCGCTGCGGCGGCGAGGCGCCGGGCGCTGCTCATGCTACGCCACCGGCCCCATGACCCGCGCCGCCGCCGCCCTCACCCTCTGCCTCCTCACCGCCTGCGCGACCGAGAAGCCCGCCGCCGCGCCTCCGCCCGCCCCCGCGCCCGCCGGGAACGACGCCGCCCGCGCCGAGGTCCACCGCCTGGCGGATGACTACGTCGCCGCGTTCACCGCCGCCTTCCCCGACGCGGCGGAGATCAACGGACTCACCGGCGCCGCGCCGGACGGCCTGTCCGATAACTCGCTGGCCGCAACCGGGCGCTGGCACGCGCGCGAGGACGCCTGGGCCGCGCAGTTGGCCGCCATCGACGGCGCCGCGCTGTGGGGCACGCCGGAGTGGGCGCTGCACGGCCTCCTCAAGGAAGCCGTCGACGCCAGCCGCCAGGTACGCATCTGCCGCGGTGAGCTGTGGCCGGTGAGCCAGATGAATGGGTGGCAGGTGGGGGTCAGCCCACTCGCCAGCGGCCAGCGCGTCGACACGCCGGAGCTGCGCGCCGCCGCCCTCCGCCGCTTCGCCAAGCTGCCCGCCTACCTCGACACGGAGATCGCCAACGCCCGCGAGGGCCTCAAGCAGGGCTACTCCAGCCCCCGCCGCGTCGCCGAACGCACGCTCAAGCAGATCGAAGGCTACGCCGTCGCGGCCAAGGACTCGCCGCTCTACGACCCCGCCCGCCGCGCCAACGACCCCGCCTTCGCCGCCGAATGGAGCGCGCTCCTCGACCAGAAGATCCGCCCCGCCGTCACCCGCTACCGCGACTTCCTCCGCGACGAGTACCTCTCCGCCGCGCGCACCGAACCGTCCGTCTACAAGAACCGCGACGGGGCCGCGTGCTACCGCGCCCTGTTCCGCCTCGGGACCACCCTCGACCGTCCACCCGAGGAGACCTTCCGCCTCGGCCAGGCGCGGGTGAAGCAGACCGTGGCGGAGGCGCAGGCGATGGCGAAGGACGCGCTGGGCGTCACCGCGCTCCCGGACATCATGGCGCGCATCCGGGCGGAGCCGAGCAACCACTTCTCCTCGCGCGACGACGTGCTCGCCTGGGCCCGCACCTCCGTCGCGCGCGCCCGCGACGCCGTCCCGCGCTTCTTCAGCCACGCTCCCGCCGCCGATGTCCTGGTGCAGCCGTACCCGGCGACGTTGGAGGCGTCCGTGAGCGACTCGTACCAGCCCGCCGCCGACGACGGCAGCCGGGCCGGCACCTACTGGATCAAGCTCGCCGACCACGAGGCGCAGCTCCGTTCGAACGCGGAGGTCACCGCCTTCCACGAGACCTACCCCGGCCACCACCTCCAGCTCTCGTTCGCCTTCCAGTACGGACCGAAGCACCCGCTGCTCCGGCTCACCGGCAACTCCGGCTACATCGAGGGCTGGGGGCGCTACGCCGAGGCGCTCGCCGACGAGATGGGCCTCGTCGGCCCGCTGGCGCGCATCCAGCGCCGCCTCTGGCCGGCGCGCGGGATGATGGTCGACCCCGGCATCCACGCCCTGGGCTGGACCCGGGAGCAGGCCATCCAGTTCGTCTCCGAGAGCGGGCGCTTCACCCCGAAAGAGGCGGAGTCCGCCATGGAGCGGATCGCCATCATGCCCGCCCAGCTCACCGCGTACGACACCGGCGCGCTGGAGATCTTCGCGCTCCGCGACCAGGCCAGGGCCGCCCTCGGCGACCGCTTCGACCTGCGCGCCTTCCACGACGTCATCCTCTCCAGCGGCCCCGTCACCCTCCCCATGCTCCGCCAGCTCGTGGAGAAGTGGATCCAGGACCAGAAGGCCGCTGCGCGGTGATCGTGGCTGATGCGCTCCGGGGCCGGGCTCGCCCACGAGCAGGTCTCCACCGCCGTCCGCGACGTCACCGGCGCCCCGCCCCGCTCCTTTGACACCTGGGCCCGCGACCACGCCCGCGCGTTCGCCTGAAGCCGGAGCCTGACCGTTCCCTGCTTTGCTGGTCCGGAGGTGTGCGGCGCGTTTTACGCTTCTGGCGCGAATCGCCCGATCCGCAGGGGGGACGTCCACATGTTGCTTTCAGGAACGCCGGGGTGGTCGATCGCCGCGCTGCTCGTGTTCGCGGCAGCTCCCGCGGGCGCCGCACCGGAACTGGCGGGCTGGGGCGCGCTCCCCCTCTCGTTCGAGCCGAACCGGGGCCAGACCGCTCCCTCCGTCGACTTCCTCGTCCGGAGCCAGGAGGGCATCGGCTTCCTCGCGGGCGGTGCGCTCACGGTCCGCTTCGAGCGATGCGTGGCCTCCGACACGCGGCCAAGGGCGCTGCCCCGGGGCTGTCGGAGCTACGCCTTCCGGATGCGCCTCGACGGCGCCACCCGCAGGAAATCGGACGGCCTGGACCCACTCCCGGGCATCGCCAGCTATCTCATCGGCAAGGACCCGTCGCGCTGGGTGACCGGCCTCCCCACGTATGGAGCGGTCACGTACCGGGACGCGCTGCCGGGCATCGACCTCCGCTACCACGGCTCCGGGCGGCACCTGGAGTTGGACATGGTCCTGGCGCCCTCCGCCGATCCGGGCCGGCTCCGCCTCGCCTTCGACGGCGCCGACTCCGTCCAGCTCGACCCGAAGGGAGATCTCCGGATCTCCATCGCGGACCAGGCGCTCACGCTCCGCCGGCCCTTCGCATACCAGGAGATCGATGGCGCCCGCAGGGAAGTGGCCGCGCAGTACGTGGTGAAGGGGAAGCGGCGGGTGGCGGTCGCGCTGGGGGAACGCGACCGCACGCGGCCGGTGGTGGTGGATCCGGTGCTGGTCTACTCCGCGCAGTTCGGCAGCGGCACGAATGACGGCCTGGAGGCCGTGGCGGTGGACGCCAACGGCGTCGCCTTCGCCGCCGGCTTCACGGAGAGCGCCAGCTTCCCCACGATCGGCAACCCGATCTATCCGGGCTCGCGCGGCGTCACGGATGCGGTGCTGGTCAAGCTCAACGCGAGCGGGACCGCGCTCCTCTACTCCACGTACTTCGGGGGTGACGGCACGGACGTGGCCTACGGCCTCGCCATCGACACGGCCGGGAACGCGGTGATTACCGGCGATACCACCTCTTCGAACCTGCCGAGCCCGGGCGGGTTCCAGTCCACGCTCGGCGGCGCCATCGACGCCTTCGTGGCCAAGCTCAATTCGACCGGCACGGCGCTCGTCTATTCCACCTACGTGGGCGGGTTGAACGACGACCACGGCGATGCGGTGGCGCTGGACGGCACCAGCGCGGCGTACGTCACCGGCAACACCTTCTCGGCCGACTGGCCCTCCACGGCGGCGGTGGTCCTGCCCTCCATCAGCGGTTCCCAGGACGCGTTCGTCCTGAAGCTGAACCCAGCGGGCCTCAAGACCTACGGCACGTTCCTGGGAGGCAACCTGGCGGACTTCGCGCAGGGGATTGCCGTGGACGCCAGCGGAAACGCGCTGGTGGCGGGCGGCACGTTCTCGGTCAATTTTCTGGGGACGCCGACGGGCTTCCAGTTCCAGAACGCTGGCGGGAGCGACGCGTTCGTCACCAAGCTCAACGCCGACGCCAGCGCGACCGTCTTCTCCACCTATTTCGGCGGCCTCCAGGACGATCAGGCCACGTGCCTGGCCCTCGACCCGGCCAACGGCGGAGCGATCTTCGCCGGCCAGACCACCTCCACGAACACCTTCCCGAGGTCGGCCAACGCGTTCCAGACCTCCAACGCAGGCGGCTTCGACGCCTTCGCGGCCGAGCTGAACTCCGCCGGAGGGCTGGTGTTCTCCACGTACGTCGGGGGAGGAGGCGACGACACGGCGTGGGCCGTGGCGAAGGGAGCGGCCGGGAGCGTGTGGATCGCGGGCCGTACCGCCTCCGCGAACTTTCCTCTGTTCGGCGGGCCATACCAGGGGAACAACGCCGGCAGCGGCGACGCCTTCCTCGCTCAGCTCAACGGCTCCGGCACCGGGGTGCTCTACTCGACCTACCTGGGGGGGCCCAACGACGACCGGGCGTTGGGTCTGGCGACCGACGGCCTCGGCAGTGCCTACGTCGTCGGCGAGTCCAGGTCCGGCTTCCCCACCACTCCGGGCTCGTACGTGAGCCCCATCCGCGGGGCCGTCGACGCGTTCGCGGCCAAGTTCCGGGAGCCGATCACACTCACCGCCGTCAACCCGGCATCAGGCCCCACGGACGGGGGAACCCCGGTGTCGCTGGTGGGTTCGAACTTCGTCTCCAACCTCTCCGTGAGCTTCGGCACCAGCTCCGTCTCCACCGTGTTGGTGAGCCCCACCGTGCTCAACGCGGTCACGCCGGCACACGCCGCCGGCCCGGTTGACGTGGTGGTGACCGCGACGGACGGGTTGAGGAGCAACACGCTCGTCAACGGCTTCACCTACGTGACTCCGGACGCCGGCCCTCCCGATGCCGGGCCTCCGGACGCCGGCCCTCCCGATGCCGGGCCTCCGGACGCAGGTCCTCCCGACGCGGGACCACCCGACGCCGGCCCTCCGGACGCAGGGCCGCCCGATGCGGGACCGCCGGATGCCGGTCCACCAGACGCGGGGCCGCCCGACGCTGGCCCACCCGATTCCGGCACGGACGCGGGGGTCGCGGACGCCGGTGGGGCGGATGGTGGGCCGGGTGACGGCGGCCAGCTCGATGCCGGCGAGACGGATGGCGGCATCCCGCCAGGGTCGATCGACCTCCTGGGGTGCTCGTGCGCGTCCGGAGGGGCGGGCCCGACCGCGATCGCGTTCGCGGCGATGGTGGCCTTCGTCCGGCGCGCCCGTCAGAGGCGGAGGCCCATCTCCGCGCCCGCCAGCCAGTAGCCGGACTTGTACTCCGGGGCCGTGCCGAGCAGGCGAAGGTAGGAGGCGCTCGCGCCGAGGGAGAGCCACGAGAACGGCGACACCTCGAGGCCCACGCTCGGCCGCACGCCGGCGGCCACCGGGCCAGAGAACAGCACCGGGATTTCGAGCGCGACCACCGGGTGCACGGCGAAGTCCGCGGCGAATGGGATCGCCCGCGCCTGGACCGAGGCGCCCGCCAGCCGGGCCGCGGTCACGATCGCGCCCGCGGACACCGTCACCTCCGGGAAGAGTCGCCGTCCGGCCCGGAGCGTGTACATCCCGCCGAATGCCCCGAGCTCGGTGTCGGTCTGGAGCGCGATCATCCAGTCACCGGAGCGCGGCGGCGCGTCATCAGAGGAGGCCGCCGGCTGGGCCCGCGACTCACCGGAGCGGGCTCCCGTGCCGGTCCGCTGGAGCAGGTTCCTGGCGAAGGGCGCGCGCGCGCGCGCCCACAGCGGGTCCTTCAGGTCGGCGGGGAGGAGCTCGTCGTCGATGAGCGTGGCCCCGTCGGGCGGAGCCGCGACGACCTCGAGGTGGACCGCGACCGTCCCCTCGAACTCGCCGACGCCGATGCCGACCACCAGGCGCGCGCCCAGCAGCGCCCCCAGCTTCGCCACGCAGGCGGAGTCGCCCCGGCACTCACTCGGGTCGCCGGCGCCCAGCGAGCGGAGCGTCGCCATCGCCTCGGAGGGCGTGCTGGCGAGGGTGACGCCTCCGGCGCGGAGGATCTGGGCCACGCGTTCGGAGACGGCGGTCGCGCGCGCCGCGGTGACGGCGGCGGTCCGGACCGGAAGCACCACGACCTGCTGGGAGACGCCCAGCCCGGCCGCGACCAGCATGAGAGGAAGCGCGCTCATCAACGGCATGCTGCCACGGGGCCCTCCTGTGGATCGACCCGCGAGGGGATGCCAAGCTATTCGCCGATGGAGGCGGCTCCGAGGACGAAGGACCCACCCCCCAGTCCTCAGGGCTGGATCAGGCGCTGCCCGCGCTGCGGCAAGGAGCTCCCGACCGACCAGCGCCTGTGTCCGGACGACGGCGCGGCGCTTCCGGAGCCGGTGCCGCGGGAGCAGACGGTGATCGCCGGCCCACCGGTGGAAGAGACACCGGGCGTCACCAAGGAGGGCACCAACTCGTGGGAGGCCACGGTCCGGCGCGACATCCTGCTCGGCACGAAGGTCGGCGAGTACGTGGTGCGGCGGCGGATCGGCGCGGGCGGGATGGGGATCGTCTACGAGGCGGAGCAGCCGCAGATCGGCCGGAAGGTCGCGGTGAAGGTCCTCCGGCCCGACGTGGGGAACATGCAGCCGGCCGGCCTCGCTGGAGAGGCGCGCGCGTCGGGGAGGATCCGCCACCGGGCCATCGTGGACGTCTTCGGGTACGGGGAGATCCCCGCCATCGGCCAGTACATCGTGATGGAGTACCTGGAGGGGCGACCGCTGGACGTGCTGCTCACCGAGCACGGGCCGCTCTCCCCGGCCGAGGTGCTGTGGCTGATGGACGAGGTGTTGGCCGGCCTGGGTGCCGCGCACGCCGAAGGGGTCATCCACCGGGACCTCAAACCCAGCAACCTGTTCGTGGTGAGCGCCTCGGGCGGCTCGCAGTACGTGAAGATCCTCGACTTCGGGCTGGCGAAGCAGACCCAGCGCCCCGGGACCCGGGGACGCCCTCCAGTGACCGCGGGGTGGTGGTCGGAACGCCCGAGTACATGGCACCGGAGCAGGCGCAGTCGCAGCCGGTGAGCGGGCGCACCGACCTCTACGCCCTGGGGGTGATCGCGTTCGAACTGCTCACGGGACAGCGGCCGTTCGAGGCCGATTCGCCGCTGGAGACGGCGATGGCGCACGTGCAACAGCAGCCGCCGAAGCCGTCGGACTTCGTGCCCGTGTCGCGCGAGGTGGACGCGCTGGTGCTCCGGTTGCTGGAGAAAGACCCGGCGCGGCGCCCGGCGGACGCGGCGGCGGTCCGGCGCGAGGTCAAGGAGTTGGCCCAGCGGCTGGGAGCGGTGACGAAGATCGGCAAGGCGCCGGAGCCGCCGGACCCCTTCGACGTGGAGCCTACGAAGAAGCGCCCCGCCGCCGGCGAAGCGGAGCGCACGGAGCTGCGGGACGCGGCGGCGCTCGCGCCTCCGACCCGGGTGGTGCGGCGCCGCCGGTCGTGGGTGCCGTGGGTGGCGCTCGCGGTGGTAGGGCTTGCGGGCGGGGCTGCGTGGTCGGTGATGAGCGCGCCCGGCACAGCGAACCCGACGCCGGGTGCCGCACCGATCGCGAGCGGACCGGGGACTGCGGCGGCTCCGCCAACGGATGTGCCGATGGTCCGAGCGTCGGCGCCTGGCACGACCCCGGCCGGTCAGCTGGCGGATGCACCCGGCGCACACCCATTGGCGCCCGGCACGGCTCCGGTCGGTCAGCCGGCGGATGCACCCGGCGCGCACCCATCGGCGCCCGGCTCGAACCCAACCCCCGAGCCACTGCTCGCGCGGGACTCGACGGCTCCCGTGGCCGCACCGGAAGCACCGGTCGCGCAGGCGCTCCCAGCCCCGCCCTCCAAGGCGACCGCCGGCCCGACCACACGTCCGGCTCCGGTGGAGACCGACGCCAAACTGGTTCCGCCGATGCGCCGCACACCGCCCCGGGCGACGACCCCCCCACCCGTGGAGCCCACCAAGGACGAACTGCTCAAACGCATCGGGTCGCTGAAACGCCGGGTGGAGGCCTCCGCACTGCCCGGTGGAAGCCCGAACCCGATGATCCTCACGCTCCTGAGCCGCCAGGAAGAGGCCGCGCGCGCGGCCCCCGACGGACCGGCGCGCGCCAAGGTGGCGCGCAGCCTCGACCTGTTCGAGGAGCAGTTCGAGAAGAGCGGCGATCTGAAACCGCGCTGACGTCCGCTGCGCCGCCCATCACCGCCGCGACGACCTCCGGACACGGCCGGGGGCCCAGTCAGCCCTTCACGCGCGCGAGGACGAGCTTGGCGAGCGAGAAGAGCTGGTCCTTCGCCTTCGGCCCCGCGGGGAGCGACAGGCTGAACACCAGGTTCCCGCGCCGCGCCACCAGCACCGCGAACTTCGGGCCGCCGGAGACCGCTTCCAGGTCGATCACGCTCTCGTCGGTGCCGGGGAGGCCGGCCGGCTTCGGCGGCGCCATCTCCCCCAGGATGGTCTCCCAGGTGCCCTTGACGTCGCCGGCGGCGTCGAAGAGGTCCAGCTCGATGCCGCCGGTGGCGCCGGACTTCCCGGCGTAGACGCAGTACGCGCTGGTCGGCTCGGGGACGTTGGCCGACAGGCCCTTCGCGTCCGGAGCGAGCCCGGCCGCCTTCAGGTCCGCCACCGTGAGCGCCTCGCACATCTTCGCGCCGCTCCCCAGCGCGACGGAGGGCGCCGGCGGAGAGCCCGACAGCACCAGCCAGCCGAGGGTCATCGCCAGTGCGTGCGTCATGCGCGCGCTCCTTCCGGCTTGCGCCGTTCGAGGATGAGGTGGAGCCCGTGGTTCGGCCGGAGGGTGATGGCCGCCATCGGCTCGGGCGTGAACCCTGGCTTGGGATGGAGGATGAACCGCCGCGCCAACTCCGCCAGCAGCAGCGTCCCCTCCATCATCGCAAACGACTTGCCGATGCACATCCGCTGCCCGCCGCCGAAGGGGAAGTAGGCGTACGGCGGCAGGTCCGCGGTCGACCCGTCCAGCCAGCGCTCCGGCCGGAACTTCAGGGGGTCCCGGAACCAGCGCCCGTCCCGGTGGACGATATAGGGGGAGATGATGACCCGGACGCCCTTGGCGAGCTCGCGGCCGGCGAGTTGGAAGGGCTCCGCCACCTCCCGGCCAATGGCCCAGCCCGGCGGGTAGAGGCGCATCGACTCCTGGAGCACGGCTTCGGCGTACTTGAGGCGCGAGAGATCGGCGGTGGTCGCGGGGCCGCTCAGCGCGCGCGCCTCGTCGAAGAGGGGCGCCTGGGTCTCCGGATGGAGCGCCAGGAGATGGGCGCCCCAGGTGAGCGCGTTGGAGGTGGTCTCGTGCCCGGCCAGCAGGAGCGTGAGGACCTCGTCCCGGAGCTGGGTGTCGCTCATCTTCGACCCGTCCTCGTCCTGCACGTGCAGGAGCATGGAGAGCAGGTCCTTGCCGTCCCCCGCGCCGCGCTCGCGCCGGCGGGAGATCACCGCGCGGACCAGCTGGTCGAGCTGCGCGATGGCGCGCTTGTAGGCGCGCATCGTCGGGATGGGCAACCAGGTGGGGGACAGGTGGTAGCTCCCCGAATAGCGGCGCTGCACCTGCTCCAGCGCGCCGCCGACCTCATCCGCGTTCACCTCGCCGTCGCCGAAGAGCGTGGTGGAGGCGATGCGGAGCGTGAGCGCCATCATGTCGTGGTTGAAGTCGCGCGGCCCGTCCTGCCAGCGGTCGAAGTCCGCGGCCGCCAGATCGACCATCACCCGCGCGTACCCATTGATGCGGTCGCGGTGGAAGGCGGGCTGGAGGAGGCGGCGCTCGCGCATCCAGTGCGAACCCTCGGCGGTGAGCACGCCCTCACCCAGCATCTCACGCAGGCTCCGGCCGTCCTGGTCGCGGCAGAAGGCGCGGGCGCTGGTGAGGACGCGCTCGATCTCCGCAGGGCGGTTGACCACCCAGGCCTCGTTCCAGAGGAGCTTGATGCGGTAGAGGTCGCCCCGCTCCTTCGCCCACTGCTCCAGGGCCGCAAGCGGGTCCTTGATGACGGCCGCCCCATGCCCGAGGACCGGGAACCACCCGATCCGGGGCATCGTGGGATCGGCCGGCGGCTGCGCGGAGTCGATCGTCGTCGCCTGGATGCTCACCGGGGTCTCTCCTTTGCGCGGCAATGGCGCAGGAGGTCAGCCAACTTGGCGCCCGGTCATCGTGTCAAGCCGCGGAGCCAGCGCGTCAACGGGCGGATCGGGTGAACAGCACCCCGGCCTGGGAGAGCGCCTTCTCCGCGTACGAGTCGAACCGCGCGAGGTCCTCGACCGTCCAGGGAAGCTCCACGTCCGGGGCGATTCCCTCCACCTCGTTGGACCCGTTCGCACGGTAGCGGGCGCAGTTCGGCATCCGCACCTTCACCGCGGAGTGCTTCAGCGTCACCGCGTTGCC
>DATBSS010000400.1:0-1864 GCA_036559665.1 Myxococcaceae bacterium
GCGACCAGCCATTCGCGGATGTGGCGTTCACAGGCAAGGCCGACCTGCTGATCACCGGCAATACAAGGCACTTCCCCATCGGCGACTCCATCCGGATCGTGACGCCCCGTGAGTGGGTGGAACTCCAACGAAAGGCGCGCGAACCGACGTGAACAGGCTCTCCCTCCTCGCCGCCTCGGCGCTGCTGGCCGGTTGCCCCGCCCAAGGCCCGACCCCGCGGGAGCGCGCGGACGGCCACTACCTCGCCGCGCAATCCGCGTACCTCAAAGGCGACTTCAAGACCGCCCTCGCCGAGCTGGACGAGGTGAAGAAGGACGCCCCGGACGACCCGCGCCTCCCTGCAGCCCTCGGCGAGATCGCCCTCTCCCAAGGCAAGCTCCACGACGCCCTCGCCCACTTCGACGCCGCGCTCGCGCGCGACCCCCACCGCGGGACGAGCTGGAGCCGCAAGGGCTACGTCCTCGCCCAACTCGGCCGCCGGGACGAGGCGGAGGCCGCGCTCCGCCGCGCGGTCGAGCTCTCCGCTCACGACTTCAACGCCATGGAGCAGCTCGGCGAGCTGGCCCACCGCGCCGGCCGCCCGGAGGACGCCGCCGGCTACTTCGAGCGCGCCGCCTCCAGCGCTCCGCAGCCGTCCGCGCGCTCCGACCTCTACCTCCGGGCCGCGCGCGAGCTGCAGCCCGTATCCCTCCAGCGCGCGCGCGACGTGCTCGTCCGCGGCGCCGACGCCGGCGTGCAGACCCCGGAGCTCCTCGACGAGCGGGGTGACCTCGAGGTCCGCCTGGGCGACCTCCGCGCGGCGCTGGCCACCTACCGCCACGCCGCCGAGCGCGCCTCGGGCGATCCCATCCCCTGGGAGATGGCGGGCCGGGTGGCGGAGCGGCTGGGCGATCTCCCCGGAGCCGCGCTCGCCTACGAATCCTCCTTGAAGGTCAAACCCACCGGCGCCGTCCACGCCGCGCTGGGCCGGGTGAGGCTGGCGCTGGGCGACCGCGACGGCGGCATCTCCGAGGTGGACGCTGCGCTCGCCTCCGCCTCCGGCGAAGAGGTCCGGGAGGCCCTGGAGCTCTCCGAACTGCTGGAGCAAGTGGGCCGCAAGGCGGACGCGCTCAAGCTCCTCTCGCACCTCGCCGCCGAGCCGGACGCCGAAAAGGACCGGGAGCTCCAGCTCCGCACCGCGCAACTGGCGAAGGCCGCCGGAGACGCCGCCCTCGCCGCCGCCGCCTGCGCCAGGCTGCGGCGCGGCCTCGACGGAGGGACCGCGCCGCGCTGCCCCTGACTACGCCTTGGCGCCGTTGAGCTTCCGGTACACTCCCACCACCTGCCCCAGGATCATCGTCGACCGGAACTCCGACCGCTGGACGTAGATGGGCTCCATGGCCGAGTTCGCCGGCTGGAACCGCACCCGCTCACCCTCCGGGTAGTAGCGCTTCACCGTGGCCTCGTCCTCGATCAGCGCCACCACGATGTCGCCCGGCTGCGCCGACGGCGCCTTGCGCACGAAGATGAAGTCGCCGTCGAAGATCCCGTCCTCGATCATCGACTCCCCCTTGACCCGGAGCGCGAACACCTCCCGCCCGCTCCCGCCCAGCAGGAAGCTGTCGATCCGGACCGAGTCTTCGATGTTCTCCGTGGCGAGCAGCGGCGCGCCCGCTGCCACCCGGCCGAGCACGGGCACGTCCACCAGGTCGGCATCCTTCTTGGCGCCCAGGCCCAGCACCAGCCGGGCGCGCTTGGTCGGCACCAGCGACCGGCTCTGCTGTTCGCCCCGGAGCAGGTACCCCTTGCGCTCCAGCGCCTTGAGGTGGTCGTTCACCCCGTTGGTAGACCGGATTTCCATCTCTTCCCCGATCTCCCGGATGGT
>DATBSS010000401.1:0-6358 GCA_036559665.1 Myxococcaceae bacterium
GCCCCCGCCGCCCTGCCCGGCCAGCGCGTCCACCACCCGCTCCAGCTTCATCCCCCGGCTGGCCTTCACCAACACCACGTCCCCGGCGCGGAGCCGCGGCCGCAGCCAGGCCAGGAGCGGCTCCACCTCGGTGAAGTGCGCGGCGCGCTCGCCCAGCGCCGCGCGCGCGCGGGTATGGCCTTCCGCGGACATGGGCCCGAAGAACGCCAGCAGCGCCGCCTTCTTCGCCGCGCGCTCGCCCAGCGCGCCGTGCTCGCGGGCCGCGCCGTCGCCCAGCTCCAGCATGTCGCCCAGCACCGCCACCGCGCGGCCGTCCCTGGCCAGCTCGCCCAGGGTGTCCAGCGCCGCCCCCATCGAGGCGGGGTTGGCGTTGTAGCAGTCGTCCAGCACCGTGGCCCCGCCGGGCGCGGGCACGACGTTGAGCCGGTGCGCGTGCGGGCGGGCGGCCTGCAGGCCCATCACGCACTCCTCGGCGGAGTACCCCAGCGCCCGCCCCAGCGCGAAGGCGGCGGTGGCGTTGAGCGCGTTGTGGTCGCCCACGAAGGCGAGCTTCAGCTCGTGGCGGCGGCCCTGGTGGTCGATCTCCAGGGACAGCCCGTCGCGCCCGCGCGCGGCCGAGGAGAACAGCCGCACGTCCGCCTTCGCGGCGCGGCCGAAGGTGAGCTGCTTGCGCCTGGTCTGCGCGGCCTGGGCGACGATCAGCGGGTCGTCCAGGTTCACCACCGCGGTGGCGTGCGGGCCCAGCCCGTGGAACAGCTCGCCCTTGGCGGCGGCCACGCCCTCGATGGAGCCCAGCCCCTCGAGATGTGCCGGCTGCACCACGGTGATCAGCCCCGCATCCGGCTGGGCGATGCCGGCCAGCCGGCCGATCTCCCCGCGCCGGTTCATCCCCATCTCGACCACGGCGGCCACGTGGGCCGGCTCCAGCCGGAAGAGGGTGAGCGGGACGCCGACCTCGTTGTTGAGGTTGCCCTCCGTCCTCAGGGCCGGCCCGCGGGTGCCGAGGATGGCCCCGGCCATCTCCTTCACGGTGGTCTTCCCGTTGGAGCCGGTGACGGCGCCCACCGGGATCTTGAACCGGGCGCGGTGGAAACGGGCCAGCGCGCCCAGGCCGAAGAGCGTGTCCGAGACGGTGAAGATGCCGAAGTCGCGCGGCAGCGCCGGGAGCTTGCTGCCCTCCTTGATCAGCGCGCCGGCGGCGCCGCGGGCCACCGCGTCCTTGAGGAACTCGTGCGCGTCGAAGCGCTCGCCCTGGAGCGCCACGAAGAGCGACCCCGGCCCCAGGGTGCGGGTGTCCGTGGCGACCGAGGTGTACGAGGCGACCGCGCCCGACTGCACCTTGTGGGCGCCGGTCGCCTTGACCACCTGGTCTTCCGAGAATCGGACCGCCATGAAGACACCTACGCGCGCGGGGCCTGGAGCGCCGCCTCCGCCACGGCGCGGTCGTCGAACGGGCGGCGCTCGCCGTCGATCTCCTGGTACGGCTCGTGGCCCTTGCCGGCCACGACGATGACGTCACCCGCCTTGGCGAGCTGCGACGCCAGCTCGATGGCCGCCTTCCGGTCGGCCTCCACCAGGTAGCCCTTCTCGCCCGCCTTCGCCTTGCCGGCGGACATCCGGCGCATCCCGGACTTCTCCAGGCCGGGGAGGATCTCCGCGATGACGTGGTCCGGATCCTCGGTGCGCGGGTTGTCGGAGGTCACCACCACCAGGTCCGAGCCCTCCGCCGCCGCCTGCCCCATCAACGGGCGCTTGCCCTTGTCGCGGTCGCCACCGCAGCCGAAGACCACGATCACCCTCCCGCGGCCCACCGCGCGGGCGGTCTCCAGCGCGCGCCGGAGCGCGTCGTCGGTGTGGGCGTAGTCGACCAGCGCGCTCACGCCGTTCGCTTCCACCCGCTCCATCCTTCCAGGGACGCGGCGGCAGCGCTCGATGCCGTCCTGCACGTCGCGGCGGGAGAAGCCGGCGCCCAGCGCCATCCCGGTGGCGGCCAGGATGTTCTCTAGATTATGGGGGCCCAGGAGCTGCGACTTCACCGGGATGTCGCCGGCCGGCGTCTTCAAGGTGGCCTTGATGCCGTTGAGGCTCAGCTCCACGTCGGCGGCGGAGATCTCCCCGTTGCCCACCCGGGAGAACTTCCACGCCATCCGCTTCTGGCCGCGGAGCTCGTTGTAGAGGCGCGCGGCGTAGGTGTCGTCGCCGTTCACCACCCCCACCCCACCGGGCGACAGGTAGTCGGAGAACAGGCGCCGCTTGGCCTGGAAGTAGTCCTCCATGTCGCGGTGGTAGTCGAGGTGGTCGCGGGTCAGGTTGGTGAACGCCACCGCCCGGAAGGTGAGCCCATGCACGCGCTCCTGCACCAGCGCGTGCGAGGAGACCTCCATCACCACCGTGTCCGTCCCCGCGTCCACCATCTCCCGCAGCAGCTTGTGCAGGGCGATGGCGTCCGGCGTGGTGTGCGACGGGTCGATGCTCTTGCCCGCGTACTTGTACTGGATGGTGCCGATGATGCCGGTGGTGGCCCCACCCGCCGCGCAGATGGATTCGAGGAGATAGGTCGTCGTCGTCTTGCCGTTGGTGCCGGTCACCCCCAGCATCACCAGCTCCGCGGCCGGCCTCTTGTAGAAGTTGGCCGCCGCCAGGGCCAGCGCCTTGCGCGCGTTGCCCGCGGAGACCACGAAGCAGGGCACCTTCACGTCCAGCTTCTTCTCCGCCATCACCGCGACGGCGCCGGCTTTCACCGCGTCCTGCGCGTACTGCGCCCCGTCCGATCTCGCGCCTGGCAGCGCGAAGAACAGGTCACCCGTTTTCACCGCCCGCGAGTCCTGTGAGAGGCCGGTGACCTCCACGTTGTTGGCCTTCGCGCCTCCACCGCTCGACTCGGCTCCGCAACCTGACAGCACGTCCACCACTTTCATCGCGTTCCTCGCTCCAACTGCAATCGACGAACCGCGCTGCTTCGACGTGGCCCTATGGCCGCGCCTGCAGATCCACGGTCACCTGAGAGCCCCTCTCTACCCTGGACCCTGGCTCGGGGGTCTGTCCCACCACCCGCCCCGTCCCCCGGAGATGCGGCTCCAGGGACGCGGCGAGCAGGCGGTTCACTGCTTCACGGCTGACTCGGCCGGTCAGATCCGGCACCAACACCGCGTTCGCACCCGCCGGCAGCGGGGCCTCTGCGACCACCGTGCGGGCGGCGGGAGGCGGCGGCGCGGCCTGGGGCGGCGGCGCCGGCTCCGGGTTCACCGCCGCCATGGCCACCGGGTGCGACGGCACGCCCAGGTAGGCCATGGCGCCGTCGGCGATCTCCTTGAAGGCCGGCGCGGCGGAGAGGCCGCCGTACTTGTCGGTCTGCGGCTCGTCGATCACCACGGCGATGACCAGCCGCGGCGCGTCCGCCGGCACCACCCCCACGAAGGAGGCGATCCGCTTGTCCGAATACCCGCGCGCCACGGGGTCCGCCTTCTGGGCGGTGCCCGTCTTCCCCGCCACCCGGTACCCCGGCATCCGGGCCTTCGGCGCGGTGCCTTCGTCCGCCACCACGCCCTCGAGCATGGCAAGGACGGTCCGCGCGGTCTTCGGGGACACCGCGCGTCGGACCTCCACCGGTCGGCTTTCGAGCAATACCACGCCGTCGGGGTCTACCACCTTCGAGACGAGGAAGGGCCTCATCAGCGCACCCCCGTTCGCGAGCGCACCGTACCCGGCCGCGAGTTGGACGGCCGTGGCGGTCAGCCCCTGCCCGAAGGCCTGGTTGGCCAGCGCGATCTCCGCCCTCGGGAACGGCAGCACGCCCTTGCCCTCGCCGGGGAGCCCCAGGCCCACCCGCTCCCCGAAGCCGAAGCGCTGGAGGTACTCCACGAAGCGCTCCCGCCCCAGCGCCTGGGCGATCTTCGCCGAGCCGATGTTGGAGGAGACCTGGAGGATCTTCCCCGTGCTCAGCCAGCCCCAGGGGTGGGTGTCGTTGATGGTGTCCCTTCCCACGTCCCAGGCGCCGTTCTCGCAGAAGAAGGCATCCGCCGGCTTGATGGCGCGCTCCTCCAGCGCCGCCGCCACCGTGAACGCCTTCATGGTGGAGCCGGGCTCGAAGGTGTCCAGCGCGGCGCGGTCGCGCATCGCCTGGGCGTGCGCGTCCTTCGGGGTGTTGGGGTTGAAGCGGGGGGAGTTGGCCAGCGCCAACAGCTCCCCGGTGCGCGGGTCCAGCACCACCACCATCCCGGAGACCGCGCGCGAGTCGGCCACCGCGCGCTCCAGCGCCCGCTCCGCCAGGTGCTCCAGGTTGCCGTCGAGGGTGAGCGTCACGGACGCGCCCTGCCGCTCCTGCGCCGGGGCGGCGCCCGCGGTGAGCACCTGCCGCCCGCGGGCGTCGCGCAGGCCTGGCACCTGGGCGCTCTGGCCGGTCAGCTCGTCGTCGAAGGCCAGCTCCACGCCCTCCAGGCCGCGCCCGTCCACGCCCACCATCCCCAGCACCTGGGCCGCCAATTCGCGCTGCGGGTAGAAGCGCCGCGGCTCCTTCACCACCAGGACGCCCGGCAGCTTGAGGTCCCGCACCGCGGCCACCTCCTCCGGCCGCGCGCCGCGCTTGATCCAGGCGAAGCGCTTGCCGCGCTCGAAGCGCTGGAGGAGCTGCGCCGCCGGCTCCTTGAGGCGCGCGCCCAGCAGCTTCGCCGCCGCCGCCCGGTCCGGGAGCATGGACGGGTCCGCCCAGAGCGAATCCACCTCCACGCTCTGCCCCAGCGGCGTCCCCTTCCGGTCGAAGATGTCGCCCCGCCGCGCCGGGATCTCCACCTGCCGGAGGTACTGGCCCTCCGCCATGTCCAGGAAGCGCGAGCGTTCGAAGACCTGGAGTTGGACCGCGCGGAGCAGATCGCCGGAGAGGCCCATCAGCAGGACCGCGCCCACCAGCGCCACCCGCACGCGCATCCAGCGGCCGCCGCCGCCCTCCTCGGGCGCCCTGGACTCCTTGAAGTCGTAGGTCATGGCGGGCCGGCCCTCGCCAGCCGCGACGGCGCGGGCGGCTTCGGCGGCGGCGCCACCAGCGACAGGACGGTCCCCGCGGGCGGCGGCTGAAGGCCCCGCTCGCGCGCCAGCTTCTCCAGGCGGGCCGGGCTGGTGAGCGTGGCCAGCTCCAGCTTCAGCCGGTCGTTGCGCAGGGTGAGCTGCCGGTTCTCCTCCTCCAGCCTGGAGAGCCGGTAGCCGGCGTCCACCACCAGCACCCGGGAGGTGACGTGGAGGATGCCCACCGCCGCGAACAGCGCCGCCAGCAGCGCGCCGGGGAGGAGCTGGGCCAACACGCCCATCGCCGTCACCCGCCCGCCCACCGCTTTCCTGGATCCGGTCGTCCGGGTCATCGCTTCCGCTCCACCGCCCGCAGGCGCGCGCTCCGGGCGCGCGGGTTCTCCGCCACCTCCGCCTCGGAGGCTTGGACGGCCTTCCGGGTGAGCGGCGCGAAGTCGCCCTTCGCCCCGCACGCGCAGACCGGCAGGCCCGGCGGGCACACGCACCGCCCGGACAGGTCGCGGAAGCGCTCCTTCACCATCCGGTCCTCCAGCGAGTGGAAGGCGATGATCGCCGCCACCCCGCCCGGTTCCAGCACCGACGGGAGCTGCTCCAGGGCGCGCCCCAGCGACTCCAGCTCCCCGTTCACCCCGATGCGCAGGGCCTGGAAGGTCCGGGTCGCCACGTGGATGCCCCTGGGCCACGCCTTCCTGGGGACCGCGCGCTTCACCGACTCCGCCGCCTGGAGGGTGGTCTCCGGCCGGTCCTGCTTGAGCGCCCGGGCGATCGGCCGGGAGAACCGCTCCTCTCCGTACCGGTAGATCTCGTCCGCCAGCTCGCGCTCGGAGAGGCGGCGGATCCGCTCGGCGGCGGTCTCGCCCTCGTCGCTCATCCGCATGTCCAGGGGGCCGTCCTTCTGGAAGGAGAAGCCGCGCTCCGGCGCGTCGAGCTGGGGGGAGGACACGCCCAGGTCCAGCAGCAGGCCGTCCGCGCGCTCCCGGCCCAGCGACCCCAGCGCCGCCTTCGCGTCCGCGAAGTCCGACCGCACCGGGCGGAACCGGTCCCCGTGCGAGCGCAGGCGCTCGGAGGCGGCCCGGAGCGCGCGCGGGTCCTTGTCCAGGCCAATGACCTCCGCGCCGCGCTCCAGGAGCGCCTCTGCGTGGCCACCGCCGCCCACTGTGCCGTCGACGATCACCTTGCCGGGCCTCGGTTGGAGAAGCTGGACCGCCTCGTGGAGGAGGACGGTCCGGTGTTCGAACTGCGGGCCGCCGTCCGTCACGCCACCGACGGGAGGCGCTCTGCCTGGAACGCCGCGCGGGCATCCTCCGCGGTGCCGTGCACGTCGAAGACCTCGTGCACG
>DATBSS010000402.1:0-4367 GCA_036559665.1 Myxococcaceae bacterium
CCCTCGACCGCAAACCCATGACCATGCAGGACTGGATCACAAAGCTCGACGAGTTCCTCAAGATCTCTGGCCGCAAGGTGCTCGACCACGCTGGGTCGATCTCTGCGGAGGCAGCCAAAGCGAAGGCCGAGCAAGAGTACACGCGTTACCACGCACTTATCGATGCCCAACCTCGCGCTATCGACGCGGAGTTCGAGAAGGCGGCGAAGCAGCTCAAGAGGCCCGCGGCGCCGAGGGGGAAGAAGGGAAAGAAGGCATGACGCGCCGGAAGCCGTCGACCCCATCTCCTCCAAGGCCGCCCCATCCGAAGCATATGGCCTTAGCCAAGCACGGCGACGTGCCGGTCAGTTTCCTGGCGGTCTGGCGCCGCGCTTGAGCACAGAGGGAATACCGCTGCGGTAGGCGCGTGAGAGCGACGCCACCGGGGCCGTGAACTGGCCTTCGACCTTCAGCGCGTCGCCGCCGACCTCGCCGACCACCGCGCAGGGCACGCCGTGACGGCGGCAGGTCTCCTCGATCTCTTGCTGCTTCCCCGATGTGAAGGAAAGCACCACGCGAGTGGGGTCTTCGCCGAACAGCGCCGCGTGGGCGGGGATGGAGCTCGCGGGTAGCCGGACGCTGGCGCCCACCCCGTCGCTCACGCAGCACTCCGCCAGCGCCACTGCCAGGCCGCCCTCACTACAGTCGTGCGCGCTCTTCACGGCGCCGGAACGAACCAGCTCACGTACCGCGACCTGGAGCGATTTCTCTGCCGCCGCGTCCAACGCCGGCACCTTCCCGGCCGTCTTCCCGTGGAACGCCAGCAGGTACTCGGACCCGCTCAGCGAGCCCTTCGTCACGCCCAGTATCGCGATCCGATCGCCCGCGTCCTTGAAAGCCGCCGTGCAGGTCCGCTCGACATCTGGCAGCAACCCGACCACGGCGACGGTGGGCGTGGGGAGGATCGCCCGCCCCTCCGTCTCGTTGTAGAGGCTGACGTTCCCAGACACGACCGGGATGCCCAGCTCCCGGCACGCGCTGGCGATGCCGCGCGTCGCCTCCGCGAACTGCCACATGATCTCCGGCCGCTCCGGGTTGCCGAAGTTGAGGCAGTCCGTCAGCCCCAGCGGCTCCCCGCCCACGCATGACACGTTGCGCGCGCACTCCGCCACCGCCAGCCGCGCGCCCTCGTACGGGTCGAGGAACACCATCCGCGCGTTGCAGTCCACCGCCAGCGCCAGCCCCTTCGTCCCGCACTCCACGCGCACCACCGCGGCGTCGCCCTTCCCCGGCTTCACCACCCCCCCCAGCCGCACCGAGTGGTCGTACTGCTGGTACACCCACTCCTTGCTGGCAATGGTCGGCCGCGCCAGGAGCTGGAGCAGCGTCTCGGCCAGATCCCCCGGCGCCGGGAGCGACTCAGGCTGGAACGCCACCAGCGCGTCCAGCTCCGCAGGCCGCTTCACCGGCCGGTCGTACACGGGCGCGCCGTCTGTCAGAGGAACCACCGGCAGGTCGGACACCACCTTCCCGTGCTCGAGCACCACGTGCCGGCCGCTATCCGTCACCTTGCCGATCACCGCCGCGTCCAGGTCCCACTTGTGGAAGATGCGGAGGACGTCCGCCTCGCGCCCGCGCTTGGCGACCACCAGCATCCGTTCCTGGCTCTCGGACAGCATCACCTCGTACGGCGTCATCCCCTCCTCGCGGCGCGGCACCAGCGCGACGTCGATCTCCAGCCCGCTCCCCGCCCGCCCCGCCATCTCCACCGACGACGACGTGAGCCCCGCCGCGCCCATGTCCTGGATGCCCACCAGCGCGTCCGTCTGGAACAGCTCCAGGCACGCCTCCAGCAGCAGCTTCTCCGTGAATGGGTCGCCCACCTGCACCGTGGGCCGCTTGCTCTCGCTCTCCTGGTCAAACTCCGCCGACGCCATGGTCGCGCCGTGGATGCCGTCGCGCCCCGTCTTCGACCCCACGTAGATGACCGGATTGCCGACGCCGCTGGCGGTCCCCTTGAAGATGCGGTCTGCGCGCAGCACGCCCACCGTGAACGCGTTCACCAGGCAGTTGCCGTTGTACGACTCGTCGAAGGCGATCTCACCGCCCACCGTCGGCACGCCGATGCAGTTGCCGTAGCCGCCGATGCCAGCCACCACGCCGTCCAGCAGGTACCCGGTGCGCGGGTGCGATGGGTCCCCGAATCTCAATGAGTTCAGCAGCGCGACCGGCCGCGCCCCCATGGTGAACACGTCCCGCAGGATGCCGCCCACGCCGGTGGCCGCGCCCTGGTACGGCTCGATGTAACTGGGGTGGTTGTGGCTCTCCATCTTGAACGCCGCCGCCATCCCGTCCCCGATGTCGACCACCCCCGCGTTCTCCCCCGGCCCCACCAGCACGCGCGGGCCGGTGGTGGGGAACTGCTTCAGGTGCCGGCGCGAGGACTTGTAGGAGCAGTGCTCGCTCCACATCACCGAGAAGATCCCCAGCTCCAGCAGATTCGGGTCGCGCCCCAGGTGCTGCTGGATGCGCGCGTACTCGTCCGGCTTCAGCCCGTGGCGGGCGATGACGTCCGGGCTGTGGCTCATGGCGCTTTGGCCTCCTCGACGGCTTCGATTCGATCCTCCAGCGCCAGCCGCCCCACCGACGCCCGGAACAGCTCCCAGTACGCGCGGCGATGCTGGGCGGTGGTCGCGCGCCCCGTGAGGCGAACCCCCGCGCCCACGTAGACCGCCTTCACGTCCGGGGCGACCTTCGCCAGCCCGGCCTGCACCGCGCGAAGCTGCGCCTGAAGCGCGGCCAGGTCGAACGTGAGGTCCAGGTCCCTGGCCAGGAACGGGTCGCGCTCCCCGGAGAACAACGCCAGCAGCGCCTGCCGACACGCCTCGTCCCGGATGGTGGCCGTCAGCTCGGCGCCCTCCACCTTCAGGTCCCGGCACGCCTTCCGGGCCGCCGCCGCGGGGTCCGTCGCCGGGGCCGAAGTGTGATCGCCTGGCGCCCGCACCACCACGCGCCACACCATCACCTTGTCCTCGGCGTGGACGAGCACCAGCGTCGACCCGGCCGCCTTCCCGGTGAGCATCACCTCCGCGGTCTCGAACAGCTCGGCGGTGGCGACGGCCGTGTTCTCCACCTCCAGCCACGCGTCCGGCGTGAGCCGCTGGAACTTCTCATCGCCCACGGTCAGCTCGAAGCGCGCGTTCACCGGCCAGGCCATCGCGGCCGGCGCGGCGACGGCCAACAGCATGACCGCGATTCGGCGCACCCGGAGCATGCTCACCCCAGCAGCGACTGGAAGAGCCGGAGCCCGTCGTCGGACCCGAGCAGCTTCTCGCTGGCGCGCTCCGGATGCGGCATCAGCCCCATCACGTTGCCCGCGTCGTTGACGATGCCGGCGATGTCGCGCAGCGCACCGTTGGGGTTCTCCAGGTAGCGCATCACCACCCGGCCCTCACCCTCCAGCCGCTTCAGCCCTTCCTCGTCGATGAAGTAGTTGCCGTCGCCGTGGGCCACTGGGATGCGCACCCGTTCGCCCTTCCGGTACCTCCGGGTGAAGTCGGTCTGGGCGTTCACCACCTCCAGCGGCACCTCGCGGCAGACGAACTTGCGCGACGCGTTCTGGAGCAGCGCGCCGGGCAGCAGGCCCGCCTCCGTGAGCACCTGGAACCCGTTGCAGATGCCCAGCACCTTCCCGCCGCCCTTCGCGTGGGAGATCACCTCGTCCATCACCGGAGAGAACCGGGCGATGGCGCCGCAGCGGAGGTAGTCGCCGTAGGAGAAACCGCCGGGGAGGACGACCACGTCCGCGCCCTTGAGCGTCCGGTCCTTGTGCCAGAGCAGCTCCGCCGGCTCGCCCAGCACCTCCTTCACGGCGTGGTAGGCGTCGTGGTCGCAGTTGGAGCCGGGGAAGACGACGATCCCGAACTTCATCCGACCTCCACGCGGTAGTTCTCCACCACGGTGTTGGCCAGGAGCTTCTGGCACATCTCCTCTACCCTCGCGCGCGCCTTCGCCGGGTCGGACGCCTCGACCTGCATCTCGATGTACTTGCCCAGCCGAACGGAGCCGACCTCCGGGTAGCCGAGCGAGTGCAGCCCGCCCTCGACCGCCTTCCCGGCGGGGTCCAGGACCCCGGGCTTCAAGGTGACGAACACGCGCGCCAGCATGGCTCCTCCAGAAAGTGCCGGCCCATATCACACGCTTCAGCCCTTCGATGCCCCGCTGCGGCGCCCGCTGGAGTTGAACGTGCCGGTCCTCCCGACCAGCGTGTTCAGGTCTCCGTGGACGCCGCAGGAATTCCGGTACGCCGGGTCGTTCACCCCGGCGGGAACGGGCTCCGGCGCGGCCTGCTGCGCGTTGCCCTGTGTCGCGTACGCCTTGCACCCGCC
>DATBSS010000403.1:0-7398 GCA_036559665.1 Myxococcaceae bacterium
CGATCAGGTGGCCGGCGCCGCCCACCATGTCGATCACCCGCTTGACGTCCTTCACCTCCTCGAGGTCCTGGGAGATGAGGTCCAGCTGGTTGGTGTTGATCCGGAGATGGAAGGCCGCCCAGCCGGAGAGGGCCGTGAGCACCACCAGCCCGAGCAGCACGCGCCCCGGCCGGCTGGTAAGGAGGTCGGCGTACCAGTTCAACGCCCGATCGACTCGGCTGTGACCATGGCTCATTTGACCCGGGTACATACCGTGAGATGCCCCCACATCCAACGTTTGGAGGTCCCATGATCGGCGCCGTCGCCACCCTGCTCGTCCTGCTGGCATCGCCGGAGCCCGTCCCGGACGAGCTCCTGAAGAAGCTGGCCGACCGGGACGCCCGCCTCACGCGCCTCTACAAGGAGGGCGCGGTGACCATGACCTCCCGGGTGGAGGAGCTGGACAAGGGCGGGAAGGTCCAGCACACGCAGACGGTGGTCCTCCGCCTGACCCAGAAGGACGGCAAGCCGCACGGGGAGGTGGTGCGGGCGTCCCGCGACGGCCAGGACGTCACCGAGGAGGAGCGCAAGACGCAGGCGGAGAAGCAGGCCCGCGCGGACGAGGACCCCAAGGGCAAGAAGGACGGGCGGATGTCGATGACGCTCCCCTTCGATGCGGCCACGCAGCCGAAGTACCAGTTCCAGCTCCTGGGCCCGGACGCGAAGAACCCGTCGCTGTCGCGGATCGGGTTCGGCCCGCGCGGCAAGCCGGACAAGGACATCTGGGCCGGGGAGGCGGTGGTGGACCCGTCCAGCGGCGAGGTGAAGTGGATGAAGCAGCGCCCGTCCGACCTGCCCGCCTTCGTGGACCGCCTGGAGATGGTCTTCGAGTTCGGCGCCTCCACCTCCGAGGGGCCGGCCATCTCCACCCTCCAGATGGAGGGAGAGGGCGGGCTGCCCTTCTTCAAGAAGAAGTTCCGGGTGATGACGACGTTCTCGGACTACGGCCCGAAGTAGCGCGCCGCCTCCCTCACAGCGTGCTGGTGATCTTCTGCAGGCCCCGCGGGCTGGCAGGCGAGATCCCGCGCAGCAGCCCCGTCTCGTAGGCCAGCAGCTGCCCCAGCACCACGGCGGGGATGGGGGCGAACGCCTCGGGCAGGTCGCGCAGGGGGAGCTGGAGGGTGGGGTACGGCTGGGCGGTGGGCCGGAACTCCCCGGCGCGCAGCAGGAGCGGGCTCCCGCCCCGGCGGTGGATCTCCTCGGCGGTGGCGAGCGCGGGCGCGGTGGAGGCCCCGCCCACGTCGATCAGCAGCACCGGGTGGTCGGACGAGATCAGCGCCACCGGGCCGTGGAAGAAGTCCGCGCCGGAGAAGGACTCGGCGTGGACGCCGGCCATCTCCTTGAGCTTGAGGCCGGTCTCCAGCGCGGCGGCGTAGCCGAAGCCCCGGCCCACCACCGCGGCCGTCTGCACCCTGGCCAGGTGTTGGGCCAGCTCCCTGGCCTGCGGGCGGAGCTGGAGCGCGCGCTCCACCGCGTCCGGCAGCGCCTGCATCAGGGACGGCGGCGACCCGGCCATCGTCTCCGCCAGCATGGCCATCATCGTCATCTCCGCCACCAGCGTCTTGGTGGCGGGCACGGAGATCTCCTCCCCCGCGTCCAGCTCCAGCACGAAGTCCGCGTACTGCGACAGCGGCGACACCGGGGCGTTCACCACCGCCACCGTGAGCGCGCCCTGCTCGTGGGCGCTCTTGAGGAAGGCCACCACGTCCTCGCCGCGCCCGGACTGGGAGACGCCGATGACGGCCGCCCGCGCCAGCGTGGGCCCGGAGCCGTAGAGCGTGATGGTGGAGGGAGCCGCCAGCGAGACCACCCGGCGCGCGCGGATCTCCAGCAGGTAGCGGCCGTACACCGCGGCGTTGTCGGAGCTGCCGCGGGCGCAGAGGACCAGGGACCAGGGCCCGGCGGCGCGCAGCCGGTCCACCACCCGGTCTATCGCCGGCGGCGCTTGCCGGAGGATGCGGCGGACCACCTCGGGTTGCTCGGCCATCTCGGCGAGCAGCCGCTCTTCTGCTTCGGTCACGAGGGGAGACTGTACGGCAGGCGCCGCCGCTACTTCAGCTTGATGGACGCCAGCTCCTTCTCGGCCAGCTTGTCCTTCATGGCCTTGAGGAGCTTTTCCCAGCCGCCTTCCATGAGCAGGGGCTGGACCTGGTCGTCCCGGACCCCCAGCAGCATCGAGTCTCCCAGCACCGCCACGTCCACGACCTTCCACTGACCCTTCTCCTGTGCCACCGTGTACTTGAGCTTGAGCTCCTGCTTTTTCACGGGGTGGTCGATGGTGACGACCGAGGCCACGGTCGTCTTCCCGCCCTCCGTCTTGGGGGGCTCGTAGAGGACGGTGCCCAGGTGCTCGAAGTTCTTCCGCACCTTTGGGAAGGCGATCTTCGCGAACAGCTCCTGGAACCCCTTGGTGAATTCGGCCTGCTGGGCGGGCGTGGCCTTGGCCCAGTACTCGCCGGTGAGGAACTTGCCCTGCTCCTCGGCGGCGAAGTAGCTGAGCGCCTTCAGGTCCCGCTCCTGGCGGACGTTGCCGATGATGGCCGCCAGCGGCTTCACCTCGGGCAGGTTCTTGGCGTCGCCCCCGGCGAGGGCGGCGCCGGCCAGGGCCAGCGCGAGCGCCGCGGCGGGCCAGCGGGCGAGCGACAGTGTGGTCTTCATCGGTGTGGGCTCCCGTGCGTGCGTGGGTTCCTCGATGCGTCTAGCGGACAGATCGGCCCGGGTCGACGCAAATTCAAACGCCCTGGATGGCGCCCGACGTCCCGGGCGTTCGACGTCCCGGGGGCGTTTGACACGGTATAAGGGGGCGCCTACCGTCCGCGGCCCTCAAAGTCCGCCTGGAGCACCCTGCCATGCCCAAGGATTACCTGTTCACCTCCGAGTCCGTCACCGAGGGCCACCCGGACAAGATCGCCGACCAGATCAGCGACGGGGTGGTGGACGCCATCATCGCCAAGGACAAGAACGGCCGGGTGGCGGTGGAGACGCTGGTGAAGACCGGCCTGGCCATCGTGGCGGGCGAGGTGACGACCTCCTGCTACGTGGACATCCCGCGCATCGTCCGCAGCACCATCTGCCGCATCGGGTACACCGAGAGCGCCATGGGCTACGACGGCAATACGTGTGGCGTGATGGTGGCCATCGAGGGCCAGTCGCAGGACATCGCCCGAGGGGTCGACAACAAGAAGGAGCAGGGGGCGGGCGACCAGGGGATGATGTTCGGCTTCGCCTGCGACGAGACGCCGGAGCTGATGCCGGCGCCCATCTCCTACGCGCACGCGCTCACCCGGAGGCTGGCGGACGTGCGCCGCAAGTCGCTGGACTGGCTGCGCCCGGACGGGAAGAGCCAGGTCACGGTGGAGTACCGGGACGGGCGGCCGGTCCGCATCGACGCGGTGGTGGTCTCCACCCAGCACGCGGACAGCGTCACCAACAAGAAGATCCACGAGGCGGTGATGGAGGAGGTCATCCAGCGCGCGCTGCCCAAGCGCCTGATGGACAAGAAGACTAAGTACTTCATCAACCCCACCGGGCGTTTCGTCATCGGCGGCCCCATGGGCGACTCCGGGGTAACCGGCCGGAAGATCATCGTGGACACCTACGGCGGCATGGGCCGCCACGGCGGCGGCGCCTTCTCCGGGAAGGACCCCTCCAAGGTGGACCGCTCCGCCGCGTACATGGGCCGCCACATCGCCAAGAACGTGGTGGCGGCCGGCCTGGCGCGCCGCTGCGAGGTGCAGGTCTCCTACGCCATCGGCGTGGCCGAACCGGTCTCGGTGATGGTGGACACCTTCGGCACCTCCACGGTGCCCGAGGAGAAGATCGCCGCCGCGGTCCGCCGCGTGTTCGGCCTCAAGCCGCGCGAGATCACCGAGCACCTGGAGCTGCTGCGCCCCATCTACCAGCGCACCGCCGCCTACGGGCACTTCGGCCGGAGCGAGAAGGAGTTCACCTGGGAGCGCACGGACAAGAAGGACGCGCTGCGGGAGGCCGTGGCCGGCCCGCAGCTCCGCGCGCTGCCGTAGGGCTCGCTGGCCTTGACGGAGCGGCTCTCCTGGCCGCCGTACTCGAGGGTCAGGCTGCCGTCTAACTCGTAGTGCGTCTTGGCGTCCGCGTTCGTGCCCGGAGGCCGGGTGACGACGGTGTGGCCCTCGACGCGGAAGTCCATCTCCAGCGCCTCGTCCAGCCCCTCGCCCTCAAGCCGAGGCTTCCGCGCCTCCGCCAACGCCTCCACCGGCTGACCGAGGGCATTGATCCAGGCGAACTGCTCCCGTCGTCCCATGGGTAGCCGCAGGGCTCACCGGGCGAGGCCAGCTTTGCGCGTCGGCCCATGAACACCTGGCCTCCAGCCGTTCACTTTCCGCTCCGGCGGGCCGGAGGGCCCTTGAGGCGCCGGATGACCGTACCTACCTGGTGACCAGCGGGAGAAAAAGATGACGGGTTTGCTCTCGCCCTGAGATGGAGATTCGCAAGATGAACAAGCTGACTGCATATGCTGGCGTCGCCCTGACAGCGGTGCTGCTCTCGTGCGCCACCTCCGGCGAGAAGCCGCAGGGGACGGGCGGCTCGGGCGTGAGGGCCACGCTGCGCCCCGACCAGAAGGTGATGGTCGTCTCGAACGGAAAGGCGGTGTTCCGCCGCTACGCCGAGCTGAGCGCTGACGCTCAACAGCAGCTCGATCGCGCCATCGCCATCGCCTACGAGGACCTCATGAAGGCAAGGGCCGCGGACCCCTCCGGCAGGCTGGCGGTGGAGCCGTTCCAGAAGGAGTTGTGGTGCAACGCCGCCATCATCGACGGCGCGCTCGGCGTGGGCTGCGGCATCGCCGGCTACTGGTGCTCGGTCTGGATCCACCCGGACCTGGGCGTCACGGCCAGTTGCGGCAGCGTGGACTGACGCCCCGGAGATCCTCGGAAAGGCCGCCTATTCGTCCTTGAACCGAAGCTGGAGCAGGCCAGCCACAAGGCGGCGGAGGAGATGTACCGCGCCGCCGGCGCCGGCGCGCCGGGCTCCAGCGCCCAGCCTCAGAGCGATGAGAAGAAGAAGGACGACGTGGTCGACGCCGAGCTCCGCACGAACGAGCGGCGGCCGCCGATTCCGGAGGTCCACGAGGGCCGCGGGCGCGAACGCTCGCGGCCCTCCGCGTCCGGCGCGCCCGGCCTACGGGGTCAGCGTGATCAGCACCGCCCGGTAGGCGCCGTCGCCCAGGTCGGCGCGCAGCAGGTACTGGCCAGGGCCCATGCCGCTGGTGTCCAGGTCGAAGTCGTAGGTCCCGGTGTCCCCTTGGTACGCGAACTGGCTGGGGGCGGGCGGCGCCGGGATCTCCGGCCAGTAGTTCCCGTCGTCGTCGATGGCGGTGAGGAACAGGTGCGCCTCCGCTTCGGCCACCCAGGCGCTCTCGCCGGCGAGCTGGAACCGCACCGCCACCGTGGAGCCGGCCGGGAACTGGGAGGAGTCGTCGTTGGCGATCGGCTCCTGGAACCCGCCCCAGCCGTAGATGACGCGGACCTCGAACTGGAGGGTACTCGTGTTGCCGTGCGAGTCGGTGGCGGTGCACGTGACCATGGTCGTCCCCAGCGGCAACTCCCCGTCGCCGGGGTTACGGTCGCACGTCACCGGCACGTTGCCGTCCACCCAGTCGGTGGCGATGGGCAGGTCCCAGGTCGCCAATGCTCCCAAGGGACACGAAGCGTAGGCGGTGATGCCGTCCTCCGGGAACGTGGTGAACGAGGGACCCTGCGAGTCGCCGACGGTCACCGTGAAGGACGCCGAGGCCGCGTTCCCCGCCGAGTCGCTGGCCGTGCAGGTTACCACGGTGGCGCCGTACGGGAGGAAGGACCCGGGGGCCGGCGTGCAGTTCGGCTTCACGTCGCCGTCCTGGGCGTCGAACGCGAACACGAAGTACGAGACCTCGACGCCCGTCTCGCTGTAGGCCTCGGCGAAGAAGTCGCCGGGCGTGAATAGCACCGGAGGGGTGCTGTCTCCCGAGCCTTGAGCCGACGTGGCCAGGGCCAGACCACCTTGGACTCCATCCGGGAGCCCACATCCACCCAGAATCGGGACCACGGACCAAAGCAAGCACACACCAAGACGACGACTCCAGGGGGGCATCACGTAGACCTCTCCTTCGTGGAGAAACAGCCGCGGTGCCGGCCATTCCACAAAGCGTGCCCACACTAAGCCCTGGTATTCAGTGAGGCTCTGTAAATCCGGAATGTCTAGATTTTAGATCCGGACGTCCATTGTCTAGAATCTGGTCTAGGTTCGTGGGGGCAGGCCCGTCTGGCCTCGGTGGACCGGGCTGAGGACGGAAGAGTCCATGCTCGGCGAGCAGCGTGGGGCGGACGTGGCTGTTCGCCTTCGCCCTACTGCCCGCTGCGGGCCGCTCGTGGTCCCCGCCCCCAAGACAAGCACCGTGAGGTCTGAGAGAAGGGGATCGGCGGCGTCGTTTCGAAGACGCTGGGCGGCTGCCCGGAGCGCGACCACTGTCAGGGCAGGCGCCATCTGGGCGCCTGCCGCCTGGCCGCCGTTACGTTTGTTACGCTCGCCATGAGCTTTCGATCGCTCGTCTGCGCCGCCAGCGCCTTCCTCAGAGGGAACGGGCGTGGTGTTCTCCAGGCCCACAGCGGTTGAGTCAGGTCCTGGGGCGGGTTCGATTCCCGTCCGCCGCTCAGTGAGAAGCCTCGGTTCCGCGAGCAGACGATCTTCGGCCGCATCTCGAACCTGGCCACCTGCTTGGCGCCCTCCACGGCGCCGAGAGAGTGACTCCGCGGACACGTGCTCGGGGCCCTTGAGCACCAGCCGGCTCCGAACCGCGCACCAGCCTCCGAGCAGCGCCCAGCCGCAACGCTGGCCGGTGGACGGTCGGCGGCCACGTCGCCGGCCGCGATTCGAGGAGCGTGACCTTCACGCACCGCGAAATGGCATGAAGCAACCTGCTGCTCCGCCCGAACATGCGGGCCAAGCGGGTGAACGAGGCCGCGGTATACGGCGACGGGCAGCGCATCGGAGAATGGGTGCGCACGGCAACCAACGCGATCGTGCGCACCTTCCCGTAGAGGCCTGCGCCAATGGATGACCGTAGGACGTGGTGGTTCGATTCGGGTGGGTTGGTCGGTTGGAACTTCCGGCCCATGACTCGAAGCGATGGGCAGTTGGTCCCGCTAGACCTCGGAGACGAGGAGACTCGAAGGCGTTGGCTCCGCGATCTGATCGGCCGGCTGCCTGCGCTGCTGGGCGATTTCGGCTATCTCACCCGAGTACGCGCCTACGTTCTGGGCAAGGGCGAATGCGTCGTCGACTGGCGAAGCGCAGATGGTCCATCCGCTCTGCTGGCCTCTCTGGAACAAGGGACGAGCCTGG
>DATBSS010000404.1:0-10401 GCA_036559665.1 Myxococcaceae bacterium
GCGACTCGAGGGCCTTCGCGAGCCCGGTGATGTGGTCGATCCCCTCCAGGGGAAGGGTGGCCCACTTGAACGCCGAGCCGGAGACCTGGAGGGCGCCGCCGCCGGTGTAGTTCTGGTCGGTGACGTGGACGGCGTTGAACGCGTCCTCCTCGAGGAAGAACGCGGCGCCGCTGAACGGGGCTGGCTCGATCAGCGTCTGTGGGGCGGCCATTGCCGCCAGGAGCAGGAGACCCGCGGGACTCACGAATTCCAGAGCCTAGGTCCCCCCGGCGCGACCGGCCAACAATTCGGGGCGCTAGGATGCACGGCATGCGCCGCCTCCTCGCGACGTTGGTGCTCTGCGCGCTGTTCGCCGCCGCCGGCGCGGCCGGGGCGTTCTGGCTCTGGATGCGGCGCCCGCCGCTGCCGGACACTCCGGCGCTGGTGGTGCAGATGCGCGACGTCGCCCGGCTCGAGACGCTGGACGTGTCGCTCTACAAGAAGGTGCCGTTCCGGCCGGAGAACGAGGTGCCCAGCGACTCCATGCTCCGGAACGTGTTGACCTGGATGAAGGACAGCGCGTTTCCGAAGCAAGGGAAGGCCATCGTCTTCGCCGACGTCCACCTCGGACTGGACTTCTCCAGGCTCAACACCGACTCGCTCCGGGTCCGCGGGGATTCGGTGGACGTCGCCCTGCCGCCCATCCGCGCCACCGTGGAGCTCAAGCCCGGCGAGACGGAGGTGATCGACTCCAACCTCGACTCGCAGCAGACCGCGCAACTGCTCCAGGCGGCCAAGGAGGCCTTCGAGCGGGAGACGATGGCGGACCGCCGGCTCCAGGAGCGCGCGAAGGCGTCCGCCCAGCGCGCGCTCAAGGGGTTCCTCCTCAGCGTCGGTTTCCGACAAGTCAACTTCGTGGAGTCGATCCCGAAGGCAGAGCCTGGATAGCGCCGTCGCCGGTCAGCCGGAACCGCCCGGGGATGCCGCCCTCCTCCGGCGGCAGCTCCTCCAGCGCCTTCACCGCCGCCGCGTCCGCCTCGCGGCAGGCGAACGCCGCCTCGCGCCGCCCCAGGTCCACGCGCCAAGGCCCCTCGCCGGCGGCGGCCCGCAGCAGCGCCCGCTGGGAGGCGGTGAGCAGCCGCGCGCCGTCGTGGCCGTCCTCGGCCGCCACCATCCAGACGCTTGACGTCCCCAGCGGCTTCGGCTCCACCGCCATCCGCCCCAGCCGCTCGAACGCGGCCCGGTCCAGTGCCTCCAGCGTCAGGCCCGCCGCCTCCACCGCGGCGCGCGGGAGGTAGCGGACCAGGTCTGGATGTTCCACGACGTAGAATATCCACAGTGCGGAATTTCCATCCTGGCGGCAGGCCGCGCCGGGGACCTTCTCCAGGAAGTCCATCCCGCGCAGGACGGGCAGCACGCCGCCCAGCAGCGCCTCCGCCCCGGGGGCGAGGGGCGCCAGCGCCAGCAACCCTTCGACGAACCGCTCCGCCGGCACGTCCAGCCGCGGCGGCACCGGCGTGCGGCGCAGCTCCCCCTTCACCAGCACCAGCAGCTCGTTCCCCTTGAACAGGTGGCGCACCCGCCGCCGCCGGAGCGCCTCGCCGATCTCCTTCGCCGCCTCCTGAGGAGCCGGCTCCACGTCCGCCGCCTCCAGTTCCTCCTTGATCAGCCGCGCCTCGCCGTCGAACGGGTCGATCCGCAGCACCGTCTCCACCAGCGCCGCCGCCCGCGCGCGCTCGCCCCGCCTCAGCGCGAGCACCGCCAGCACCTTCATCGCCTCCGGGTCCTCCGGGCTCAGCGCCAGCGCCTGCTGGAGCGCCCGCTCCGCCTCCCCCCAGCGCTCCAGCCCCGCCAGCGCGCGCGCGTGGCCCAGCCGGGTCTGGAGGTCCCTCGGGAAGTCGCGCGCCAGCGACTCCAGCAGGCGCAGCGCCCCGCGCTCGTCGCCGGCGTTGATCAGCGCCTGGGCCACCGACAGCTTCAGCGCCGGCCCCTCCGAGGAAGCCGCGGCGCGCTCCAGCGCCGCCAGCTCGGCGGGCTCCAGCGCCTCGCCGCGCTCCACCTTCCCGCGCACGCGGAGCAGCTCGTCCATCCGCGCCGGATGCTACTCCGCGCCGGGCGCGGCGCCGGCCTGGCTGAGGAAGTCGTCCAGCGCGCCCACGTCGATGGGCTTGCCGAACACCGCGTCCACCTGGGCCAGGGTGGCGCGGCTCTGCCCGCGCACGTCGGCGCCGGTGACCATGGCCAGCAGCATGTCCGGCGCGCTCTGGCGGAGCTCGCGGGCCAGCTCCCAGCCGGAGACGTCCGGCATCATCACGTCCAGCAGCGCGGCGTCGAAGCGCTGGTTCGACCACAGGTCGCGCGCTACCGCGGCGCTGTGCGCCACCTGCACCTGGTAACCCTCGTCGCCCAGCACCTGCGCCAGCATCCAGGCGTTGTCCGGGTCGTCGTCCACCACCAGCACGCGCAGGCTGCCGCGCTTCCGTTCGGCCTCGTGCGCCCCCGCCGGGGCCCGCTCCAGCACCGGCGCCTCCACCAGCGGCAGCCGGAGGGTGAAGGAGACGCCCTGGGCCGGCGCGGGGCGCGGCTCCACCTGCAGCTCGCCGCCCCACCGCTGCACCTCCGCCCGCGCCACGCCCAGCAGCAGGGCCCGCTCCGACGCGTCCGGCTTTCCCTTCAGCGGGTCGAACAGCGAAGGCAGCTCCTCGGCGGGCACCGGCGGTCCCTCGTCGGTGATCTGGAGGACGGCCAGCCCGTCCGCCCCGTGCGACTCCAGCACCACCGTCCCGCCCTGCGGCATCCGCTCGCGCGCCGCCAGGAGCAGCCCCATCACCACCTCGCGCAGGAAGACCGGCTCGGCGCGCACCCGGACCTTCTGCATGGAGCTCACCTCCAGCCGCACCGGGTGCTCGCCCGCCTCCAGCCGGCCGCGCGTCAGCTCGATGGCCTCGCGCACCGCGCCCTCCAGCTCAACCTCCCCCGGCTCCGCGGCGGCGCCCTCGGAGCCGAAGTCCTGGAGCCGGGAGATCATCTCACCCAGCTTCCGCGCCAGCCGGTCCAGCGCGTCCAGGTGGTCGGCGCGGGCGTCCTTGCGCAGCAGCGTCAGCCGCAGCCGGAGCACGTTGAGGAAGTTGTTGAGCGCGTGCGCGGTGGAGCCGGCCAGCTGGCCGATGGCCCGGGAGCGGGTGCGCGCCAGGAGGTTCCCCTGCACCTCGGAGAGGTCGCGGTAGGCGCGGGACAGCTCGCGAGTCTGGGTGGCGCTCTGGGTCCGGTCCACCAGCGTCTGGATGGCGCCCACCAGGTCGCCCTGGCCCGGGCCCGTGTCGTCGAAGAGCGGGACGGCGGTCATCTCCACCGTCAGCTCGGAGCCGTCGGGGCGGCGGAGCACGCAGGTGACGCCCCGCACCGGCGCCTTCTCCCGCACCGCGCGCAGCAGGGGGAGCTCCGAGACGCGGAAGGGCGCGCCATCCGGGTGGACCGCGCCGCGCAGCCTCAGCACCGCCGCCAGCCGCTCCTGCGCCGGGGAGCCGCGCAGCGTCCGCGCCGGCACGTCCAGCAGCCGCTCCACCGGCGCGGAGGCATAGGAGATGGTGCCGTCCTCCTCCGCCACCAGGATGCCCACGTCCACGTGGTGGAGGATGGACTCCATCAGCGCCGCCTCGCGGAAGCGGACCTCCTCGGTGCGCAGCACGCGGGTGAACGCCGCCACGGACGACGCCGTCCCCTCCCCCACCAGCTCGGCGATCAGCTCCGCCACCTCCGGATCGATGCTGCCGGACCGCCGCGCGTACACGAAGAGGAGGACCTGCTGGAGGGCGTTCATCTCCCGCACCAGGTCCCCGGCGTCGTACCGGTCGCTGAAACGCCGGTGGCCGTGCCCACGCACCGCCTCCGGCCAGAGCCGGAGCACGTCCTCGCCCCGCTCCCTCAGCAGCCGCGCCAGCTCGTAGACCATCCGGGCGAGCGGCTCGCGGATGGACGCGCTCGGCACTTCCACCTGCGACCCGGCGACCAGGCGCTTGGCCCACAGTCGGACGATGCGATCCTTCTCGGCGCCGACCAGCTCCGCCAGTGCGGCCACGGCCTCCCTGGAAGGTGTGGCGATAGACACGACCCCACCACGTTGGGCACGCGACGGAGACACCGCAACCGCGGTTGAAGCCCGTGCGTCCGGTTCCCATCTTCGCCCCCGAGCCCTGGGAGGACGATGCCGCGAGAGCCCGACAACGCAGGTGAGCGCGCCGAGGTCCGGCCAGACGACCTGTTGCTGGCGCAGCTCTACCGTGGCGAGCTGTCCCGCTCCGACCGCTGGCGGATGCGGCTGGACACCACCAGCAACTGGGCGCTGACCACCACCGCGGGCGTCATCTCCTACGCCCTCTCCAACACCAGCACCTCTCACGTGGTGCTGCTGGTGGGCATCTGCCTGGTGCTCACCTTCCTGGCGCTGGAGGCGCGGCGCTACCGCTACTACGACCTCTGGAACCGGCGGCTGCGCCTGCTGGAGCACGGCTTCTGGGGCCCGGTGCTCCGCCACGAGCCGGAGGACCCGGACGCCATGCGCGAGCTGGCGGCGGAGCTGGAGCGCCCGGTGCTGCGCCTGTCCCTGGAGAGCGCGCTGGCCACCCGCATGAACCGGGCCTACGGGCCGATCCTCCTGGTGCTGCTGGCGGCGTGGTTCATGAAGGTCTGGACGCACCCGTACGAGGCCAAGTCGGTGGCGGAGGTGACCCAGCGCGCGCACGTGGGCCTCATCCCCGGATGGCTGGTGCTGGCGGGGCTGGTGGTGTTCACCCTGGTCGCGGCGGCGCTGTTCGCGTCGTCGTTCGTGGGGCGTTTGCCGCTGGGGGAGCTGCGGCCGGCGCCCCACTCGCGGCGGCGCGCGCTGTGGGAGGCGTTCGGCCGGCCCTACGAGTTGGCGCCGCCGCGCGTGTCCAGGCGCCAGCGCAAGGGGGCGGCCGCGGGAGAGCACCCGGGCACCGACACCGGCGAGCAGCCGCCGCCGGACGGTGCTAGATCCGCGCCCCCATGACGGCACCAGGATCGGACGGCTCGGCGGTAAGGACGGTCTCCATCATCCCGGGCGACGGGATCGGCCCCGAGGTGATGGCAGCGGCGGTGAAGGTGCTGGAGGCGATGAAGCTGCCGCTGCGCTTCGAGGAGTGCCTGGCCGGCAACGAGGTGGTGAACCGCCTGGGCACCAACCTCCCGCGCGAGACCATCGAGTCCGTGCTCCGGAACCGGGTGGCGCTCAAGGGCCCCACCGAGACCAAGGTGGGCGGCGGGCTGCCTTCGGCCAACGTGGCCCTGCGCAAGTCGCTGGACCTCTACGCGTCGCTGCGGCCGGTGAAGAGCGTGCCGGCGGTGAAGTCGCGCTACGAGGACATCGACCTGGTGGTGGTGCGGGAGAACACCGAGGACCTCTACTCCGGCCTGGAGCACATCGTGGTGCCGGGCGTGGTGGAGAGCCTGAAGATCATCACCGACAAGGCGTCCACCCGCATCGCCCGCTTCGCCTTCGAGTACGCGGAGAAGAACGGCCGCAAGAAGATCACCGCCGTCCACAAAGCGAACATCATGAAGCTGTCGGATGGCCTGTTCCTGGACTGCTGCCGGCGGGTCGCGCGCGAGCACCCCGGCATCACCTACGAAGAGGTGATCGTCGACAACCTGTGCATGCAACTGGTGCGCAACCCGGAGCGGTTCGACGTGATGGTGATGGAGAACCTGTACGGGGACATCGTCTCCGACCTCTGCGCCGGCCTGGTGGGCGGGCTGGGCGTGGTGCCGGGCGCCAACATCGGCGAGCGTTGCGCCGTCTTCGAGGCCGTGCACGGCACCGCGCCCGACATCGCCGGGAAGGGCCTGGCCAACCCCACCGCGCTGCTGATGTCGTCGGTGATGATGCTGCGCTGGCTGGAGCAGCCGCAGCAGGCGGACCGGCTCCAGGCCGCGCTGCTCAAGGTGTACGTCGAGGGGAAGGCTCGCACCGGCGACCTGGGCGGCAAGGCGACGACGGACGACTTCACCAAGGCGGTCATCGGGGCGCTGGCGTAGTCGGTTCCCGCCCCCAGCAGGCTCCGGGCGTCTGGTAGCGTCGCCAAGGCGATGCCCGGCCCGGGTGGTGAGCCGTGACCACGGTGCACTTCGGCTCCTTCAACGCCGAGGCCGCGTGGCGCGATCCGGCCGCCGCCTCGCTCCCGGAGGTGAAGGACGGCCAGGCGCAGCGCATCGTGGAGACCCTGGACGAGGTGCAGTTCGCGCTCTGCAAGGAGGGCGACGTCCTGCTCACCGCGCGCCCGATGCTCCCGTCTCACCGGGAGTACCTCGCGTCGCTGGGTTTCCGCTTCGAGCACGCCCTGGATGGCCTCTGGCCTGGAGCGCAGCCGGCGCCGTACGCGGTGGTGCGGGGCGTCGAGGAGATCTGCATACGCCACGGTCTCGCCGGAGACCTGCCCCCGGTGGAGGTCGCTCGGAAGGTCAACTCGAAGGTCTACTCGCACCACCTCGCTTCGGCGCTGGAGCTGTTCGGGGCGGGAGATGTGGTGAGCTCGGTGGAGGAGCTCTCCACTTCACCGCTCGCGGGCGAGCCGTGCATCTTGAAGGATCCGTTCGGCGTCTCGGGAAAGGGCGCGATCGTGGTCCGCGCGAGGAGCGAGCTCGACCGGGTGCTGGCCCACCTCCAAAGGCAACGCGAAGCCGGTCGCTTCATCGAATTTCTCCTCCAACCCCTTCACGACCGCGCCACCGACTTCTCGTGCCATTTCGAGATCGACGCCGAAGGCTGGCGTCCGCGCGGCATGCAGGTGATGGAGAACGACGGGCTCTCCTTCTCGGCGGTGCGCCCGGCGCCGCGCGAGCTCCAGGACCAACTGGACGGGCTCGGGCAGTGGCGCGTGATGGAGCGGGTCGCCCGCGCGCTGAAGGACGACGGCTACCGCGGGCCGGTCTGCGTGGACGCGATGCTCCTCCGGGACGGTACGCTGGTCCCGCTGCTGGAGATCAACGCCCGGAAGTCGATGGGGCTGATCAACCTCTGGCTCCAGGAGCGCTTCGGAGGGAGCGGCCTGCTCAGCCACCTGTCGCTGATGAACCTCTCCTTCCGCCGGGCGGCCGGCTTCGACGAGGTGCTGGAGGCCCTCCACCGGGCCGGGCTGCTCTATGGCGGGGGCGAGCGGCCCGGGGTTCTCCCACTGAGCGGAAACGCGGTGGTCGCGAACCTTCCCGACCCTCGCGCCCGCGGGCGCCTGTACGTTTCGGCCATGGCCGCGGACCAGGCGGACGCGGTGCGGATGCTGGGCGCGGTCGGCGCATGCCTGGAGTCCCTGGGAGTGAACGTCCCCAGGCGTCCGGGAGGGCTCGCCGCGTGAGCCCGGAGGCCCTGGAGGGCGAAGCGCCGCCGCGGATCGACGTCGGGCGCGCGGTGATTCGTTCGGCGGTGGCGCTTGTCATCGCGGGCGGCATCTGCGCCTGGGCGGCGAGGGGGATCTCCCACGCCGAGCTGCGCGAGGGCATCCACGGAATCCCGCTCTGGCCGCTGCTCGCCAGCCTCGGGTTCTTCACGGTCTCGTTCTTCACCGCCGACGTGCTGGGGTTCGGCCTGTCCTGGCGCGCCCACCTGGCGCCGGAGATGGAGTGGAAGGACGTGCGGGCGCTGGTCTGCGGCAAGCAGGTGCTGGCGCTGGCGCTACCGGTGCTGACCAAGGTGGTGGGGCCGCTCTACTTCTGGCGCCGCTGGAAGATCTCCCCGGCGCGCGCCCTGGGCGCCTCCGAGTTGGTGAACACCTGCGACCTGACGACCGTGGTGCTGTTCACCTCGGTGACGCTGCTGGTCTCGGACGTCGAGCTCGGGACCGGGCTCACGGTGGTGGTGGCGGCGTGGTGGGTGCTGGCGCTCGCGGGCGGCGTATGGCTCTGGAGCCCACGGCTCCGGAACCTCTGGCCGCGGGCCCGGAGCGCGGCTCTCCTCCAGGCGTTCACGACCACCACCCGCGCCGAGTTGGCCAAGCTGATGGCCCTGCGGGTGGCGCACCAGCTGGTCCTGCTGACCTGCGTCCGGGCGCTGCTCGCGGGGATGGGAGCGACGCTGTCGCCGTCGCAGCTCGCCGCATTCGGTCCGTTGTTCATCTTCAGCGGCGCGCTGCCCATCTCCCTGGCCGGGTTCGGTGGCCCGCAGGGGCTGGCCGTGGCGCTGCTGGCGTACCGCTGGCGGTTGATGGCGCCCGGGCAGGCCATGGCCTTCAGCCTGGTGTGGTCATCGGGCTTCCTGGTCTTACAGACGGCCGTGGCCGTGGCCCACTTCCCGCGAATGCTCACGCTGCTCAGGGCGAAACCCCATGGATAGCCGCACCAAGCGCCGGCTGGAGCCTGGCCAGATCGAGGCGATGGTCCGCCACGCGCTGGGCTCGCAGGTGAAGGTCGCATCGTCGCGCGAGCTCACCGACGGGTTCTTCAACGCCTCCTATGCGCTGGAGCTGAGCGAAGGCCCGCCGGTCGTGCTCAAGGTGGCCCCGCCCCCGGAGGTGCCGATCCTCACCTACGAGCACGGCATCATGCGGACGGAGATCGAGCTGTACGAGCGCGTCCGCCGCGAGACCTCCTGCCCGGTGCCCCGGGTCATCGCCAGCGACCTCACGCGGTCCATCCTCAGCAGCGACTACTTCTTCATGGAGAAGCTGCGCGGCGCTCCGCTCAACAAGGCGAAGGGCCGACTCTCCCGGGGCGAGTTGGCGGGGATCCAGGAGGAGCTGGGGGGGATCGTCCGACGCCTCGGCTCGCTCCGTGCCGAGCGCTTCGGCTACCCCAGGGAAGAGGCCCGCGCGGCGGCGCCCACCTGGCGAGAGGCGTTCCTGGCGATGGTGTCGAATCTCCTGGAGGACGCCGGCCGGTACCAGGTGAAGCTGCCCCTGCCTGCCGAGCGGATCCTCGACCTGTTCCGGGCCCGCGCGGGCGCACTGGACGCGGTGAAGGTCCCCGTCCTCACGCACTTCGATCTGTGGGAGGGCAACGTCTTCATCCTCCGCGAGGGCGGTGGCCCGCCAAGGGTGGAGGCGATCATCGACGGCGAGCGCGCCTTCTGGGGCGACCCGTGCGCGGAGCTGGTCTCCGTCGTGCTCTTCGGAGACATGGAGCGCGCGTCCAGCTTCCTTCGCGGGTACCAGGCCGCCACCGGGGCCCCGCTGGCGTTCACGGAGAACCTGCGCGAGCGCCTCCTGCTCTACCGCGCATACCTCTACCTGATCATGGTCATCGAGGCCGCGCCGCGCGGGTACAAGGGCCTGACCTACGCGCTGATGCACGCGTTCTTCCGGTACAACCTGAGGGGCATCCTGCGGAAGCTGAGGGCGCGGTGAGCGCGTTCCCCGCGGTGGCGGGCGGCATCGTGCACCCGCTGTCGCTGGAGCAGCAGACCGTCTACGCCGTCGCCTCGGCCAGCCCGGAGTTGGTGCTGGACGATCGCCAGAACCTGTACGTGATGGTGCGGCTCCGCGGTCCCATCGACGCGGCCCTCCTGCAGCGTGCCTTCGACGACGTGGTCGCCCGACACTCGGCGCTCCGGACACGCCCGGCGATTTCGGCGGACGGGGACATCGTCCAGGAGGAGTTTCCCGAGGCGAGCGCGCCGGTGGTGGTGCGCGAGGAGCGCGGGCTCGACGAGGCGCTCATCGCCCGGCTGGCCGACACACCGATCTCCTACCTGGACCCGCCGTTCGCCCGGGTGTCGCTGTGCCGGCTGGGCCAGGACGACCATCTGCTGTTCCTGGGAATCCAGCACATCGCGTGTGACGTCACCGGGCTGTACATCGCGCTCGCGGACCTCGCCCGCGCGTATGGGGTCCGCGCAAGAGGCGGACGCCTTCCTCCCCTACCCTCGAGCTATGGCGATTACGCCCGCTGGCAGGTGGCGCACTTCGGCGAGCGGCTGGAGCGCGATGCCGCGGAGTGGTCGCGGTACCTGGAGGGGCTGGAACCATACGAGGTGCGGCAGGACCTGCCCTTCCAGCCGGGCCTGCCGGGGATGGCAGGGAAGAGCATCAAGGTCCCCCTCATGGACGTGGCCGGCTTCGACGAGCTCCAGCGATTCGCCACCCGCCATCGCGCCACCACCTTCGTCACCCTGCTGGCCGCGTTCCACCTGTCGCTCGGGAGCCGGACTGGCTCGGAGGAGCGGCTGACGGCGACGTACTTCGACCAGCGCGATCACCCGATGGCGAAGGAGATGGTGGGCTTCTTCCTCCGCCCGACCCTCGTCCGGAGCCGGCTGCCGGCAGGACAGAGCGCCGGCGAGGTGCTGGGGGCGATGACCCGGCTGGCGCTGGAGGCGCATCGCCGCGCGCACGTGCCCCTGTTACACGTCTTCGGCGCCTACCCGGCCGCCCTGGCTGCCCTCCTCGGTCAGAGCGCGCCCTGGTACTTCCTCCTCCA
>DATBSS010000405.1:0-10844 GCA_036559665.1 Myxococcaceae bacterium
GTCGTCCCCGCCCAGGTACGTGTCGCCCGCGGTGGCCAACACCTCGTACACGTCCTTGCCGATCTCCAGGATCGACACGTCGAAGGTGCCGCCGCCCAGGTCGTAGACCACCACCTTCTGCTGCACGTCCTTGCCGAAGCCGTAGGCGAGCGCGGCGGCGGTGGGCTCGTTGAGGATGCGCAGCACCTCCAGCCCGGCGATCCGGCCGGCGTCCTTGGTGGCCTGCCGCTGGTTGTCGTTGAAGTAGGCGGGGACGGTGAGCACCGCCTTGGTCACCTCGCGGCCCAGGTACGTCTCCGCGACGGCCTTCATCTCCTTGAGCACCAGCGCGGAGATCTCCGGGAGCGAATAGCTCTGGTTGCCGATCTGGATCCGGACCGAGTTGTTCTCGCCCTCGATCACCTGGTACGGCATCACCGCCTGCGCCTTCTTCACCTCGTCGGAGAAGTAGTAGCGCCCGATGAGCCGCTTGGCCGAGTACACGGTCGACTCGGCGTTGGTGATGATGTTCTTCTTCGCCGCGTTCCCCACCAGGACGGACCCGTCCTCGAGGAACGACACCACCGAGGCGTGCGTCCGCTCGCCCCACTCGTTGGGGATGACGATGGGTTCGCCGTTCTGCACGACCGACACGCAGGAGTAGGAGGTCCCGAGGTCGATGCCGATCGCGATGTCGTCCGCCATGCCCTCTCCGCAAAAAGCGTGCGGATGTTAAATGCCACCCTTCAGGGTGTCAAACCCGACACGCCGCAAAAACAAGTGATTCCGTGTAGTTAGGCGGGGTCCGTTGGCCTGCCGGCCCCCCTATTGTGAGGGGGTGCGCCGTGGCCATTATAGAAGCGGTCTGAAAGGGGCTGCCCGATGGCCGTGGCGTTCTCGGTCTTCACCTCCGATCCCAACCTGCTGGCGTGCGAGCTTGAGCGCCTGTCCGAGCAGGTGGCGCTGGTGAACGGCGACCGGCAGAACGCGGTGGGCGTGGGGCACTACGGTTCGGACGAGGTGCTGCTCCAGCGCTCCCGGTTCGAAGGGCCGCCGCGCGAGGTGTGGAAGCTGGTGCCGCAGCTGCAGTCGGAGGCGCTGGTGTACCACTCAGGCCCGCTGCGCCCGGGGGACGCGCTGGAGGAGGGCGCGCAGCCGTACCGCTTCCGCCACTGGCTGTTCTGCCACGTGGGGGCGATCAACGAGTGGCCGCGGGTGCGCGCGCTGCTGGCGGACGAGCTGCCCGACTACCTGCTCCGCTCCCTCCCGGGCGAACGCCAGGGCGAGGCCGCCTTCGGGCTGTTCCTCAAGCAGCTCCGCGACGCCGGCCGGATGGACGACCCGATGCTGGGCGCGCTGGAGGCGGGGCGGCTGCTGGGGCGGAGCGTGACGCGGCTGCAGGCGCTGGCGTCGCAGGCGGGCGCGGCGCGGACCTCGAGGCTGGACGTCATCGCCACCAACCAGGTGATGCTGCTGGCCGCGCGCTCCGGGGACGCGCCGCTCCACTACCGGCTGCTGGAGGGCATTGGCCGGTGCGAGCGCTGCGGCATCACCGAGTCCAGCCCGGAGAGCCAGCCCCGGGTGCTGGCGCACCGGCGGGTCCGCACCGTCGCGGTGGCCACCGACCTTTTGCGCCCGGCCGGCTGGTTGGAGGTGCAGAAGGGCACCGTCCTGGCCGCGGACCGGAAGCTGGGTATCCATTTCGTCCCGCTGTAGTAAGTCGCGGGCGTGGATCCGCTCCCGCAGCTCCCGCCGCTCGAATCGCGGGCCTCGGCTCGCGTGCAGCCGGAGACCATCCTCGCCGTGGCGGCGTGCGCCGCGGCGGCGATCTGGATCGACCTGGGCAACATCCACCACTGGGAAGACGGCGACTCCATGATCCCGGTGCTGGTCAGCCGGCAACGGTGGCTCCCGTACATGTGGGAGCAGGACCGGTTCGGCATGCTGATGCCGCTGCTGGCGATGCCGTTCAAGGACCTCGTCCTCAACCTGCTGGTCCAGCGCGGCCTGTTCCTCTTCTTCGGCTTCTGCAGCTTCCTGGCGGCGGCGCGCTGGGCGTTCGACACCGCGCGCTGGCAGCTGCTGGGGCTGGCGGGGGCGGCGCTCTGGGTCGGCCTGGCGCCCGAGCGCGAGAGCTTCGGCTACCTGGGGGACGAACCGTACGGGCCCGCGCTGCTGTTGAGCTTCTGGGCGCTGATCGTGGCCCGCGGGACCGGGCGGCGGATCTGGCGGTGGCCGCTGGCTGCGGTGCTGATGCTCGCGGGCCACTGGGTGAACGCGGCGATGTGCCTGTACCTGGTCCCGCTGGTCGCGGCGCGCGGGCTGGCCATCGCGCTGGGTCACCACGGCGAGGCGCGGCGGCAGGCGCTCCTGGACGGGGCCGTGCAGACCGGGTGGGGCATCTTCGGCGGCCTGACCGCGTACGTGGCGAACCGGTCCGGCCTCACCGGTCCGCGCGCCACCACGCTCAACCCCTTGCCCATCGCGGAGTGGCCGAAAGGGTGGATGCAGCTGGGGCGAAATCTGTGGACGGCGGACCTCAAGCCCCAGCACCTGGTCTGGGTCTGCCTGGCCCTCGGCGCGGCCGGCGCGGCGGCCATGGTGCTCAGCCCCCGGTGGCGCCGGGAGACGGCGGAGCCGGCGCGGATCCTCGGCGCCATCGTGGTGACCAGCACCGGCTATTTCCTGCTGGCAGGGTCGCTCAGCCACGTCGCGGCCAACCTGTACGCCGGGAGGTACGTGGAGCCCATGCTCCCGTTCCTGGAGGTGGGGTTGCTGGCGCTGGTGTTCGTGCCGCTCTCGAGCGCCCTGGCCGGGTGGCCCTACCGCGCCGCCTGCGCGGTGGCGGCGGCCGGCGTGATGGTGGGGTCCGCGTGGACGTTCGGGCCGCCGGCGCCTTCGAAGATCCGGCCGCAGCTGGACGGCATCGCGTCGCTGACCCCCGAGGTGGTGAGCGCGCGCTGTACCCACGTCGCCGGGTGGTACTGGATGGTGTGGCCGACGGTGATGATGACCAACCAGACCCTCTACGAGCGGGGGGAGGCGCGGCAGGTCTTCGGCATCTCCGACCGCTCCGGGCCGACCCGGGAACTGGCGATGAGCATGCCGGCCGACCAGGTCCGGATCTGCGTCCCGCTCGATGACCGGTGGGCGCTCGGCTGGCTCCGCCAGTACGGGTACCCGCCGCTGGTGCTGCTGGAGCACGGCCCGCGGCTCGCCGTGCTGGGGGTCCAGGGCGCGCAGCCGCCGAGGTGAGCCCTCAAACGAGTCCCAGGAACGTGGCCTCCAGCACCTTCTCCAGGAGGTTGGCGGAGGCGTGGAAGAGCGTGGGGCCGACCACCGTGCCGCTGCGCTCGCGCATCCAGCCGAAGAGCAGGGCGGGGAAGAACACGCCCAGCCGCCAGACCTGGAACACCGCCAGGTGCCCCAGGGCGAAGAGCGCGGCGGTGAGCCAGAAGGCCGGGCCCAGCCGGGCGCCGAACACCACCTTCCCCTGCGGCCAGGCGTCCCGCAGGCGCGTCTGGATGAAGCCCCGGTAGAAGAACTCCTCGGGGAGCGCGACCACGAAGAGCTGGTCCACCACCCACTCGCCGAAGCGGACCGGGAGCTGGGGCCGGAAGGCCAGCGGGCCGTGCACCGGCGAGAGCAGCGCGCGCCACTCCGGCGGCAGGCGGGGCAGCACCAGGAAGAAGCCGACGAACGCCAGCACGAAGAGCGGGAACACCACGGCGGCGAAGGCGCCGAACATCTTGAGGTCCGCCTTCCACCGCCGCAGCGTCACCCCGTAGTCGGCGTAGTCCTCGCCGCGCCGGTCCATGGCCCACAGCGGGAAGTAGAGAAAGGTGACGGTGGCCACCAGCTTGGCGTAGTCGGGCAGGAGCACGAACGCCGCCAGCAGGGTGAGGAAGGCCGCCGCCCACGCGGCCATCGCCTCCTGGACGGCGGTCCGCGGAAAGCGCGCGGCGGGTGCGGCAGCGGCGCTCACGGCGGTTCCCCCTGCGCCAGCTGGCCCTTGACCTCCGGCACCGGCAGCGCGCGCGAGCTGGACTTCCTCCGCTGCACCGCGATGGCCACCAGCCGGCCCTGGGCGTCGAACAGCGGCGTCCCCTTGGGCAGCGGCACGTTCACCTCCACGAACGGCGAGGTGACCTTCCGGCCCTTCGAGATCTCCGCCAGGCGCGGCTGGAGCGCGCCGGCCTCGTCCCGCGCGATGGCCACCAGCTCCGTGCCGGCGGTGAACGTCTCGTCCAGCCGGACCGCGGCGGCGCGGAGCTCGGGCGGGGCCCCTGCGCCGGGAGGAGTCCCCGCGTCGGGAGCGCCGGCGGAAGGCGGGTCCACCACCACCACCGCCGCCTTCAGCTCCGCGGACGCCATCACCACCCGGGCGTGCAGCGACTGCCCGTTCACGATGACCGTCGCCTCCTCCAGGCTGACGAAGTCCACCGAGGTGAGCACCTGCCCGCCCCGGCCCACCACCACGCCGGCGCCGGAGGCGTGCGGGCCCTTCACCTCCACCACCGAGCGCGCGTTGTTCTCGAACGCCTTGCGCAGCGCCGCGTTGGTGGGTTTCTTCGGCGAGGGCGGGGGCGGGGCGCCCAGCGCGGCGGAGGCGAGGAGCAGCGCGGCGGTCGCGGCGCGGCCGCTGCGGCCGATCATCGCTTCGGCCCTGCCACCCGGCGCTTGAGCGCCCAGTACCGCTGGTGGAAGCGGAGGTTGAGCGGGTCCAGGGCCAGCGCGCGCTCGAACTCGGCCAGCGCCTCGTCGAAGCTCTCCTTCGTCTCCCAGGCCTGGCCGGTGGAGAAGTGGATCTGCGCCCGCGAGTCGGAGCCGCGGTGCGAGGAGAGGTAGGCGCCGCGCAGCGACTCCAGGTCGCTCACGGTGAGTCCGGCGGAGATGCAGCGGGCCACGCCCTTGAAGTTGCCGCGGTGGGCGTCGTACTCGGCGCGCCGCTGGGCGGTGCCCAGCACCTCCGTCGCCGCCCCCAGCCGCTCCAGCGCGGTGAGCACCTGTCCCTCCTGCCGCGGGGAGAGGCGGCGCAGCCGGAGCGACTCCAGGTCCCGCCGGGCGTCGCGCGCGCGGGCGCGCAGGTCGGCGATCTCCGAGTCCGCCGCCATGGAGAGGACCACATAGTGGTCGCCGCTCACCCGCCTCCGATAGTACTCCAGCAGCGGCTCGGCGGCGGCGTCGTCGTCCACCGTGCGGGCCGCGGGCGCGGGCTTGGCCGGCACCGGCATCCCCTGGAGCGCGCGGGCGATCGCTTCGCGGAAGGAGGGCGCGGTGTCCACGAACTGCACCCCGAAGCCGGGGGACATGTTCCAGGCCTTGGCCTGCTCCGGGGAGACGTGGCGCACCACCTCCGCCTCGCACTTGAGGAGGTTGCCCTCCAGCTCCAGCGCCAGCTTCACCCGGGAGAACACCGGCGGGAGCGCGCCTTCGGCGCAGAGGAAGACGCCGCCGCGGGAGACGTCCACGCAGCGCAGCCGCGCCATCTCCTGCCCGGAGGCGAGCGAGACGGAGGCCATGAAGGCGGCGGAATGGCGCGAGTCGGACGGCTGCGGCGTCCGCACCACCAGCTCGGCCTGGGGCGCCGGGTCGGGCGTGGGGATGACGGCCCGGTGGGAGCTGGTCCCGGACTGGCGCGGCTTGGTGGACTCCAGCGCGCGCTCCAGCGCATCCCGCATCTCGCCCGCGTCCTGGAACCGGTCCTGGGGCTTCTTGGCCAGCGCCTGCATGATCGTGGAGGACCAGGGGACCGGCACCTTGGGGTCCACGTCGTGCGGCGTGGGCGGCACCTGCTCCCGGTGCGCCAGCAGCAGCGAGGTCAGGCCGCCGCCGGAGAACGGCAGCCGGCCCGTGGCCAGCAGGTAGGAGATGATCCCCAGCGCGTAGACGTCCGCGCGCCCGTCCACCGGCGCCCCGACGCACTGCTCGGGGGACATGTACTCCGGGGTGCCGACCAGCATCCCGGCGGCGGTCTCGCTGACCTCGCGACCCTCCTCGGACGCGTAGAGCTTGGCGATCCCGAAGTCGAGGATCTTCACGAAGTGCTCGTTCCGCCCGCGCTTGATGAGGAAGATGTTCTCCGGCTTGAGGTCGCGGTGGACGACGCCGTTCGAGTGCGCCGCCTGCAGCGCGTCGCACACCTGCATGAGGATGGGGATGGCCACCGCCGCCGACACCGGCCCCTTCAGCAGCGAGGTGAGCGGCTTGCCCTCCAGGTACTCCATGATCAGGTAGTACCGGCTGGGCGGCACCACGTTCATGTCGAAGATGCTGACGATGTTCTCGTGGCCGATCAGGTTGACCGCGCGGGCCTCGGCGTAGAAGCGCTGGACCAGGCCGTGGTTGGAGGCCAGGTGCGCGTGGAGGATCTTCACCGCCACCTTGCTGCCGATGACCGTCTGCTCGCCGAGGTAGACGGTGCCCATCCCGCCCTTCCCCAGCCGCCGGACGATCTTGAAGCTCCCGATGGTGGTGCCGATCAGCGGGTCCGACTCGACGGCGACCTCCTTCTGCGGGATGGGCCGCTGCTGGGTCTCCGCCAGCTCCTCGGCGATCTCCTTGGCGAGGGCGGCCGCGCCGGCCTTGGCGGCGGGACTCAGGGTGGCGGGCGGCGGGGTGAGCGGCCGGACCTGGGGTGGGGGAGGGAGCTGGTCCTCGGACTCGGGCTCTGAATGCACCACCTCCGTCGAGGCCATCGGCTGAACGGACGCTCGTGCTGGAGGACAGGGACGGTCCGGATCGTGGTCCGTCCCGCATTTGGTGCAGGGCATGAGAGAGGTGCGGCCCCCCCCAGGGGCGACCCCGCGTTTCTAACATGGCTTGGGGGCGCGCGCTCCGTTCCGGCTGTCGCTCTTCAGTGCCGGCGCATGGAGCGCAGCGTGGCCACGAATTCGTCGGCGGACCGGGTATTCAGGATGTCCGAACGCCGGGCCCAGCCCTTGCGCGCCGTGCCCACCGAGTAGGTGAGGAACGACAGCTCCGACGTGGCGTGGGCGTCCGTGCTGGCGACCAGGCGCACGCCGCGCTGGAGCGCCATCCGCACGTAGTCCGCCTTGATGTCCATCCGGTGCGGGCTGCCGTTGACCTCGATGGCCACGCCCCGCTCCGCCGCCCGGTCCAGCACCGCCTCCATCTTGAGCCCGTAGGCGGCGCGCTCGTTGATCAGCCGGCCGGTGGGGTGCCCCAGGATGTGCAGGTGCGGGTTGTCGAACGCGGCCAGCACCCGCTTCGTCATCCCCTCCTCGTCCAGCCCGTGGCGGACGTGGATGGAGCCGATCACCACCTCCAGCTTCTCCAGCACCGAGTCCGGGTAGTCCAGCCGGCCGTCCTCCAGGATGTCGGACTCGATGCCCTTGAGCAGCCGGAAGCCGTGCGGCACCAGCTTCTCGTTCAGCGCGTCGATCTCCGCCCACTGCCGCTGGAGCCGGTCGTAGGTGAGGCCGCCCGCGTAGCCGGCGGACTGGCTGTGCTCGGTGACGGTGTAGTAGCGCAGGCCCATGGCGCGCGCGGTGTTCGCCATCTCCTCCAGCGAGTTGCGCCCATCCGACCAGGTGCTGTGGCTGTGCACGTTGCCGGCGATGTCGCCCATGGAGATCAGGTCTTCGGGGAGCTGGCGCTGGAGCGCGGCCTCCACCTCGCCCCAGTCCTCGCGCAGCTCCGGCGGGACGTACTGCATGCCCAGCAGCTCGTAGAGCGCCCTCTCGTCCGGCACCGGGAGCTTCTCCTCGCCGCGGTGCACGCCCCACTCGGAGATCTTGAGGCCGCGGTCCTGCGCCAGGCCGCGCAGGCGGATGTGGTGGGCCTTGGAGCCGGTGAAGTGGTGCAGGGCGGTGGCGAAGTCCTCGTCCGGGACGACCCGGAGGTCCACCTGGAGGTCGCCCTTGAACAGCCGGACCGAGGTCTTCGAATCGCCCGAGGCCAGCACCTCCCGCACCTGGTCGTGCGCGGAGAAGGCCTTCATCACCGCCTGGATGTGGGCCGGGTCGGCGGAGGCGATCAGGTCCACGTCGGCCACCGTCTCGCGGAACCGCCGCACGCTCCCGCCCAGCGCCGCCCGCTTCACGAAGGGGATCTTCTGGACCTGGTTCAGGATCTCCTCGGCGATGGCGAGCACGTCGCCCAGGCGGCGGCGGTCGGGCTCGGAGACCGCGCGGCGGTAGACCTCGATGCCGGCCAGGATCTTCGACTCGCTCTTCTCGCCGAAGCCCTTCAGGCCGCGGAGCTGCTGCGCCTTGCAGGCCTTCTCCAGGCCGTCCACGTCGCCAATCCCGAGCTGCTCCCAGAGCAGCGCCGCCTTCTTGGGGCCCAGGTCCGGGACCTTCATCAGCTCGGTGATGCCGGGCGGGTACTGGGCCTTGAGCTGGTCGTGGTACGCCATCTTCCCGGTGCGGACGAGCTCCGAGATCTTCTCCGAGAGCGCGGATCCGATGCCGGGGATCTCCTGGAGGCGGTTCTGCTGGACCAGCGTGGCCAGGTCCTCCTGCGAGCCGGCGAGGCGGTCGGCGGCGATCTCGTAGGCGCGGGACTTGAAGGCGTTCTCGCCCTTCACCTGGAGGAGGACGGCGATCTCCCGGAGGACGCGGATGACGTGGGCTTTGTCGGCGGTCTCCACGGGTACACGATACGGGCCTGCGGCCCGGCTGTCTTCAGGGCGTGGGTCCGGGCGGTCGCCGGCCGCGGGGTCGCCGGGCTTGGGTCCGGCGGAGTCTGCGGTAGAAGGAGAGTCCATGCGGATCAACCTGGGCCCCGCCAATCTCAGGGACAACGAGATGCGGGGGTTCCAGATCGGGAAGAAGAACGTCGTGCTTGCGCGTGTGGGCGGGAAGTACATGGCGCTGGACGACTGGTGCAACCACGCCGGTTGCCTGCTCTCGGGCGGGCGGCTGGAGAAGCAGATGGTCGTCTGCCCGTGCCACGAGGTGGGGTTCGACTTCGAGACCGGGAGGAACCTGACGTCGCCAGGGGTGTGCGACGACCAGCCCGCCTTCAAGGTGCTGGTGGAGGATGGGAAGTTGATCCTGGAAGGGTTCGATCCGAACCCGTAGGAGGGCTGCATGGGGCACGACCCGGAGCACGGCGACCACGGAGGCCATCACCACCACGGGCACGGGCACTCGCACGCCGCGGAGGAGCACAAGGCGCACGCGCCGGCGTCGGTGGCGTGCTTCGTGGTGACGTGCTCGGACAGCCGGGACGAGTCGCGCGACGAGAGCGGCCAGACCATCGTGGACATGCTGGAGGCGGTGGGGCATTCGATCGCCGGGCGGAAGGTGATCAAGGACGTGCCGGCGGAGATCCGGGCGGCGCTGGACGAGGGGATCGCCTCCGGCGCGCGGGCGGTGGTGTTCAACGGCGGCACCGGGATCGGCCGGCGGGACACCACCATCGAGGCGCTCTCGCCGCTGTTCGAGAAGGCGCTGCCCGGGTTCGGGGAGTTGTTCCGGTACCTGTCGTTCAAGGAGATCGGCAGCCCGGCGATGATGTCGCGCGCCGCGGCGGGGACGTACAAGGGCGCGATCGTGTTCGCGCTGCCGGGGTCGCCGCAGGCGGCGCGGCTGGCGCTGGACGCGCTCATCCTCCCGGAGCTGGGCCACCTGGTGCGCGAGCTGTCGCGGTGAGCAGGGCCCTGGGGGACGTGCTGGACGCGTTCCTGGCCGGATATCCCCACGCGGAGCGGCTGGCGTTCGATCCGGTGGAGATTCCCCACCGGTACCCGGACCCGAGAGATATCGAGGTGAGCGCGCTGATCTGCGCGTCGCTGGCGTACGGGCGGGTGGACTTGTTCAAGCCGAAGCTGGACGAGCTCCACACGCGGATGGGCGCGTCGCCAGCGGAGTTCGTGCGTGCGCTGACCGTGAAGGAGGCGGCAGCCTGGCTGCGCCCGTTCGTGTACCGCTTCAACGTGGGGACGGACATCGCGGCGCTGCTACTGGGGATCGGAGCGACGCTACGGAAGTTCGGTTCGCTGGAGGCGCTCTTCCTGGAGCAATTGGAGGCGTCCGGCGGTTCGATCGAGAAGGCGCTGGGCGGGTTCACGCGGGCGATCCGAGCCGGGGCGCCGATGCCGGAGCTGCGGAGGGCGCTGGGGAAGGAGCGCGGGCTGCACCACCTGCTGCCGGCGGTGGGCGGGGGCGCGGCGAAGCGGCTCAACCTCTACCTGCGCTGGATGGTGCGCGGGCCGGACCCGGTGGACTTCGGGATCTGGACGAAGGTCTCGCCGGCCCGGCTGGTCATTCCGCTGGACACGCACATCCACCGGATGGCGCGGCACCTGGGCTTCACCCGGCGGAAGACGGCGGGGTGGAGGACGGCGGAGGAGATCACCGCCGCCCTGCGGCGCCTCGACCCGGCTGACCCGGTGAAATACGACTTCGCGCTCTGCCATTTCGGGATGAGCGGCGCCTGCCCGCTGAAGCCGGCGCGGGCCACCTGCGCGCCGTGCCCGCTGCTGCCCGCGTGTGGCACCGGGCGGCGGCTGGCGTCACGCCCTGCCTAGTACCTCGCTTCGCCTCCCTTTCCGAATCGGACGCCGCACATGGAATCACTGCACCGCAGGGGAAACAAACCCTGGCAGCCACACTGGCGGACCTCCTGGGGAGGCGCCGCGGACCGGGGGCGGTGATGCTCGACGCGGTCGAGCCCTCCATCCTGGTGCCAGAACTGCCAGTCGCCGACCGGCTCTCCGTTCTCGTACCAGCCCTTGATCTTTCGCTCCTCGGGCTGCGGTCCGAGGATGCCCTTCACGGTGTCCGAGGGCCACCACTCGATGTACGGGCCGCTCAGGCCGCCGCCGTCTTGGAGCTCACACCACATCTTGAGAGGGTTGATGGCCTGCCTCCCCCACTGTCTAGTGCCCTCTGGGC
>DATBSS010000406.1:0-27387 GCA_036559665.1 Myxococcaceae bacterium
AGTGAAGCTCTGGCCGCCGTTCTGGCTGACCGCGATCGCCGCCGCGTGCGTGCCGTTCGCGTTGAGCCTGAACGCCTGCACCCACAGCCGCCCGGCGGAGTCAGCGGCGATCTCGGCGCGGTAGTAGGCGGTGGAGCTCGAGGTGGAATCGAACACCCGGAGCGGTGGGTCCGGCGTGAACGACTGCGTCGCGGACTGGTACCGCCACCGCTGGTAGTACACGTCGTGTCGCGTGGAGCCGCCGAGCGCCGGTCCCTCGTACGAATAGACGAGGGCCATGTCCTGCCCGAGCTGGATGATGTCGGGCGTATCGCGCTCGGTGGGGTCGTCCTGGATGGCCGCCATCCAGCCCCAGCTCAATCCTTCGTCGTCGCTCCGGAAGAACCCCAGGCCGTGCCCGCCGGCCCCGTCTTGCTGGATGGCCAGGAGCAGGCTCGCCGTTCCGTTCGAGTGCACCACCCGGACCAGGTGTCGCTGCGCTGGAAGTGTCAGCGCGTTGGCCCCCCCGATCTCCGTGACCGGGACGGCGGCCAGCGCCGCCCGGAGGATCACCGCCGCTACCGCACCCGTCGCCGGCATATGGCGGACGAACATGGGTACGCCGCCAGTGAAAACAAAGGGCTACCCTGGCCTCCTGGGCCGCGGCCACAGCGCCGCCACGTACACCGGTGCGAAGATCAACACCTCCACCGCCGCGACCCGCAGCCCGCGCCAGGACAGGAACCCAGGGCCGATGGGCGAGACCGGGATCGGCCGCCAGGGGAAGAAGAACCGCGCGTCGCTGAAGGGCCAGAGCAGTGCCACGCCCAGCCCGCCGTCCGTGAGCGCGTCCAGGAGCGGATGGGTGGCCACCAGGACCGCACACCAGGGGATGAGCCGGGGCGATCGGACCGCGAGCGCGACCAGGGCACCCGCCACCGCCGCGAACAGGAACGAATGCGTCGCCCCCCGGTGGCCGAACGGCGCGGCGTACGGGATACCCAGCGCGAAGGCGACCACGTCCACGTCCGGCAACATCGACAGCGCCACCATCCCCAGCGCCGACCACGAGCGCACCCGCGCCGGCACGCCGTAGCGCGCCACCAGCAACCCAAGCGCTCCGTGGCCGACCAGGCTCGCCATCCCCGGAGGTTACCGCTCCCGGTACATTCCCCGGATGTTCGATCTCCGCTCCCTGGTCCTCGTTCTCCTCGCGTCCACCGCTGCAGCCCAGGAGGGCAACGCGCGGGCGGAGACGATCGCCCGCACCTCCTCTTTCGCAAAGGCCGCGCTCGCCTTCATCGAGTCCCAGGCGGCGCAGCTCCACGAGCCGGCGCTCAAGGCCGCGGTGAAGGCACTGCTCGCCAACCCCGCCCCCACCTTCATGTCCCGCTACCCGGACGCGGCGGCTCGGACCCGCGCGCACCAGGCGCTCGCCACCGCCGGCCTGATCGACCCCGCCAAGGTCGCGCCCACCGGCCTCTTCCCTCCCCTCCCCGACCCGGCCAAGGCCCCCCAGTCCTTCCTCGCCGCCCCCGGCGGCATCACCGGCGGCCACCATTCCTACCCGGGCGGCCTGGCCGAACACACCGCGTTCAACCTCCAGTCCGCGCTCGACCTGGAGACCAACTACCGCAAGCGCTACGGCATCACCGACCTCGACCACGACCTGGTGATCGCCGCGCCCATCCTCCACGACTCCATGAAGACCTGGTGCCTCCAGTGGCGCGCGGACGGGACGGAGCTGGACCAGGCGACCATCGCCGGCACCGCCTCCCACCACATCTTCATCCTCGCCGAGGTCCTCCACCGCGGTCTCTCCGCGGACCTCGCCGTCTCCGTCGCCGGCGCGCATGAACCGCCGCACCTGAACGAGGAGAAGGTGGCCGGCTTCCTCCGCGCCGCCGCGCTCCTCGCCGGAGTCGACCCGGTGCAGCGCGGCCTGCTCCGGAGCGACGGGAAGCTGGCGCGCCCACCACCCATCGAGGCGGCCATCAACCACCTCTCGGACCACGACTACGTCCTCGCCGAGCCAACGGAGCAGGTGGTGCTGGCCGCGCTCGGCGAGGCGCTGGGCACCTCCGGGCTCCCCGCCTCCGAGCGCCGCTGGCAGGCGCTCCAGGCACAGGCCCGCGTCCCGGCCCTCGCCCTCTACGCCGCGCTCCGCTCGCGCGGGCCCGCCGCCGTCCGCGAGCTGCTCCGCTCGAAGCCCTGAGCCTACGGCACCGTGTTCACCACCACGTCGATGCTCACCGCCACCCGGCCGGGGAAGGAGCAGAAGTTGGTGCCCTCGCAGCGCGTGATCCTGGGAAGGATGTCCGTCCCCACCTCCACGCGCGTGGGCCCGGGAGGCAGTTTGTTCGAGAGCTGCACCTCCAACACCCCGGCCGCGGAGGGTGCCTCGATCGGGGTCCACTCCGACGAGAGGGCTGACCCCTGTTGCACGGACATCACCGCGATGTTCCCCCAGCTCAGGCGATCGAACCCCGGGTCGAGCGCGAGTTGCACGCGCTGGCCGACGTGCACCACCTCACCGGGTGCCAGCATGGGCCGCGCCCCCAATGTCCTCCCGAAGTCCTCGGCCTCGATGAGCACGGTATCCCCGCCCGAGGTCGCGGTGAGGGTCGCCGTCTCGCCGAAGGACTCCGGCCGGGGGAGCACCGCGAAGGGGATGACACAATCCGACCCGAGCCCGAAGGGCCACCGCGGTTTGTTCTCTCCGGGGTTCGAGCCGATCGAGTCCGCCCCGTTCAGCTGGACCGAGAAGCCTTCGAGGGTCTGGCAGCCGTTTTCCTCCGGGTTGTACTGGAAGCTGACCTCGGTGTGGGTGGTCCCCTGCTGGAGGAACATCACCTCGAATGGCTCCAGCCGGGCAAATCCGGGCGGAGTACAGCCGGCCACGATGGTCACCATCGACGCGACAAGGAGAGGAAGTCTCATGCCCCGGACTTGAATGCAGTGGACGTACCACCCCTCCTCCCAGAGCAGGGCCCTCGTCCTGCTGCCCTGAATGGTGCGCAATGTGTGCAGCGCGCGGTGCACGCCGGCGGCCGGGCGGAGCTACGGAACCGTGTCCACCACCACCTTGAACTCCACCACCGCCGGGCTGAAGGCGCACCCGCCGGCGCCCTCGCAGCGCGTGCTCACCGGGTGCGCCTGCGGCCAGAATGCGATGTTCGTGGGCCCCGGGGGCATCGTGTCCGGGAGTTGCACCTCCAGCACCCCGGCCGCGGAGGGAGGCGCGACCGGGACGATCCCCCAAATGACGCTCGAGCCCTGCTCCACGGAGAGCGTCGCGGTGTCCCCCCACCGGACGCGGTCGAACCCAGGGTCGATGGCCAGCCGCACGAGCTGACCGGCGTGCACCACCTCCCCCGGCGCCAGGATGGGGTGAGCGCCCAGCGTCGCGCCCAGGTCCTCGACCTCCACGAGCAACGCGTCCCCACCGGACGTCGCGGTGATGGTCGCGGTCTCGCCGAAGACGGCCGGCCGGGGGACGATCGCGAGGGGAGGTTCGCACTCGCCCTCGAACGGAAACCTCAGCGAGACCTTTCCGGGGGAGACGGAGACCGCCGCCGCTCCGTTCATCTCGGCCGAGAAGTCCGCGTCGAGCATCTGGCAGCCCTGCTTCGCCTCGTCGTACAGGAAGGTGACCCTCATCTGGCTGAGCCCGGCCTCGGCGATCGCCAGCTCGAAGGGGCCGAGCCGGTCGAACCCGGGCGGAGTGCAGCCGGCCACGACCACCGCCATCGACGCGCCAAGGAGAGGAAGTCTCATGGTCTTTGGAGCTACGGGACCGTGTCCACCAACACGTCGAGCTGTACCGACAGCGTGTCGGGGACGACGCAGGAGCCGGCCCCCTCGCAGCGCGTGACCACCGGGTGCGCCTGCACCAGGAGCGCGATGTTCGTGGGCCCCGGGGGCATCGTGCCCGGGAGCTGCACCTCCAGCACCCCGGCCGCGGAGGGAGGCGCGATCGGGACGTGCTCCCACAGGGTGTCCGGGTACTGCCCCATGGTAACCAGGGCCGTGTCCCTCCACTGCACGCGGTCGAACCCCGGGTCGATGGCCAGCCGCACGAGTTGGCCGGCGTGCACGACCTCACCTGGCGCCAGGATGGGGTGGGCGTCCAGCTTCGTGCCTACGCCCTCCATCTCCATCAGCACCGTGTCTCCGCCAGAGGTCGCGGTGATGGTCGCGGTCTGGCCGAAGACGACCGGCGAGGGAAGCTCCGCGAAGGGGAACTCGCACCGGACTCCGAACACGAGCTCCGACGCGGGCCCTCCGCGCTTGACGTCGAACGCAGGCTCTCCGTTCATGTCGACCGAGAAGTCCTGGTCGAGCGTCTGGCAGCCATGCGTGCCCTGGTTGTAGATGAACATCGCCAAGGACTTGGAAAGCGAGCTGGGGAAGAAGTCCAGCTGGAAGGGTTCGAGCCGGGCGAACCCGGGAGGGGTGCAGCCGGCCACGACCACCGCCATCGACACGCCAAGGAGAGGAAATTTCATGCGGGCGGAGCTACGGGACCGTGTTCACCACCACGTCGACGTGCACCGAAATCGTTTCAGGGACGATGCAGGAGTCGATCCCCTCGCAGCGCGTGTTCACCGGGTGCGCCTTCGGCCGGAGCAGGATGTGCGTGGGCCCCGCGGGCAACGTGATCGGGATCTGCACCTCCAGTTCCCCGGCTGCGGAAGGAGGCGCCACCGGGACGGACTCCGACCTGGTGAACTGCTGCGTCTCCACCGAAACCTCTGCCGTTCCCTCCCATTGCACGCGGTCGAACCCCGGGTCGATGGCCAGTCGCACGAGTTGGCCGCGGTGCACGACCTCACCCGGCGCCAGGATGGGGTGCGCGCCCAGCGTCGAGCCCACGCCTTCGATCTCCATCACCACGGATTCCCCACCGGTGGTCGCAGTGATGGTCACGGCCTGGCCGAAGACGAGCGGCGCGGGAAGCTGCGCGCCGGGCGAATCGCACCGGGCGATCCCGAATGGGAACGTCGGCGTGGACCCTCCGCGCCAGATGAAGCTCGCGGGCGCTCCGTTCAGGTCGATCGAGAAGTCCTGGTCGAGCGCCTGGCAACCATTCGCTTCCTGGTCGTAGCGGAACAGCGCCAGGGACTCGGAGCCCCCGCCGCCGAAGTACTCCAGCTGGAAGGACCCGAGCCGGGCGAACCCGGGAGGAGGAGGAGCGCAGCCAGCCACCGCCAACGCCACCGCCGCGAAAAGGAGAGGGAGCCTCATGCCCCGGCCTCGTGCAGCAGGCGTACCAGCGCTCCCTGAGAGGGGACCGTCCCGCCCCACTGTCACGGACGCTGCACGGTGTGCAACGCCCGGCACGCTTTCCGCGCGCTACTTCAGCGGACCCTTGGTCGGCGACGGCCCGGTGGGGCCGCTGGTGAATTCCTGGCCGGCGGCGGCGAGTGCGCCGCGCTGGCCCCAGTGGATGCGGGTGCCGTACCAGGGCTCGGCGGTGATGTCGCGGAACGGCTGGCGGGCGCCGTCCACGCGCTGGCCCTTCCCGTACCGGTCCGTGGCGATGGGGATGCCCCCCACCTCCACCGCGGTGGTGCTCTTCGTGTCGGGCGAGTTGGCGTGGCTGCCCTCGGCCACGTACGTCACCGGCCGGCCGTTCTCCTTGGGCGCCTGGGCCCACGGCCGCGACACGGAGCCGTCGTGCGAGCTGTACCGGACCTCGGTGGGCTTCTGCTGCGCGTCGAACTGGACGGTGAGCCGCTCCCAGTCTCCCTCGTGGCTGAGGCGCCCCGGCCCCGGCCCGTGGTTGTACGGGTAGAAGAACCAGTAGGTCATCGTCCGGGACTTCGCGTCGTACTGGTACAGCGTCGGCGAAGTGGCGGTGTTCCCCTTCCGCGCCGCGTCCGAATCCTTCAGGTCCAGGTACAGGTTGTCCTTCTGAAGCCCGCGCAGCCGCGACGGGTCGATCTGCCCCTCATCGAAGCCGTCCAGCGTGCTGTCCGGCCACCAGCTCTTGTGCTCGCGGACGCGCGCGTCGTGGATGAAGTCCAGCGGTTCGCCAGGCTTGTACTGCTCGGAGGGGTGCAGGTAGCGGATGGGGGCGTACTGCCGCGCCAGGGCCTGCACGTCCTGGGGATTCTTCGGATCGAAAGAAGCCGCGCTGGTCTGGGCCGTCGTGGGGGGCCGCGGCGAAGGGCCGATCTTCATACGGAGGTCATCGCCCTCCGGAGGCCCCGCGTTCTCGCCCCCGGCGACAACACTCCGGCAAAAACCGCCTCACCCGTTGAGAATGCGGTGCCCCGGCGCACCACCCGGCGCCTCGGGCTCGGGCGACGGCGGTGGCGCGGGTGCCCGCTCGTACCCGATCACGGACGCCCGCTCGGCCCCCGGCTGCCAGGCCTGCTCCGGGGTCAAGCTCCTGGCCTTCGGCGGCCCGGCTGTCCGCATGGAGGGCCGGCGCGTGCGCTCCCCGCCTGGCGTCCGCCGCCGCCACGCGGCTCCCACGAGGACCCCCAGCGAGAACAGCGCCACCGGCGCACTGCCGAACCATCGACTCCTCCGCACGCGCATCGCCCGGACCTCCTCTCGGAGGAAGATGCGCACGCGGCGGAGCGCGAACACCCCCGCACACCGCCGGGAGGTAAGGTCCGCCGCGCCATGGACCTCACCACGATGACGTACGCCGCGGACGGTCGGATCGCCCGCATCACGCTCAACCGCCCCGAGCGCGGGAACGCGATCACCCTCCAGATGCCGGTGGAGTTGGAGGCGTGCGTGGAGCGCGCCAACCTGGACCCCGCCATCCACGTCATCGCCCTCTCCGGCAACGGCAAGGGCTTCTGCGGCGGCTACGACCTGGTCTCCAGCGCCGAACGGGTGTCCCAGGAGGGCGGCGGCGCCCCCGCGCGCTGGACCCCGGGCTCGCCGCTCGACCCGGGGGTGGTCGCCCGGAACCACGACCCGGACCAGACCTGGGACCCGATGGTGGACTTCCAGATGATGCGGCGGAACGTGCGCGGCTTCATGAGCCTGTTCCACTCGGACAAGCCGGTGGTCTGCAAGGTGCACGGCTTCTGCGTGGCGGGCGGGACGGACATGGCGCTCTGCTCCGACCTGCTGGTCATCGAGGACCAGGCGAAGATCGGCTACCCGCCGGCGCGCGTCTGGGGCGTGCCCACCACCGCCGTCTGGGTGCAGCGGATCGGCCTGGAGAAGGCCAAGCGCCTCCTCTTCACCGGGGACTGCCTGAGCGGGACCGAAGCCGCCGCCTGGGGCCTCGCCTCCGAATCCGCCCCGCGCGACCGCCTGGACGAGCGCTTCGAATCCCTCCTCCAGCGGATCGCCCGCGTCCCGGTGAACCAGCTGGTGATGCACAAGCTGCTGCTCAACCAGACGGTGATGGCGCAGGGCCTCCACACCACGCAGATCCTGGGCACGGTGTTCGACGGCATCGCCCGCCACACGCCCGAAGGGTTCGCCTTCCAGCAGCGCGCCGCCGAGCGCGGCTTCCGGGAGGCGGTGCGCGAGCGCGACGAGCCGTTCGGCGACCCCGGCCCCTCCACCTTCAAAGGCTAAAAAGCGCCGGCGACGCGCTACGGCCGCCCGTGGGTCGGGCCCGCGCCGTGGGCGGCCAGCCAGCGGTCCGCCTCGTCCTCGCTGCGCTTGTCGTGCCCGCGCCGGAAGCCGTCGCGCGCCTCCGCCGCCAGCACCAGCGACCGGTTCCGGTCCTTCTTCGTCTCCCACAGCGCGCGGGCGTAGGCGAAGCGCACCTCGGCGATCTCCTCCGAGGACAGCTTGGCGGCCTCCTGCATCGCCTCCGCCTTCTCCAGCATGGCCAGCGCCTCCGGGTAGCGCTTGAGGCCAAAGAGCGCCTGGCCGATATTGCCCATGGAGTAGGACAGGTTGGGGTTGTCCTTGCCCAGCGCCTTGGTCTTGATCTTCAGCGCCTTGTTCGCCTCCACCAGCGCCTCGGCGTTCAGGCCGTCCAGGTGGAGGATGGTGGCCAGGTAGTCCAGCGCGTCCGCCACCTCGGGGTGCTCGGGGCCGTAGCTGTCCGACCAGATCTTGATCGCCGCCTGGATGTGCTCGTGGGCGCGCTCGTAGTCGCCCAGGCGGTAGAGCACGTAGGCCAGCGATCGGTGGGGATAGCCGGCGTTGGGGTGCGCGGGCCCCCGGGTCTTCTGGGAGATCTCCAGAGACGTCTGCAACAGCTCCAGCGCCCGCTGGTAGTCGCCGGTCCGGGCGTAGGCGTCCGCGAGCGCCTGGAGCACCGTCCCCAGGGCCGGGTTGTCGCGGCCCAGCGACCGGTCGCAGAGCACCGCGGCGCGCTCAAGCGTCGCCCGCCCGTGCTCGTAGTCTCCCTTGTTGTTGTAGATCTGGCCCAGGCGGCTGAGCAGCTCCACCTTGGTGTGCGTGTCGTTGCTGCGCGACGCCACCGCCTCCCCGAGTTGCCCCAGGTAGATCGCCTCGTCGTAGCGGTTGGTCGCCAGGGCGATCACGATGGCCAGGCGGCTGAGGATGCGGGGCCGTTCGGACTCGTGGCGCCCGCGCTCCGCTTGGAGGAGGGCCTCCCGCAGCATCTGCTCCGCAGCGGCGAAGTCCCCGGTCCGGTAGGCGCACCAGCCATTCAGGCTCAGCAACTCGGCGTTCAGCGGCGCCCAGGGGTGCTTCACCAACTCCGGGTTCGCCAGCACCCGCTTGGTCACCTCCAGCGCCTGCCGGTACCGCCCCGCGTCCGTCAGCGCGCGCGCCTCCGACAACGACCGCTCCAGCGCGGGGAGGAAGCTCTGCGAGACCGGGTCGTCGGGCCTGGGCACCGGCGAGGTCAGCGCCTCGATGTCGGCGCAGTTGTCGATCGCCGGCAGCGCGTTGGCGGCGTCCACCGACTTCTCGACGATCTTGAGATCGGCCGAGGCGAACAGCTTGGTGAGCGCGGAGACCTGCTGCAGCCGCCGGTCCAGGCAGCTCATCCGCAGCGCCAGCACCTGGTCCGACTGCTCGCCGCGGATCCGGGTGGCCTCGCAGGCCTCCTGGTGCATCGCCACCCAGGCGGCCGTGTACCGGTCCAGCACCTGGGAGGCGCGCTTGGCGCCGTCCGCGGCGTAGGGCGCGCCGGTGGCCTTGAAGGCCACCTCGATCTGGTCGCGGAGGTCGGGCGTCCAGACGCCCTCCAGCTTGCGCTCCGCCCCGCGGCAGAGCTGCTGGTGTTGCTGCAGGAGGGGGGCATAGGTGGCCGCCGCCAGCGCCAGCACCACCGCGGCCCCGCCCGCCAGCGCCCACCGCCGCTGCGCCACGCGCGGGTCCTTCCCCAATTCGCGGAGGAGCACCTCCATCGTGGCGAAGCGGTCCTCCGGCTTGAGCGATAGCCCCCGCAGCAGCGCGCGCCGCACCGGCGCGGGGAGCCGGGGTTCCTTGGGCAGGTCGCGCAGCCGCTGCGGCGCGAAGGCCGCTCCGCCGGTGGGGCTGGCCAGTCCCTCGGCCGTGGAGTCGCGGCTGTCCCCGGAGGTGTACGGGCCGGGGGGCGGCGAGCCGAAGAGGGCCCAGTAGAGCGAGGCGCAGTAGTTGTACTGGTCGCTGCGCTGGTCCGCCGCGCGCCCCTGGAACTGCTCCCAGGACATGAACAACGGCGTGCCCACCACCGCCCCGGCGCGGGTGAGCCGTTGGCTCATGAGACTGTCCGTCTCGGTGGGCGTGGCGTCCGTTTCGCCGATGGGCCGGTGCTCGCCGGAGGTGGTGTTGGTCAGGCGGGCCAGGCCGAAGTCGGTCACCCGGCAGCGGCCGTCCTTCCCCACCAGGACGTTCTCGGGCTTGAAGTCCCGGTGGATCATCCCCGCCGCGTGCGCCGCGCCCAGGCCCTTCCCGGAGTCGATGAAGATCGAGATGATCTCGCGCGGGGTGCGCTTCTTCTCCTCCAGCCAGTCGGTGAGCGTGCCGCTCTCCACCAACTCCATGGCGACGAACACGTTGTCGCGGTGCGTGCCGACGTCGTAGACGGCGATCACGTTGGGGTGGGAGATGCGGGCCAGCGCCTGCGCCTCGCGCATGAGGCGGAGCTGGCGCTCCGGGGAGGCATTCCCGCTGGGCCTCAGGAGCTTGATCGCCACCCGCCGGTCCAGCTCCGGGTCATAGGCGCTGTAGACGATGCCCATCCCGCCTTCGCCCAGCGTGCGCAGGATGATGTAGCGGCCCAGCGGCTCGCCGCGCTCCAGCGGCTTGATGGGCTTTCCGGTAGCGGCGGTGGTGACGCTTGGCTCCGCGGTGACCTCCGGGTCGGCCCCGTGGGTCGCGTAGCCGGGATCCGTCAAGTCTGGAGGGAGCGTGTTGGCCGGCATCGGGCGAGCCGGACACTACTGCGTTCCCGCGCTTCCGAGCGAGCCCGCAAGATCGCGGGCCCACGCAGTCGAAACGCCGCGGAAACGCGGGTGAAGCTAGGCCAGCAGGTCGTCGACGTTCAGGATCGTGCCGCCCGACTTCTGGGCCACGTCCTCGAACGAGTCTCCGTTGGCCCTGGTGGGGTCGCCGATACCGCCAACGCGACCGCCGCCCTTCCCACCGCCCAGGACCTGGTCGCCCTCGAGGGCCTTCTCGAAGTTGCCGTTCGCGCTCGAGGCCGCGGCCGCCTGCGGAGCCGCCGCAGGCTTGGTCAGCTCGGACATCGGCTTCTGGATGACGGAGGCCTGCGAGGGAGGCTTGCTGCTGATCGGGAACGCCATCGGAGGAACCTGCCTTTCGACGCCGCGGGTAGGTCGCAGCTGGAACGAACTGGATGGATTCTCGTATCGGTGGACGGTTTGTTGCCAGACCTTAAAAATGGCCGGCAGACGCTCATAACCATACGTATTTACATGGCATTTCGACCTTTAAGGGAGCCCATGAAGGCCCCTGGATGGGTGACCCCTTCTCGAAAATCGAAGCGAAATTCAGCAATTTGCGAGAAAAGCGGCAGCGGGGTGCGCCTCCCTGCACCGCCGATCACGTGTAGGGCACGTACGGCGGGCGCTCGCGGACGATCCACTCCCGCACGGAGGGCCGCTGCCACTGGGCCTCGGCGAACTTCCGGATCTTCGACGGCACGTCGTGGCCGTTGAGGATCAACCGGTGGACCATGAAGCCCAGGTCCGCGTCGGCGATGGACCAGGTGGGGAACATCTGGGTCGCGCCGTCCGGGACGAGCAGATTGCACACGCGCAGCAGGTTGTCCGCCGCCGCCTGCCCCTTCACCGTGAGCGGGGCGGTGGCGTGTTCGTAGAACATGGTGGCGGTGGAGCGCTCCTCGCGCAGCGGCATCAGGTCTGACCGGATCCACGCCTGGACCATCCGCGCCTGCGCGCGCTGCTGCGGGTCGGCCGGGTAGAGCCGTGGGTACTGCGGCGGCGGGAAGACGTCCTCCAGGTACTCGGCGATGGCGCTGGACTCGGCCAGCCAGAAGACGCCGTGGCGCAGGGCGGGCAGGCGCGCGGTGATGGAGGCGTCCCGGTAACCGGCATAGAGGTGCTCCTTGTCCTGGAGCCTGATGAGCTTCACCTCGAAGGGGACCCCCTTCTCCTTGAAGGCGATGAAGGCGGAGAACGCGTACGGGCTGATCCAGTAGTGGTCGGAGAAGAGCGTCAGCGAGTCGGACATGGGACGCGATATACCGCGCCGCCGGGAGGCCGCTGGCGGTCCAAATGGCAGAAACGCAGCGAACCGGTGAAGCGCTGGCGGGCGCCGTGGAGGCGCTGCTCTCGGAGCGCGCCGGCGCCCAGGTGAAGGTGCGGGAGCTCCAGCCGCTCTTCGGCGGCGCCTGCCAGGACAACTACCGGGTGGAGCTGACCTTCTCGGGCGGTGAGTTGGCCGGGGACCGCCGGATGGTGCTCCGCAGCGACGCCAACCAGTCGCTCCCCGGCAGCGTGCGGCGCAAGGACGAGTTCGAGGTGATCGGCGCGGCGGTGGCGGCCGGCGTCCGCACCCCACGGGCGCGCTGGCTCTCCGAAGGGTTGGTCCGGCCGGGCGCGGGCGCGTACTTCCTGGACTGGGCGGAGGGCGAGGCCCTGGGCCGGCGCGTGGTGAAGCACCCGGACCTGGCGGCGGCGCGGGAGACGCTCCCGGAAGCGCTGGCCGCCGAGCTGGCGAAGATCCACACCGTCACCCGCGCCGGCACACCGGGAATCTCGCTGGGCCGCGAGTACCCGCCTGGGAAGAGCCCGTCGGCCGCGGCGCTCGCCTTCGCGCGCCTCATGGCGGACCAGATGAAGGAGCCGCACCCCGCGGTGGAGCTGGCGCTGCGCTGGCTGTCGGACCACGTCCCCGCGGGCGAGGAGGAGACGCTGGTCCACGGCGACTTCCGGGTGGGCAACTTCCTGGTGACGCCGTCCGGCCTCTCGGCGGTGCTGGACTGGGAGTTCGCGCGCTTCGGCGACCCGATGGAGGACGTGGCCTGGCTGTGCCTGCGCGACTGGCGCTTCGGGCAGCTCCAGCTCCCGGCCGGCGGGCTGGCCCGGCGCGAGCGCTTCTACGACGCCTACGCCCGCGCCAGCGGCCGCGCGGTGGACCCCCGGAAGGTCCACTGGTGGGAGGTGATGGGGAACCTGCGCTGGGGCGTGGGCAGCGTGATGCAGGGCGAACGCTACCTCTCCGGCGAGGAGTCGGACCTCGAGCTGATCGCCATCGCGCGGCGGGCGGTGGAGATGGAGTACGAAGCGCTCCGCCTGATCGAGAAGGGGGCCTGACGATGCTGGAGCGGCCGGACGAACCTTCGCTCCTGGAGGCGCTGGCGAAGTTCCTGATCGCCGACCTCCACCCCACGGTGAAGGACAAGAAGCTGGCGTTCCGGGTGCTGATCGCCTCCAACATCGCCACCACCCTGGCCACCCAGCTCCGGGGACAGCAGGAGCGCCGGGGCGCAGAGCAGGAGCGGCTGCGCGCGCTCCTGGGCCGGAGCGGCGGCACCGTCCAGGAGCTGAACGCGGCGCTGGCCGCGAAGCTACGGGCGGGCGGGCTGTCCGCGGACGAGATGGACCGGATCGCCGACTGCCTGAAGCAGAGCCTCCAGGAATCCCTGGCCGTGGTGAACCCCTCCTTCGACACCTCCCTGGAGATCGAATGAACTTCGAGCTGCCCGACGCGCTGGCCTCCCTCCGGCAGAAGGTCCGCGCCTTCGTGGACGAACGGGTCATCCCCAACGAGAAGCGCATCGTCGAGGAGGACCGCGAGGGCAAGGCGGACACCCTCCGCACCCTCCAGGGCGAGGCGCGGGCGGCCGGGCTGTGGACGCCGCACCTGCCGCGCGAGTGGGGCGGGCAGGGACTGGGCGTGATGGGGATGTGCGCGCTGTTCCGCGAGATGGGCCGGTCGCTCCTGGGAGCCAAGTGCTTCAACTGCGACGCGCCGGACCAGGGGAACATGGACCTGCTGCTGGCGGCGGCGAGCGCGGAGATCAAGGAGCGGTACCTGGGCCCGCTGGCGCGCGGGGAGATCTCCTCCGCCTTCTGCATGACCGAACCCGCCCCCGGCGCCGGCGCGGACCCGGGCAACCTCCGCACCGCCGCGCGCAGGGACGGCGCGGACTGGGTGATCGACGGGCACAAGTGGTTCTCCACGGGCGGCGGGCGCGCCTCCTTCCTGATCGTGATGGCGCGCACCAGCGACGACCGGAAGACCGGCGCCAGCATGTTCGTGGTGGACCGGAAGGCGCCCGGCGTGGAGCACCTGCGCGACGTGAAGACCATGGCGCTGGAGGTGCTGGACCACCGCGAGGCGGAGCTGAAGCTCCACGGCGTCCGGGTGCCCGCCTCCGCGGTGCTGGGGGAGATCGGCCAGGGGTTCGCCCTGGCGCAGACCCGCCTGGTCCCGGCGCGCCTCACCCACTGCATGCGCTGGCTGGGCCTGGCGGAGCGCACGCTGAACATGTGCCGCGAGTACGCCGCCACCCGGGTCAGCTTCGGCAAGGAGCTGGCGCGCCACCAGGCGATCCAGAAGATGTTCGCGGACGGGGCGCGCGCCATCCACGCCGGGAACCTCATGACCTGGCACTGCGCCTGGATGATGGAGCGCGGGCAGCACAAGGAGGCCCGGCCCTACTCCTCCATGGCGAAGAACCAGGTGGCCCAGCTCCTCTGCCAGGTGCTGGACGACGCCATCCAGATGCACGGAGCCCTCGGCTACAGCGAGGACCTCCCCTTCTCCACCTGGTACCGGATGGCGCGCGCCGCCCGCATCGCCGACGGCCCGGACGAGGTCCACGACATGACCGTGGCCCGGGACTTCCTGCTCGGGCGCCTGGATCTGCTGGTTTAGCGCGGGGGGCAGATGTGGGTGTGAGCGGGCTCGCACGAACGGTGTGAACCAGCTCACAGCGTCGTCCGGGGGGCCGGCGGTACCTTGCTCCCCGATGGCAAACGACACGTTCATCCCAGAAACCCCGCGCGAGCAGGACGAGATGCTCGGGCGACAGCTCGGCAGCTTCCGGCTGGCCCGCCGCCTCGGCTCCGGCGGCATGGGTTCCGTCTACCTGGCCCGCCACGTGGTCATCGGGAGCCAGGTGGCCCTCAAGGTGCTGCACCCGACGCTGGGCTGCGACCAGAAGATGCTGGAGCGCTTCTACGACGAGGCGCGCGCGGTCAACATGATCGGCCACGAGAACATCCTGCGGATCCACGACCTCTGCCGCGAGGGCGACCTTCACTACCTGGTGATGGAGTACCTGGACGGCCAGCCGCTCTCCAGGATGCCCATGCCGATGGAGGCGGCGGACGCCGCCCCGGTGTTGATGCAGCTGTGTGACGCGCTGGGAGCCGCGCACGCGCGCGGCGTGGTGCACCGGGACGTCAAGCCGGAGAACATCATGCTGCTCCAGCGCTCCGGACAGCCTCCGTTCGTGAAGCTGCTGGACTTCGGGGTGGCCAAGCTGCTGGAGAGCGCCACCCACCAGACGATGGCCGGCTTCATCGTCGGCACGCCGTCGTACATGGCCCCGGAGCAGTTCCGCGCCGAGCAGGTCGACGGCCGCACCGACCTGTACGCGCTGGGGGTGATCTCCTACCGGCTCGCCACCGGGAAGCTGCCCTTCCGGCAGAAGGACCCTGCCGAGCTGATGCGCGCCGTCCTCGACCTCCCGCCGGTCTCGCCGGCGGCGCTCCGACCCGGCCTGGACCCCCGCTGGTCGGAGATCACCGTCCGGGCCTTGGCCAAGCGACCGGAGGACCGCTACCCGGACGCGAAGTCCTTCCGTGCGGACCTGCAGTCGCTGCTGGCGGAGCCTCCGCCGCAGCCTCGGCGGGTCACGCCCGTGCCGGCCCCCCCGCCGCGTTCCGCCCGGCCGTCGTTGCGGGTGGACGTGGCGGGGGCCGGCGGCGTCCGGCCGTGCACCACCGAGGGCCTGGAGCTCTCCGTGGACGGCGTCTTCCTCGCCGCCGCCGGCTTCGCCCCGCCCCTGTTCTCGCCGCTGCGAATCACCATCCACGGCCCCGCCGGCGGCGTGCTGCCGCTGGACTGCGAGGTGGTGCGGCCGGTGAGCGCGCAGCAGGCGGCAGCCTGGACCATGTCCGAAGGGGCTGGGGTCCAGTTCATCCGCCGCACCGCCGAGCAGCGCCGCGCGCTGGAGGCGCTGCTGCGCGGGGAGCCCGTCCCGCTGGAGACCCGCCGGGACGCCGGCGAGGGCGATTCGCCGGTGAATGCGCGCGGGAACACGCCGGTGAATGCACGCGGCAACACGCCGGCCAACGCGCGCGCCAACACGCCGGCCAATGCGTCCGGCAACACGCCGCCCAATACGTCCAGCAACGTGCTGGCGATCCTGGGTGCGCGGGCGTCGCGGGCGGGCGCGGACCCGTACGTGCTGCTCGACGTGGCGCTCGACGCCTCCGCCTCCGCCGTCCGGAACCGGGCGTGCGAGCTGCGGCGGGCGCTCCGGTACTTCCAGGCTCCGGGCGCGGCGAAGGAGCAGTGCGCGGAGGCGGACGCGCTGATGGACCGGATCGTCCGCGCGGCGCAGACGCTGGCGGACCCGGTGCGGCGCGCGGAGCTGGACGCACCGCAGGGGAACGTGGCCGGGGTGGAGCGGGCCATGGCCGACGGGCTCAGCGAGGCAGAGATGGACCAGCTCCACCGGACGTTCCAGAAAAACTACCCGCGCAAGGCGAACCGCGCCGCCCTGGAGGCCGCGGCCGGGTGCGCCCACGAGATGCAGCGCGAACTGGAGGCCGCCGCCGCCGCCTACGAGCGGGCGCTGCGGCAGGACCCGCTGGACCGCACGCTCTTCCAGGCCCTCTCCCGGCTGCGCCGCCGGAAGGCCGAGCGGTACATGGCGGCGGGCCAGGCCGGCCGGGGCTAGAGATTGGGCAGCTGCAGCTCCGCCTCCCAGCCCAGGCGCTGGAGCCGGTCCAGCATCTCCTCCAGCGTCCCGCAGCGGAAGAGCATCTCCTCCCGCTTGAGCTCGAAGGGGAGCCCGAGGACGGGCGCCGGGTGGACGCGGAGATCGAACGCCGCCAGCTTCCGCCCGCCGTCGGAGGCGAACACCAGCAGCTGCCTCGCCCCGGCGACGTTGACCCGGAACATCTCGTTGATGAGGACGATCTCCTCCGAGGTGTAGAGCGAGAGGTACGCCCCGGACGGCTCCAGCCACCCCTGCAGCCCGTCCGCCTGCTCCAGGAGCGCGTAGAGCGAATCCGGCAGGTCCCTGCCGAAGGCCGCGCGAAGCTCCGCCAGCTCCCGCCCGTTCGCGGGGGGCCGGCGTTCCAGGGTCGAAGGAACCGCAATCACCGCGCTTCGTGTACCGCGCCTGCTATGAACGGCGCCATGTCGCTCGAACGCGCGCGGCAATCCGTTCAAAGACTCCTAGACCTGGCAGTCAAGGAAAACCTCGAGCCACCGCCCCCATCGGCCGCCGGCCGGCCGCTGCCGCCCGCCCAGGCCCTGGAGCTGTTCGAGTCGCAGCTCCTCTGCCGCCTGGTGGACGTGGAATCCCACGAGCTGCGCGCCCGGAACCAGGGCTACTACACCATCTGCTCCGCCGGCCACGAGGGCAACGCCGCGCTGGGCCGGCTGACCCGGCTCACCGACCCGGCCCTCCTTCACTACCGGTCCGGGGCGCTCTCCCTGGAGCGGGCCCGGCAGCGCGAAGGCCACGACGGGGTGATGGACCTGCTCCTCTCGCTCGCCGCCTCGGCGGACGACCCCATCTCCGGCGGGCGGCACAAGGTGTTCGGCTCGGTGCCGCTGGGCGTGCTGCCGCAGACCAGCACCATCAGCTCGCACCTGCCGCGAGCGGTGGGGATGGCGGTGGCCATCGACCGCGCGCACCGTCTGGGCCTTCCCTGCCCCTGGCCGCGCGACGCGGTGGTGGTCTGCTCCTTCGGGGACGCCTCGCTCAACCACTCCACCGCGCTGGGCGCGCTCAACGCCGCCGGCTGGGCGGCCCACCAGCGCCTCCCGGTGCCGGTCCTCTTCGTGTGCGAGGACAACGGCCTCGGCATCTCCGTGCGCACGCCGTCGGGCTGGGTGGAGGCGCGGGCGCGCGCGCTCCCCGGCCTCGCCTGGTTCCAGGTGGACGGGACGGACCTGGACCGGACGTGCGAGGTGGTGGAGGAGGCAGTGGCCCACTGCCGCGAAAAGCGCTCCCCGGCCTTCCTCCACCTCCGCTGCGTCCGGCTCTGGGGACACGCCGGGAGCGACGCCGACGCCGAGTACCGCGACGCCGCCGAGCTGGCCCAGGCGGAGGCCGCCGACCCGGTGCTGCTCGCGGCGCGGAGGCTGCTGGCGAGCGGAGTGCTGGACCGCGCCGCGCTGGGGGCCATGCTGGAGCGCCTCCGGGCCCGGGTGCGCGACGCGTCCGCGCAAGCGGTGCAGCGCCCCAAGCTGCGCACCCGCGACGCGGTGATGTCCGCCATCGCCCCCTCCCAGCCGGCGAAGGTGGCCGCCGAGGCCACCCGAACCGGCTACGGCCCTCCGCCCCCGGAGAGCGAACGGCCGCGGCCGCTGGGCCAGGCCATCCGGATGGCGCTGCACGACCTGATGCAGAAGCACCCGGAGCTGCTGGTGTTCGGCGAGGACGTGGCCCAGAAGGGCGGCGTCTACGGCGTCACCGCGGGGCTGTGGTCGAAATTCGGGCCGAAGCGCGTCTTCAACACGCTGCTCGACGAACAGACCATCCTCGGGATGGCGCTGGGCGCGGGCGCCTCCGGCCTGCTCCCCGTCCCGGAGATCCAGTTCCTCGCCTACCTCCACAACGCCGAGGACCAGCTCCGCGGCGAGGCCGCCACCCTCTCCTTCTTCTCCTCCGGCCAGCTCAAGAACCCGATGGTGATCCGGGTCGCCGGTCTGGGGTACCAGAAGGGCTTCGGCGGCCACTTCCACAACGACGACAGCCTCGCCGTGCTCCGCGACCTGCCCGGGGTGATCGTCGCCGTCCCCTCGCGCGGCGACGACGCGGCGCGGATGCTGCGCACCTGCCTGGCGGAGGCGAAGGTGGACGGGAGGGTCTGCGTCTTCGTGGAGCCCATCGCCCTCTACCCGCAGCGCGACCTCTTCGAGGCGGGGGACGGGCGCTGGAGCTTCCCGCTGCCGCCGCAGGGCGAGGCCATCCCCGTGGGCGAGGTGGGCGTCTACGAGAAGCGCGGCGGCGACCCGAAGGTCCTGGTCATCACCTACGGCAACGGCGTGCCGATGTGCCTGCGCGTGCAGCGCCGGCTGGCGGACAAGAAGATCCGGACCCGGGTGATCGACCTGCGCTGGATCGCCCCCCTCCCGGCGGCGGCGATCCTGGCCCACGCGCGGCAGGCGCGCCGCGTCCTTATGGTCGACGAGTGCCGCAAGTCCGGCAACGTGGGCGAGGCCATCGGCGCGCTGCTGCTGGAACGCAAGGACGCCACCCCGGAGCGGTACGCCCGCATCGCCGCCGCCGACTCCTTCGTGCCGCTGGCCGAGGCCGCCAACCTCGTCCTCCCCAGCGAAGAGGAGATCTTCGACGCCGCGATGGAGCTTGGCCGCTGATGCGTTGGCTGAGTTGACGGTGGCGTCACCTGTAGGCGGGTGGGGGTGTTCTCCCAAGCGGTCGCCGGGGAGTTACACTTGCCCCACGATGGAACTGAGCCGCCGTCGATTCCTGTACTTGTGTGGCCTCACCGCCCCCGGGATCTACGTCTCGGGCGGCGTGGGTTTCCTCATCCCGCACCCTGCCCTGGCCGCGCAACCGGACGGGGTCTGCTCGTTCTGCGGGCGCGCGGGACACCGGGGTCGAGGGCTCATCGGCAGCGCGGTGGAGGGCGAGCTGGGCGCCAGCGCGCGCATCTGCGCCGACTGCGTGGAGCTGTGCCGGGACATCGTGGGGGGCGTGGACCAGGTGGCCGTGGAGGCGCGCGCCGGCGGGGCGCTGACGCCGCCGCGGCTGGCCGGGTCGCCCAACGTCGTCGAGCAGGAGCTGGAGGAGATCCTCACCCAGGCCGCGCGGGACTATGGGCTGACGCCGCACGAGGTGGAGCGGCTGCTGGAGCACAACCGCGGGGTGATCGATGGCGCCACCAACGTGCCCGCGTCCCAGGTGGCGCACCACTTCAACACGCCGGCGTGCAGCTTCTGCCAGTCCGAGCAGAGCGCCGCGCGCCGGCTGATCGCCGCGCCCATGGCCTTCATCTGCGAACGCTGCGTGTCCTCCGCCGTGTCGCTCCTGCCCCTGGGTGCGGTGTAGCCGCGCCGCGCGCCCTCCTCGCGCTGGTCCTGCTGCTGGCGGCGGCCGGCTGCGCGCACGTCCGCCCGGCGCGGTTGTCGGATGACCTGCCCGAGACCGGAGCCGAGGCCGCCGCGCGCCAGGCCGTCGCGCAGGACGAGTGCCACCCCGTCCTGCCCTTCCTCTTCCCGGGCGCGGCGCAGCTCTGCCTGGGCCGCCCGGCCGAGGGCGCGGCGGTGGTCTCGCTGGGCGCGGCGGAGCTCGCCACCGGCGTCGCGGTGGCCGCCTCCTCCGGGATCTCGCACCCGGCCGCCGGGGCGACGCTCACCGCGTTCCAGGACCTGTGGGTGGCCAGCGCCACCGAGTGGGCCCTGGAGCACCAGCGGGCCGGCCGCGCGCGCCTGGTCCCGCCCGAGCGGATCAGCGACCTCCTCCCGGCGCCGTTCAGCCCGGACGTCCTCCGCCACCCGGAGGTGTGGCTGGGGCTCCTGGGGATGGTGGGGGCGGACCTCCTGGTGGTCCGGCTCCTGGGCGGCCCCGGCGTCTTCGACCCCTCGCACGTGGGGGAGCCGCCCAACGTCTTCGGCCGGAGCTTCGACCCGTGGACCGGCAACGCGCTGGGCCTGGGCGTGGGCGGCGCGCTGTTCATGCACGTGGCGATCGCCGAGGAGAGCTTCTTCCGCGGCTGGCTCCAGTCCAGCCTCTCGCGCGCGCTGGGGGAGACGCCCGGGTGGCTGATCGCCTCCGTCCTCTTCGGCGCCACCCACTCGCTCAACGTCCTGGCGCTCCCGCCCGAGGATCGTCCCATCTACCTGGGGGTCTTCGTGCCCTTCATCACCGTGCTGGGCGGCTACCTGGGATGGGTGTACCGGAACCTCGGCTACAGCCTGGCCCCCGCCGTGGCGTTGCACTTCTGGTACGACCTGGCGGTGAGCGGGGTGGCCTTCGCGCTGGACCCCCAGCACAACCCCATCTCCGCGTCCATTCGCCTCGGGTTCTGAGAGAAGGGGCGGGGTTTCCGCGCAATCCGGAGTACGTTTCCATCTCCGATGCACCACCCTTCTCCGGCGTCGACTTCCGATCCGGTGCCCATCCTGATCGCAGACGGCGAGCCCGCGGCGCGCGAGGCGCTCGGCGAGCTGTGCCGGGCGGTGGGCGCGGAGCCGGAGCTGGTGCCGGACGCGGCGGCCGCACGCGCCGCCGCCGCCGAGCGCCGCTTCGGCTGCGCGGTGGTGGACAAGAACCTGGACGGCCAGAGCGGCCTGCTCCTGGTGCGGGAGCTGAAGGTGCTCCAGCCCGACCTGGAGGTGATCGTCGCCACCAGCTTCGGCGACGCGGGCTCGGTGGGGGAGGCGTTCCAGGCCGGGGCGGCCGACTACTTCCTCAAGCCGTTCGACCCGGCGATGGTGCGCCAGCGCCTGCAGCGGGTGCTGGAGCGGCTGCGCATGCTGGAGGAGAACCAGCAGATGCAGCGGATGCTGATCCGCGCGGACCGGCTGGCCTCGCTGGGGACGCTGGCGGCCAGCGTGGCCCACGAGATCAACAACCCGCTCGCCTACCTGACCTCCAACCTCCAGTACCTGCAGCGGCAGCTGAAGGAGCTCGCGGCCTCGCCCGCCGTGCGCCAGGTACTGGGGGACGACGACGCGGTCGATCTCCTGTCGGCGCTGGAGGACTGCGCGGAGGGATCGGAGCGGATCCGGCTGATCGTCCAGGAGCTGCGCAGCTTCGCCCGCGCGGATGCGGACCAGGTGGAGCCGGTGGACCTCTCCCACGCGGTGGACCACGCGCTCAAGATGACCTCGCTGGTGTTGCGGGACCGCGCGCAGGTGCGCAAGGAGTACGCCACCGCCCCGCGCGTGAACGCCAGCGAGCCGCGGCTGGTGCAGGTGTTCGTCAACCTGATCGCCAACGCCGGCCAGGCCTTCCCGGAGCTGTCGCCCCGGAACGAGATCCGCATCGCGGTGCAGCCGCGCGCCGACGGCGCGGTGGAGGCGGTGGTGGCCGACAACGGCCCCGGGCTCACCGAAGAGGCGCGCGCCAACCTCTTCCACCCGTTCTTCACCACCAAGCCGCTGGGGGTGGGGACCGGGCTGGGCCTGTCCATCTCCCGGACCATCATCCGGCAGATCGGCGGGCGCCTCGAGGTGGACAGCGAGCCGGGCCGCGGCTGCGCCTTCCGGGTGGTGCTCCCGGCGGCCGGCGGCCCTCCGCTGGACGGCCCGGACCCGGCTAGGCCTGGACCTTGAACCGCTGCACCGCGCCCTTGAGCTGGCGCGCGAGCTGGGCCAGGTCCGCGCTGGAGGAGGAGACGTTCCTGGTGGCCGCCTCGGTGGTCTGGGTGACCTCCAGGATGGACTGCATCGTCTCCGCGAGCTGAGCGGAGCTGGAGCGCTGCTGCTGGGTGGCGAAGTTGATGGTGGTGGCGGATTCGGCGGTGGCCTGCGCCAGCTCGACGATCTTCTGCAAGGACACCGCGAGCGTCTCCGCCACCCGCGCGCCGGTCTCGGTGGCGTGGATGCCGGTGTCGGTGGCGGACACCGCCGCCCCGGTGGCGTCCCGCACCTCCTCGATCAGCGAGGAGATCTCGCGGGTGGACTTCAGGATGTTCTCCGCCAGCCGCCGCATCTCGCCGGCCACCAGGGAGAAGCCGCGCCCCAGATCGCCCGCCTTGGTGCCCTCCAGCTCGGCGTTGAGCGCCAGGAGATCCGACTTGTCGGCGATGCCGTTGATGAACTCCACGATGCGGCCGATCTGGTTCATGCCCTTCTTCAGCCGCACCACCGCGTCCGCCACCGCCAGGTTGTCGCGCCTCAGGCTGAGGATGGCGTCGTTGAACACCCGCGAGCTGTCCTGCCCGGACCGCGCGGCGGAGAGCGTCTGCGCGGCGGTCTCCGCCACCGCCCCGGCCTTCTCGGCGATCTGTTCGGCCACCCGCGCCATCTCCTCGGTGGCGGAGGAGGTCTGGTGCGCGGAGAGCGCCTGGGTGGCGGCGCCGCTGCGGCTGGACTCGGCGTGGGAGAGCATCTGGTCCGCGGCGGTGGAGACGGAGAAGCCGGCGCTCTGCATCTCGGTGAGCAGGCGCGCCAGGTCGGCGTGCAGCCGCGAGATGGCCGCGCTCACCGCCCACAGCTCGTCCTCCGCCACCGTCACCAGCGAGGAGGAGAGGTCCCCGGAGGCGATCCGGTCCGCCTGCCCGGCCAGCGACCGCAGCGGCTGGCCGATGGCGGCGCCCCACAGGATGGCCCCCGCCAGGCCCAGCAACAGGATGAAGCCCCCCAGGATCAACACCGTCATCCGGGCGTCACCCAGCGCCAGCGCGGCGGCCGCGTCCTGCATCGCCAGCGGCTGGGCGCGCACCCGGGACACCGCGTTCTCCGAGAGCGCGGTCACCAGGTCGATGGCCATCACGGCGGGCGATCCGGTGAGCACCAGCATGAACGCCACCACCCGCCAGCGCAGCCCGCGCCGCCGGGTCGGGATAGCGGCCAGCAGCTGTTCCGTGCTCAGGCCGCATTCCTGGAGCTTCTGCACCACCCCGCGCGCCGCGAAGGCGGTGGCCAGGTAGGTGGTGGCGATGCCGGTGGGGGCGAGCAGGAGGATGCGCCGGCCCATCTTGAGGACCATCCCCCAGCTGATCCCGATGTCCCAGAAGGGCAGCGAGAGCAGCGAGGCGCCGGTGACGATGAGCCACACGACGGCGATCAGCACCGACACCCGGTCCGCGAAGCGGTGCGCCTGCCGCGCCGCCGCCTGGAGGTTCTCCGGCGTGGGCGGCAGCTTGCCGGAGGCGACCTTCGCCAGGATCCCGATCATCCGGTTGTAGACGAGTTGCAGGACCGGAACGAGGACCACCACCGAGATGGCGGTCGAGGTGAGGATGGGCCGGAGGCTGTTGGGCGGGAACTCGGTGGTCTGCACCAGGTAGAAGACGGAGGCCATCCCCACCGGCAACCCGGTGAGGAGGTTCGGCATCTGCAGCCTGGCCACCGCTCCGGACAGAAGCTCCTGCGCGCGCGTCTTGGGCTTCGCCATGGACCTCCTCAGAATGCCACTCCGAAGGCCAGCCGCGGGAGGGCCAGGAATTCCACCCCGGGCACCCCCTCGTCCACGCTCTCCAGATCCGGGACGCCCCTATAGACCGCGGCGAACCCGGCCGAGAGGGCGAATCGATCGAAGAACACCAGCGTCCAGCCGGCGGCCGCCCCCACGCCGAAGCCCCAGCCGGAGCGGGTCACCCCTTCCGAGGTGACGCGGCCATAGGTGCCGGACGCCTCGGGTCCGATCCACAGGCCCACCGGCGCCTTGCCCAGGAAGAAGACCCGCAAGCCCGCCTCCCCACCCACCCATAGCGACGAGGCGCCGCCCCGCCGCGCGTAGGCGGCCTGCGGCTGGAGGTAGATGGAGAAGATGGGTCCCAGCGCGCGCTCGTACTCGATGCCCAGCTGCTGGTTCCGGATGGCCAGCGGGTTGAGCGTGATGGTGTTCCCCGGCCCCGCCGGCTCCGGCCGTGGCGGCGGCGGGCGGGTGAGGTTCTGCCAGAAGTCCAGGATGGCCTTGCCTGGATCCGGCGGGGGTTGCGGAGCGTCCTCCGCGCGCGCCGGCACCGCCCACAGCTCCAGCGCCAGCGCCAGGACCGCCATGGCCATCCGCTGCTTCATCGGGCTTCTCCGCGGGGGCCAGTCTATGGTGCCGCGCCCATGAAACGCCCCCTCGCCGTGAGTTGCCTGGCCGCTTCCCTGGCATGCGCCACCTCCGGGACCCCGCCGCCCGCCCCGCCGAAGCCGGCCGCGGAGCGCGCCGTCCCCTGCCGCGCGGGGGGCCTCACCGCCCACCTGCCCCCGGACCCGGCCGCGGCGGCGCGCGCCTACGTGCAGGCGTGCGGGCGCGCGGAGGTGGTGGAGCTGACGCGCGCGCTGGTCGCCTTCCCCACCGTGCGCGAGGAGGAGAAGACCTTCCCGCAGGCCGCGGACGGGATGGCGGCCTACCTGCGCGGCGTGGCCGCGGACCTGGGTGGGACCTTCCGCGCGGTGGACGGCCGCGAAGTCTTCGAGGTCTCGATGGGCGACGAGGCCGCGCCCGCCGGCGTCGCCTTCCTCACCCACGGCGACGTGGTACCGGTGGGCGGCAACTGGACGAAGAAGCCGTTCGAGACCGCGGTGGAGGGCGACCTCCTCTACGGGCGCGGCACCGAGGACGACAAGGGCCCTACCGCCTCGGCGCTGGTGGCGATGCGCGCGCTGGCCGCCGCCGGCTACCACCCGAAGGAGCGGGTGCAGCTCATCGTCGGCATGGGCGAGGAGCACGACTGGTCCGGGATGCAGAAGTACGCCAAGGAGACGAAGAAGCCGCGCCACGTCGTCTCGCTGGACGCCAACTTCCCGGTGGTGATCTCCGAGTTCGGCTTCGTGGGCTGGACATTGGTGTCGAAGGGCGACGGCGGGCCATCCGGGCCGAAGGAGAAGTGCGCGCGCGTCGCCTCGGCGCAGGGCGGCAACTTCCTCACCCAGGTCCCGCCCGAGGCCACCGCCACGCTGCTGCCCCCGCCCGGCGAGCCGCCCGCGAAGTTCCTGGCCCGGGTGCAGGCGCTGGCGGCGCAGGATGCGGCGGCGCGCGGGGCGCCCTTCGCGGTGGAGGCGGCGGCCGCGCCGGGCGGCGGGCCGGGCGTGGTCCTGCGCGCCACCGGGAAGTCGGTGCATTCGTCGCAGGCGGACCAGGGCGCCAACCCGCTGTGGCCGCTGTCCGCCGTGGCCACCCGCGCGGGCGCATGCGGAACGGGGGCGGGCCGGCTGCTGCGCGCGCTCGCCGGCCGCTTCGACGGCGACCACTGGGGCGAGAAGCTGGGCGTGGCGTATTCGGATCCGGTGATGGGGAAGCTGCTGGCCATCCCCACCGTGCTCAAGAGCGAGGCCGGGAAGGCCACCCTGGGCGTGAACATGCGCCGGCCGGCCGGTATGGACAACGCCGCCTTCGCCGAAAAGCTGAAGGGCGCGCTGGACGGGCTGTCGAAGGAGTACGGGCCGCTGGAGGAGGATCCCGCGCAGCGCTTCCTGGGCGAACCCCACCTGGCCGACATCCGCGGCGAGCTGGTCCCGACCCTGCTCTCCATCTACGGCGAGCTCACCGGAGAGAAGGACCCCAAACCCATCACCATCCGCGGCGGGACGTACGCCCGGCTCTTCCAGGGCGCGGTCTCCTTCGGCCCGGAGCGGCCGGGGCGCACCTACCGCGGACACGCCCCGGACGAGGCCGTCGAGCTGCCCACTTTGGATCTGCTCACCCGTGCAGCCCTGGAGGTCGTGTTGCGCCTGGATGGCGGTGGTGTCGGAGGATCTGCGCCCTCGTCTTTTTGAGGGCTTGACACGTCTCGACCTTGACACCGTCGATCCGAAGGTGCGACACGGCCCTCCCAATCGCTCGCGGCGGGTCCTCCGCCCGCCGGGGTAGCGAGGGGGAGAAACACCGCGATGACACTGCAGCGACTGGCGCGCTGGTCGACCGCGCTCGCGCTGACTGCCTCGATCGCCTGGGCGCAGGAGCCCACCGGCGAGGCCGCCAGCACGGGCACGCCTCCGGCTGAACCGAGCAGCACCACCACGCAGCCCTCCACCGACGCACCCAAGGCCGACGCAGCCCCGGCCGCCGAGGCCGCCCCCGCGGCGCCGGCCGGCACCGGCCGCACGCTGTCCGGGCGGATCATCGACACCAGGTCGAAGGAGGCGCTGCCCGCCGCCACGATCACCATCAAGGGCACCCAGACCCGGGCTGCGGTTGACGAGCTCGGCCGCTTCACGCTCGAGGGCGTCCCGCTGGAGCCGTTCACCCTCGTCATCCAGGAGCAGGACCACCAGCACCGCGACATCCGGGTGACCCCTGACGTCCGCAGCGTCACCGTAGAGCTGAGCGAGAGCTACGTGGAGCAGATGGTCGTGGTCGGCCGCGCCACCGAGGTGGCCCGCAAGAACCTGGCCAACGCGGTCTCCACGCTGAGCGAGCAGGACATCCAGAGGGCGCCCGCGCAGACGCTGGACTCTGCCCTGCAGGGGAAGGTGGCCGGCGCCAACATCCAGGCCAACTCCGGCGCGCCGGGCGGCGGCCTGCAGATCAAGCTGCGCGGCATCTCCACCATCAACGCCCAGTCCACCCCGCTGTACGTAGTGGATGGGGTGATCGTCTCCGACGCGGCGCTCGCCAACGGCATCCACGCGCTCACCAAGTCCACCGGCGGCTCCAACCCGAACCCGACGCAGGACGACCAGGTGAACCGGATCGCCGACCTCAACCCGGCGGACGTCTCCAACATCGAGATCCTCAAGGGCGGTTCGGCGGCGGCCATCTACGGCTCCAAGGCCTCCAACGGCGTGGTGATCATCACCACCAAGAAGGGCCGCGGGGCCGGCGGGGGCCAGCCGCGGGTCGAATTCGCGCAGCGGGTGGGCACCTACATGCTGGAGAACAAGCTGGGGATGCGCACCTACGCCACGCTGGACGAGGCGCGGGCGGTGTGGGGTTCCCTGGCGGACCAGTACTGGACCGGGAAGACCTACGACCACGAGCGCGAGCTGGCCGGCCGGGTCGACCCGTCCACCGAGACCTACGCCTCCATCTCGGGCGCTGCGGGCGACACCACCTACTTCGGGTCCGCGCTGGTCAAGGGTGACAAGGGGATCATCCTGGGCACCGGCTACGACAAGCAGGGGGCGCGGTTGAACCTGGGCCACCGCTTCGGCGACTCGCTGGAGCTGAACATGTCCACCAACGTGATCCACTCGCTGGCCAAGCGCGGCCTG
>DATBSS010000407.1:0-16129 GCA_036559665.1 Myxococcaceae bacterium
GGCCTTCACCGGCGCCGGCCGGGCGCGCTGCTCCTCCGCCAGCTTCGTCCGCCGGTCCTTCAGCTCCCCGCGCAGCGCCTCCAGCTGCGACGGGTCCACGATGCGCTTGGCCAGGTCCAGGCCGCTCATGGCGTCCTGCGCGTACGCCACCGTGCCGGTGTAGGCGGGGGCGATCTTCGAGTCCGCGAAGTTGCGCGAGAGCGCCGCCCCGCCCACCAGGATGGGCGTCTCCACCCCGGCGCGCGAGAGGTCCTCCGCGGTGGTCACCATCTGCTGGGCGCTCTTCACCAGCAGCCCGGAGAGCCCGAGGATGTCCGGCTGGTGCTGGCGCACCGCCTCCACCAGCTTGTCCGGCGGGACCTTGATCCCCAGGTTCACCACCTGGAAGCCGTTGTTGGCGAGGATGATCTCCACCAGGTTCTTGCCGATGTCGTGGACGTCCCCCTTCACCGTGGCCAGCACCACCTTCCCGCGCGTGGCGGTCTGGTTCTTGTCCATCTTCGGCTCCAGGAAGCCGACGGCGACCTTCATCGCCTCCGCGCTCTGCAGCACCTCGGCGACGATCAGCTCGTTGGCGCCGAACAGCCGGCCCACCTCGTCCATCCCCTTCATCAAGGGGCCGTTGATGATCTCCAGCGGGCCCTGCTTCTGGAGCGCCAGCTCGAGGTCCTGGATCAGCCCGTCCCGGCTGCCCTCGATGATGTAGCGCTGCAGCCGCTCCTCCAGCGGGAGGTTGGACTTCACCGCCTTCTGCGGCTGGCGCTCGCGGAAGTGGGCGGCGAAGGGGGGGATGGGGTCCGCGCCCCGGTTGTAGAGGAGGTCTTCGGAGAGGGTCCGCTCCTCGGCCGGGAGCGACGGGTACCGCTCCAGCTTCTCCGAGTTCACCAGCGCCATGTCCAGCCCGGCCTGGACGCAGTGGTAGAGGAAGACCGAATTGAGCACCTCGCGCCCGGCGGCCGGCAGGCCGAAGGAGACGTTGGAGATGCCCAGCACCGTCTTGCACGCCGGCAGCGCCTGCTTGATCAGCCGCACGCCCTCGATGGTCTCCACCGCGCTGCCCACGTATTGCTGGTCGCCGGAGGCGCAGGGGAACACCAGCGGGTCGAAGTACAGGTCCTCCGCCCGCATCCCGTACTTCCCGGTGAGCAGCTCGAACGAGCGGCGCGCCACCTCCAGCTTGCGCTCCCGCTTCACCGCCATCCCGATCTCGTCGATGCAGCCGACGACCAGCGCCGCCCCGTAGCGGCGCGCCAGCGGGACCACGTGCTGGAAGCGCTCCTCGCCGTCCTCCAGGTTGACGGAGTTGATGATCGCCTTGCCCTGGCTGTAGGTGAGCGCGACGTCGATCACCTTGTGGTCGGTGGAGTCGATCATCAGCGGCACGCGCACCTTCTTGACCGCCACCTCCAGGAACCGGCGGATGTCCGCCAGCTCGTCGCGGTCCGGGTTGGCCAGGCAGACGTCGATGACCTGCGCTCCCCGCTTCACCTGCGCGCGGGCGATCTCCGCCGCGTCCTCGTACTTCTCGGCGACGATCAGCTCCTTGAACTTCCTGGAGCCGATGACGTTGGTGCGCTCGCCGACGATGACCGGCCGGTTCTCCGGGAGCACCTCCAGGTAGTCCACGCCGGAGAGGGTGGACCTGCGCGGCGGGGAGGCGCGCCGGGGCGGCATCCCGCGCACGGCCTCCGCCAGCGCCTGGACGTGCGCCGCCACGGTCCCGCAGCAGCCGCCAACGACGTTCACCCAGCCCTGCTCGGCGAAGCGCCGCACCGTCCCGGCCAGCATCGCCGGCGTCTCGAGATAGATGCCGTTCTCGTCCGGCAACCCGGCGTTGGGCACGCAGCTCACCGGGAACGGGCACATCGCCGCCAGCGAGCGGAGGTGATCCGTCATGAACTCCGGGCCGGTGGCGCAGTTGAGCCCCAGGTAGAGCAGGTCCACATGCTCCATCGACGCGCAGAGCGCCTCCACCGACTGCCCGGCGAGCATGGTGCCCATGGGCTCGATGGTGCCGGACACCGCCACCGGCACCCGCTCCGCGCCGGAGGCGAACGCGCGCTCGATGCCCACCAGGGCGGCCTTCACGTTGCGGGTGTCCTGGCAGGTCTCCACCAGGAGGTAATCCACCCCGCCCTCCACCAGCCCCTGCGCCTGGATTTCGTAATGCCTCACCAACTCGTCGAAGGTGACGCCGCCGGTGACGGAGACCGCCTTGGTGGTGGGGCCCATGGAGCCCGCCACCCAGCGCACGCGCCCGGCGTGGGTGAGCTGGTCCGCCGCCCGCCGGGCGATCTGCGCCGCCCGGACGTTGATCTCCCGCGCCTTCGCCTCCAGCCCGTACTCGGCCAGCACCAGCGGGGTGGCCCCGAAGGTGTTGGTCTCGGTGACGTCGGCGCCGGCGCGGAAGTACTCGGCGTGCATCCGCTCGATCAGGTCGGGGCGGGTGAGGTTGAGGTGCTCGTTGCAGCCCTCCAGGTCCACTCCGCCGAAGTCGGCGGCCTTGAGGTGCTGGGTCTGGAGATAGGTCCCGGTGGCGCCGTCCAGCACCAGGATCCGCTCCTGCAGCACCGCCCGCAGCGCGTCCACCCGTTCCGCCCGGCTCATCGCTTCACCCCGGTCAAGAGGAACACCCGGAACGTCCCCTCGCGAGCCGTCGCGCCGTCGCGCGCGTGCGTCTCGCAGGTCACCTCGGAGAACCCGGCCTCGCGCAGCTCCGCGGACAGCTCGTCCGGCGGGAAGCCGAGGTGCTTGTGGCCCAGCCGCTCCCGCACCCACTCCTCCCGGTGCGGCATCAGCTCCAGCACCACCACCTTGCCCCCCGGCTTGAGGATGCGCGCCGCCTCGCCGAGCACCGCCGCCGGCTGCTCCATGTGGTGCAGGCTCTGGGAGGCCACCACCAGGTCCAGCCTCCCCGGGGGCAGGGAGAGCTGGTGGAGGTCCTCCTGCAGGAAGTCGATGTTCTTCAGGCCCTCGCGCTTCGCCCGCTCGCGGGCCTTCCTCAGCGCCTGGCGGCTCTGGTCGATGGCCACCACCCGCCGGGCCCAGCGCGCCAGCGAGGCGGAGAGGACGCCGGTGCCGCACCCGAAGTCGGCCACCTCCAGGGGCGGCAGCAGCGAGGCCAGCGCGCCTGCCCACAGGAACCAGGACTGCCCCGGCTCCAGCAGCCGCTCGTTCAGCGCCTGGCGGTCCTCGCGCTGGCGGAGCAGGTCGCGCAGGCGCGCCTCGTCACCGTGGACGCCGTCCGACTTGCGCAGCAGGTCGATGAGCGGCCAGCGGTCGTCCTTCCCGTCCACCGCCAGCGAGTAGAAGGTGTAACCGGCCTGGCGGTCCTCGCGGATGAGCTCCAGGCCGCGGAGCTTCGAGAGGTGGTGCGAGACCGCGGACTGCGAGACCCCCACCAGCGACACCAGCTCCGACACGTTCAGCGGCGCCTGGGAGACCAGCCGCAGGATGCGCAGGCGCGTGGGGTCGCCCAGCGCGCGGAACGAGTCGGAGAGTGCCTCCATATCGACACATGTTCATATGTCGATTACGGCGGAGGGACAAGATCCAGCGCCGCCTGGACGAAGGGGTTGGGCGGGCCGGCCCGCCGCCAGGTGGCGTAGATGGGGAAGGCCGCGCCGGGCACGTCCAGCGGGCGCGTGACCACCCCCGCCACGCGGGGACCCGCGCCGGACAGCCAGGGGACCAGGGACCAGCCGATGCCGGCCGCCACCAGCCCGAGGATGGACTCGGCGGAGTCGGCGGCGTGCATCCGGCCCGGCGGGCCGCCGAAGCGTTCCAGCGCGCGGAGCTGGAGCTCGCGGCTCTTGAGATCCGCGTGGTAGGCGATGAACGGTTCGCCGGTGAGCTCCGGCAGCGCCACGGTCCGCTTCGAGGCCAGCGGGTGGTCGGAGGGCAGGGCGATGAAGGTGCGCGCTTCGCCCACGCGCCGGACCGCCACGTCGTCCGGCACCTCCGGCAGGTGGTCCACCAGGAGATCTACCTCGCCTGAGCGCAGCAGCGGCAGGTCCGCCATCTTCAGCTCGGAGAGGGCCACGTCGATCTCGGGCCGCTTCGCCTTCAGCCGCCGCAGCCAGGGGGGCAGCAGGTGCCGCAGCACCAGCCCGGAGGCGCCGATGCGCAGCGTCCCCGCGAAGGAGCCCTCCTTCAGCGACGCCACTACCAGTGGGAGCTGCTCCAGGAACGGGGCCACGAAGGCGTGGAGCGCCCGGCCCGCCGCGGTGAGCACCACCCGGTCCTTGCCGGTGCGCTCGAAGAGCTTCACCCCCAGCTCCTCCTCCAGGCGCGAGATCTGCTGGTGCACGCCGGGCTGGGTGATGGGGTACGGGAAGGCGCGGGCCGCCCGCGCGTATCCCTGGTGCCGCGCTACCCAGTAGAAGCCCTCGAGCCGCTGGAGCATCGTTCACTCCTCGTAATCGATAGAGGATGGATCAGTTCCTTCACTGTATCGCAAGACGGGCATACCGTGTTCGCATGACCACGGCACTTCCCATCAGCCCCCTGACGCGCGTCACCGACGGCCCGGGCCCTTCGGACAGCGCCGGGACCTCTCGGTTGCCTGGACGCTGACGGTCCATGGGGCCGCGTTGCTGCTCGTGCTTGCGTGGTTCAAGTTGCACTGAGCCGATGGTTGCCTACCTTCCAATACACAGGGAGGCGGGGCGCATGGCCAGGTGGAAGGGGATGGCGCTGCTGGCCGCGGCGGCGCTTGCGGGGGGCGCGGCGGCGGCCGACATGGGAGCCCACGTCGTGCCGGAGACCGCCGCTGTCGCCGGGAAGACGTTGCGGCTGAACGGCACGGCCATCATGAACGTATGGTGGTTCCAGCTCTACTCGGTGTCGCTCTACCTGGAGGCGCCGGTGGCCGGCGCGGCGGAGGCCATCTCCTCCGAGCAGGCCAAGGAGCTGCGCATCACCCTCCACCACCACGCCAGCCGCACGCAGATCGGCGCTGCCCTGCGCGATGGGATGCGGCGCGCCGGGGCAGATCTCAAGACCCTCGGGCCGCGCCTGGATCGCCTGCTGGCGGCCATCCCGGACGTCAAGGCGGGGGACTCGCTGCACATCGACTACCTCCCCGGCGGGCGCACGCTGTTCAGCGGCGGCGGGCGGAGCATGACCATCGAGGGGAAGGACTTCGCGGACGCGCTGCTGGGCATCTGGCTCGGTCCGGGGCCCGAGATGGCCCGCGTCCGCCGCGGGTTGGTGGGTGAGCCGTCCGGTCCCAAGGCCCGGGCCCGGAGCGCCGCCCCATCGCGACCGTGAGCGGAGCGCGCTATGGTCGCGCCGCTTTGCAAGAGGAAAACGTCAGGCGGATCGGCCGGTACGAGGTCATCGCCGGGCTCTCCACCGGCGGCATGGCCGAGCTCTACCTGGCGTCCACCAAGGGCCCGGGCGGGTTCCGGAAGTTCGTGGCGCTGAAGAAGCTGCTGGGCGACGTGCAGTCCGACCGGAACTTCGCCCGCATGTTCCTGGACGAGGCGCGCATCACCGCGCTGCTCACCCACCCCAGCATCGCGCAGGTGTTCGACCTGGGTGAGGACGAGAGCGGCGAGCTGTACATCGCCATGGAGTTCGTGGCCGGCCAGGACCTCTCGAAGATCGCCCACGCCTGCCGCAAGCAGGGCACGCGGATGCCCATTGGCTTCGCCTGCCGGGTGGTGCACGACCTCTGCCGCGCGCTCCACTACGCCCACCACTTCGTGGACCCGGCCGGCCGCGCCTCGCCGGTCGTCCACCGGGACATCGCGCCCAAGAACGTGATGGTGACGTACGAGGGGAACGTGAAGGTGATCGACTTCGGCCTGGCGCTGGCGCGCGGGCGGCTGGAGACCACCGCGGTGGGCACCATCAAGGGCACCGCCGGCTACCTCTCGCCGGAGCAGGTGTACGGCAAGACGCTGGACGGCCGCACCGACCTCTACTCCGCCGGGGTGCTGCTGCACGAGATGCTCTGCGGGCAGCGGCTGTTCACCGGCGCCACCCGCGTCGACGTGATGCAGAAGATCGTCGAGGGGAAGGTGCGCACCCCGCGGGAGATCAACCCCGAGGTGCCTGCTCCGCTCTCCGAGGTGGTGATGAAGGCGGTGGCCAAGCACCGCAGCGAGCGCTTCGGCACCGGCCGCGACATGGCCCGCGCCATCGAGCTGGCCAGCGGCGACCAGTTCTACGGCGAAGAGCAGGCCGCCGGCTTCATGCGCGAGCGCTTCCGCGAGAAGCTCAGCCAGACCCGCGCCATGTTCGCGCCGGTGGTGACCTGACGCCCCGCTTCAGCCCTTCCGGCCTCCGCCGCCGGCGTAGCGGCGGTGGTCCACCATCAGGCACCGGTCCTGCACCACCTTGATGCCAGCGGCCGCCAGCAGCATCGCGGCGCGGTCGTTGGTGATGCCGAGCTGGAACCAGACCGCCTTCGGCTTCTTGGCGATCAGGTCGTCCACGTGCGCGTCGATGTCCTGCGGGCGGCGGAAGACGTCCACCAGGTCGATCTCCCCGGGGACGTCCACCAGCTTCCGGTACACCTTCCGCCCCAGGATCTCCGTCACCTCGGGGAAGTAGACGGGCACCGGCACCACCTCCACGCCCGCGTCCGCCAGGTAGCGCGGCACGTAGAAGGCGGCCTGGTCGGCCTTCTCCTCGGTCTTGATCCCCAGCACGGCCACCCGCTTCGCGGAGCGGGTCACCTCGGCGATCCCGGCTTCGTCGGTGATCAGGTTCTTCCGCGGGTCGATCACGTCGCTCTTCGCGTCGGGCATGGCGGCCACCTTGTCACGTCACGGGTGGCGCGTCATGCCGTCCGGGGCACCCTCCACCATGTCGCGGCCGATGTTGCGCCGGTCGCGGATCGCGCCGTCGTCCTCGCGCGACCCGCCCATGGCGAAGCGCCGGGCCGCCTCCGCCAGGTCGCGCATCACCGCCCGCTTCGATTCGTAGCGCGCCTGCGGGAGCGACTTGAACAGGTTGATCACGTCCGCGTGGCTGCCGTTGTCGGCGGCCTGCTTGGCCAACTGCTCGCGCCAGATGGGGAACTCCACCATGTCCAGCTGCGCCACCGGCAACCGCGAAGGGTCTTCTCCGAGTCCAAACGCCATCTTTCGTTGTCTCCTCCTGGTCAACATGCTCCGCCCGCGCGCGGCCCGCCCGAGGCCGGCGCTCTCCCGGAAGGGGCCCGGGCGCGCCGCTACCGCGACCGGGCGCCGGGGAATAAGTTGGGGAGCGGATGCACATCTCGCTCGCGGACTGGATCGCCCGGAAGAAGGAGACGCTGGGGAGGGCCGCCCGGCTGGACGTCCGCAACGTGACGCCCTCCACCCGCGACTTCACGCACGCGGTGTCGACCCAGCGCACGTCCCTCTCGGTGGTGGCCGAGCTGGCGCGCGCCTCGCCCGAGGAGGGACACCTGGGGCCGATGCCGGACTACCCGGCGCTCGCTTCCAGCCTGGACGAGACGGACCTGGCGGCGTTCGCGGTCGCCACGGACGAGGCGGTCTGCCAGGGGTCGCTGCCGGACCTGACGCTCGTCTCGCGGGCCACCACCACCCCGGTCGCGCAGCGGGACCTGGTGCTGGTGCGCGAGCAGGTCTACCAGGCGCGGCTGGCGGGCGCGGACGCGGTGCTGCTCCACGCCGCCGCGCTCATCCCCGGCGACCTGAAGGCGTTCATCGAGATCGCCGCCAGCATGCACATGTCCGCGCCGGTGGAGGTCCGCACCGAGCAGGAGGTGCAGGTCGCCGCCGCGGCGGGAGCGCGGGTGATGGTCGTCCCCGCCTTCGGCCAGCCGCACGCGTCGCTGTCGCTGGAGCTGGCGAACGCGCTGCTCCCCCGGGTGCCGCGCACGGTGGCGCGGCTGGTGCGCGGGCCGTTCTACCGCCCGGAGGAGCTGGGGCCGCTGCGCGGGAAGGCGGACGGCGTTTGGATCTGCGGGCCAGTGATGCGCGCCGGGAACGCCGGGGCGTTCGTGCGCGAGCTCCTGGCGGCGGCGGAGGGATGACGGTGAGCGACCTGGATCCGAGGAGCGCGGCGGAGGTGCTGGCGGCGCTGGACCGGATGTTCGACCAGATGATCGCCCAGCAGCGGCAGAAGGTGCTCCGGCTGGCGCGCGAGGCGGTGCCCAACATCGGCCCGGAGGACGTGCTCAACCCGCACGACTTCCCGGAGCTGAAGGCGCACCCCACGTTCGAGTTCGAGGACGGGCTGCTCTCCGGATTGGTGGCGGCGCACATCGCCGCGCGGGCGGAGATCCACGCGCGCTTCCTGCCGCCGGTGGACGGTCGGTAGGCGGGCCGGCTGGATTTCGTCCCTCTGCGGCACTACTCATCAGGCCGTGGACCCCGATACCCCGCTGGAGGCGAGGACGCGCCGGGCCCGGCAGCTCCTGGTGCGGGCGCTGGAGGCGGACCCTCCGCGGCTGGACGCGGCGGCGTTGGGCATCGCCGCGCTGGAGGATCCGGAGCTGGACTTGCGCCGGTGCGAGCGCTCGTTCGCCGCGCTGGCCGACCGGGTCCGCGACCAGCGGGCGGGGGACGGGTTGCTGGAGGGCGTCCAGGCGCTGCGCGCGGTGCTGGCGGACGAGGAGGGGTTCCGCGGCAGCTCCGAGGAGGACTACCAGAACCCGGAGAACAGCTTCCTGGACCGCGTGCTGGAGCGGAAGGTGGGGCTGCCCATCACGTTGTCCGTGCTCTACCTGGAGGTGGCGCGGAGGGCGCGCGTGCCGTTGTTCGGGGTGTCGTTCCCGGGCCACTTCCTGGTGGCGGGGGAGCTGGGCGGCGGGCGCAAGCTGGTGCTGGACCCGTTCCACGGCGGCACGCTGCTGACCGAGGCGGGCTGCGAGGACCTGCTCCGCCGGGTGGCGCCACAGGTGAAGTTCAGCCCGGGGATGCTGGTGGCAGCCTCCGTGCGGACCATCGCGTACCGGATGCTGAACAACCTGAAGCGGGTGTACCTCGAACAGGGAGACGGCGACCGCGCGCTGGGCGTGGTGGACCTGATGCTCACGCTGGCGCCGGACCATCCCGGCGAGCTGCGCGCGCGGGCCACCATCCTCTCCGCGCTGGGCGCCTACCGCGCGGCGTTGCGCGACGTGGAGCGGTGCCTGGAGCTGTCCCCGGACGCGCCGGACCAGGACTCACTGAGGATGACCGCCAAGGCGCTCCGGCACCGGGTGGAGCTGTTAAATTAGGGGTATGAGGCATCCATCCGACAGACCGGCCACTTTCAAGGACCTGGAATCGGTCCCGGAGAACAAGGTCGGTGAGATCATCGACGGGACGCTGTACGTCACGCCGCGTCCCGCCGCTCCTCACGTGGTCGCGAGCTCTGCGCTCGGTACCGAGCTCGGGGGACCATTCCAGTTCGGACGAGGCGGCCCCGGCGGGTGGTGGATCCTCGACGAGCCCGAGCTTCACCTCGGGGACGACGCCCTGGTTCCCGACCTCGCCGGATGGCGGCGCGAACGGATGCCCCAGCCCCCTTCGGGAGTGGCGTTCACGATTCCTCCTGACTGGGTCTGCGAGGTAGCCTCGCCCTCGACGATCCGGCTGGACCTCGCCAAGAAGCTCCCCAAGTACGCACGGGCCGGCGTGCAGCACGCCTGGGTGCTCGACCCGGTCGCCAAGACGCTCCAGGTCTTTCGCCGCCAGGACAAGATGTGGCTGATCATCGCCACGTTCTCCGGTGACGAGAAGGCTCGCGCCGAGCCGTTCGACGCGATCGAGCTCGACCTCACGAACCTCTGGGGAGCCGAGGCTCCGCCCGCGTGAGCGGCCCACGTCCCTGGAAGAAGACGAAGGAGGGCCCAGCCCGCGACTACCGGATCTTCAAGGTGCGCGAGGACGAGGTGGAGGACCCTCGCAACGGCTCGCTCCACGCACGGGTCTTCATCGACTCCCCGGACTGGGTGAACGTCATCCCGGTGACCGCCTCCGGCCAGCTCATACTCATCCGCCAGTTCCGCTTCGGCACCTGGTCCAACACCCTGGAGATCCCCGGCGGGATGCTGGAGCCAGGCGAGGACGCCGCCACCGCCGCGGCGCGTGAGCTGGAGGAGGAGACCGGCTACCGGCCCACCGAGGTGCTCCCCCTGGGCTGGGTGCACCCCAACCCCGCCCTGCAGGGGAACCGCTGCTACTCCTTCCTCGCCACCGGCTGCGAACGCGTGCACGGCGGGCGCCCGGACTCGGGAGAGGACATCCAGGTGGAGCTGCGCGACCGCGCCGACGTCCCCGGCCTGATCCGCGCCGGCGAGATCACCCACTCGCTGGTGGTGGCCGCGTTCCACCTCGAATCGCTCACCCGGCGGTGAGCACCACCCGTCCCGCCACCTGCCCCGACTCCATATCCCGGTGCGCCCGCGCCGCCTCGCGCAGCGGCACCCGCAGCACCTGGTGCACGGTCAGCACTCCGCGCGCCGCCAGCTCCGCGATGCGCTGGATGGACTCCGACAGCGCCTCGCGGGTGAGCGTCTCCGACGAGTAGCCGGTGAGCGTCACCGGCCCCATCAGGTCCCAGGCGGAGAAGCCCACCTCGCCGCCCGTCGTCCCTCCCACGAACACCAGCTTCCCGCCCGGCCGCAGCAGCGACACGCTCTCCTGGAAGGTCGCCTTGCCCACCAGGTCCAGCACGTGGTGCACCGGGTCCAGCTCCTTCGACCAGCCGGCCCCTCGCGTGTCCACCACCTGCTTGGCGCCGCAGCGGCGCATCAGCTCGAACTTGGCCGGGCTGGTCCCGGTGGCGATGACCACCCCGCCTCGCGCGCGCGCCATCTGGACGGCCATCGTCCCCACCGCGCTGGAGCCGCCCTGGACCAGCACGCGGTCCCCGGGCTGCACGTTCAGCACCCGCAGCGCCTGCTCCGCCGTCACCGCCGGGAGCCCGAACGTCCCCGCCGCCTCCGTGTCCAGCCCCTCCGGGACGGGCACCAGCACGCCCGCGTGGACGCAGACGTGGCTCTGGTACCCACCGGGCCGCACCCCGTGCACGCCACCCAGCCGCTGCATCATGGTGACGACGCGGTCACCCGGCTTTACCTCGGTGACGTTGGCGCCCACCTGCTCCACCGTGCCGGCCACCTCCAGGCCGGGCACGTAGGGGAACGCGCCGCTCAGCACCGGCCACTCGCCCGAGCGGATGAGGAGGTCCGAGCGGTTCACGCCCGAGACGGCGGCGCGGACCACCACCTCGTCGGGCGCGGGCGCGTGGTCGGGCAATTCCACGGGGACCAGCACCTCGGGCGGCCCGTACCGCTCCATCTGGATGGCGGTCCGCACTCAGTGGGTCCTCGGTCCGGCGGGGACCTTGCGCAGCGTCCCCGAGTCCCGGAGCGACTTGATCTCCGCCATGATCGCCCGGCACTCCTCGTCCGAGTTGTAGAAGTGGGGCGAGATGCGGATGCCCCCCTGTGGCCGCCAGTCGACCACGAAGCCGCGCTCGATCAGCCGCCGGCAGGCGTCCTCGGACCCCTCGAAGTCCACGCACACCGTGTTCCCCCGGCGGTGCGGGGCGCGCGGCGTCTGGATGCTCAGCCCCTGCTCGTCCGCCAGCGCCATCAGCAGCGACGTCTGCCGGAGCGACTTCTCGCGGATGGCCGCCACCCCGACCTTCGCCACGATCTCGTAGCCGGCGCGAGCGGCGTAGAGCGCGGGGACGGAGGGCGTGCCCCCCATCCAGCGGTGCGCGTCGTCCGCCGGGTCCACCTCGCCGAAGCGGAACTCGAACGGGTGCTTGTCGGAGAACCACCCGGTGAAGCGCGGCCGCAGGCGGCGGGTGACGTCCGGGTGCGCGTAGAGGAACGCGGCCCCGGGTCCACCGCACAGCCACTTCACGGACCCGCCCACCAGGAAGTCCACCCCCAGCGCCTGGACGTCGATGGGTACCGCGCCGGTGCCCTGGTACGTGTCCAGGACGACCAGCGCGCCCCGGTCGTGCGCGGCGTCGATCACCGGCTTCACGTCCACCAGCCCGGAGGAGCGGAAGAGCACCAGATCCAGCGCCACCACCAGCGTGTGGTCGTCGATGGCGGCGACCAGGTCCCCGGTCTCCACGTTCAGCCCACCGTCGCGCGACTTCACCACGTGCACGGCGGCGCCCCGGTCCCGCTGCTCCATCCAGTTGTAGATGACGGAGGGGAAGTTCAGCTCGGTGGTGACCACCTTGTTCCGCTTCCCGCCGAAGTCGAGCGCGGAGATCAGGATCCCCGTCAGCGTGGACACGTTCTGGTGCATCGTCATCGTGCCCGGCGCGGCGCCGATGATGCCGCCCACCATGTCCGCCGTTTGCTCCACCATCGGCAGCCAGTCGCGCCAGGCCACCACGCCCTCGGTGGCCCAGGTGTCCGCGTAGGACTTGAGGTGGTCGTAGACCTTGCGCGGCATGGCCCCGAGCGAGTTGTTGATCAGGTAGCCGGCCTTGCGTTCGAGGATGGGGAATTCGGAGCGCCAGGCGAGCAGCGGGTCAGAAGGGGCGGCGGCGGCCATGCGCGGCTGACTAGCACGAGCCGGCCGCCAAAAAATACGGCGCCGCACCTCGCCCGGGGGTCGGGAGCGGGGTGCGGCGCCTCACGCGGACCGCCGGCTCGTCAGAAGACGACCGTCGCGTTGTTGGAGCAGTAGGAGGTGCCGGGCTGGCAGAGCCGGTAGTTGTACGTGCCCTTCTTGCTCACGGTGGTGCGCTCCGCCCCGTCGTTCGGGGTGTTCGTCAGGAGCACGCCGTTCCGGTACACGTCCAGCGTGGCCGAGGTGGCGCCGTTCCAGGCGAGGTCCACCGTCATCTCGCCCTTCACCTTCGATCCGGCAGCGGTGAGGACGATCACCGGCGGGTTGGTCGCGACCACCGTCCGCATGGTGGTGCTGCTCAGCCCATTGTCGTCCGTCACGGTGAGCGACACCGTGTAACTGCCGGCCGCAGCGTAGGTGTGCACCGGGTTCTGCACGGTCGCGCTGTAGCCGTCTCCGAAGCTCCAGCTCCGGCTCACGATGGTGCCGTCCTGGTCGGTGCTGGCGTCGGTGAAGGAGCAGGAACGCTCGGAGCACGACGCGCTGAAGGAGGCCACTGGTGGCACGCCCACCACGGTGACCATCTGCGTCGTGTAGTTGTACAGCCCATGGCTATCCACCACGTACAGCGCCACGTAGTACGTGCCGGAAACAGGGAAGAGGTGCGTCGGGTTCTGCTCGGTCGTGTAGTCCGAGTTGTCGCTGAAGAACCAGTACCAGTTGGTGATGGTGCCGTCCTCGTCGGTGCTGGTGTCGGTGAAGTCGCAGCGGAGACCGTGGCAGGAGACGTTGAACGACGCCACGGGCGGCGCTAGCCCCGGGCCCACCTTGAACGCCAGGTCGTCGCGGTCGCTCCAGGCCCCGTCGTCGCAGGTGGTCGGCACGCCGCCATAGCGGAAGGCCGCGCGGATCATCTCGACCCCGGTCGCGGACTCCGGCAGCGTGTACCAGGCGGAGAGCGTCTGCAGGCCGCCTGCCGAGGGCACGAGGGTGGTCAGGTACTGCCAGTTCGGCGAGTTGGCGTCGGTGGCGTAGAAGATGTCCAGGGCGTCACCCGAGCCGTCGCCGTAGGCCCACACGGTGACGTCCACCTGCACCGTCTTCCCGGGCGCCAGCGGCGACCCGTCGAAGGTGGAGATGCGGATCCGGTCGAGCGACTCGTCGGCGTGGTAGGCGCCCTCGTTGCCGTCCTGGCACTGGTCGTACCAGTTGTTGGGCGCGTGCAACTCGGGGCCGACGATGCCGCGGCCGTTCACCAGGTTGACCGAGTCGCAGAACGGGTCCTGCTGGCTGCACATGGGCACCCGCAGGGTGGGGTCCCAGACCGCCGAGCCAGGGTTGCTCACGTTGACGGTGATGGTGGAGGAGCTGCCGATGTTCCCCGCGGCGTCGAAGGCGCGGACGGTGATGGTGTGCTGGCCGCTGGCCACCGTGGTGGAGTCCCAGACCATGGCGTAGAGGCCGTCGGGGGTGGCGCTGCTCCCTTGGACCCACGACCCGTCGATGTAGAACACGACCTGCTCCACGCCCACGTCGTCTGAGGCCTCGGCGGTGATGTCCACCCAGGACCCGCTCAGGTTCGCCCCGTCGGTGGGCGCGGTCAGCGAAACCGAAGGCGGCGTGGTGTCGCCTCCGCCCGTGTCGCCGATGAACTTCTCGTAGAGGAGCAGGTTGGGTGAACCGGTGCCGGGGTCCAGGACCTGGCCCGGAGTGGCCTGCTCCACCAGGGAGGCGGTCACCTCGGCCGGGGTCGCGGAGGGGTGGAGGCCCAGGTAGAGCGCCACCGTGCCGGCGACGTGCGGGGTGGCCATCGAGGTGCCGCTGATGGTGTTGGTGCCGGTGTCGCTGTTGTTCCAGGCGCTGAGGACGTTCACGCCAGGCCCGAAGAGGTCCAGGCAGGTGCCGTAGTTCGAGAACCACGCCCGGGTGTCGTCCGCGGCCATCGCGCCGACGGTGATCGCCGCCGGGGTCCGCGCCGGGGAGTAGGCGCATGCGTCGTCGGCGGAGTTGCCGCCCGCCACCGCGTACACCACGCCGGAGGCCACCGAGGCGGCCACCGCGTCATCCATGGCCTGGTTTGCCCCGCCGCCGAGGCTCATGTTCGCCACGGCAGGGAGCACGCGGTTGGCGGTCACCCAATCCACGCCCGCGATGACGCCTTCCCAGGTACCCGACCCGGTGCAGTCCAGCACCCGGACCGAGAACAGGTTCACGTCCTTCGCCACGCCGTAGGTGGAGCCGCCCACGGTGCCCGCCACGTGGGTGCCGTGACCCATGCAGTCGTTGGCCCCGTTCCCGTCGCCGATCGATTCGAACGCGTACTGCGCGCGCCCGCCGAAGTCCTGGTGCGTGATCCGGATGCCGGTGTCGATGATGTACGCGTTCACGCCGGCACCGGTCGCGTTGTACGAGTAGAGCTGGTCGTAGAGGCCGAACCGGTGGTCGATGCGGTCCAGGCCCCACGGCGGGTTCACCTGGGTGGTGTCCGCGCGGACGATGCCGTTCTGCTGGACGTACTTCACGCGCGGGTCATTCAGCAGCCGCCGGACCGACTCCTCCGAGGCGCGCAGCGAATACCCCTGGAGCGCGTGCTGGTACGTGCGGACCAGTTGGCCGCTGGCGGTATTCACCTGCTCGGCGGCGATGGAATTCACCGAGGCCGCGGCCGTGCCGTCGCGGAGCACGACGATGTACTGGCCCGGGATGGCGTCCTTCACGGCGAGCAGCTTCACGCTGCGGTTCGTCGTGAGGGCCGACTGGCTCTGGCCCGTCGTCGTGGCCGCGCCGTCCTGGGGAAGGGGATCGGCGGAGCACGCGGCGAGCGCGAGTCCTGTGAGTGAGGCGAGTGCGGCAAGAACTGCTCTGGATGACATGGATCGCTCGTGTCGAAGGGGGAAGACCGGCGGCCCCGGCAGCCGCCAGTCGTGACTTGGGGCGCGCTGATGCGACGACTGTGCCGCGCGCCAAGTACCGGGACGGACGAACGAACCCGAACGGGGGTGCGCAGCGCGACGCACAGCCGCTGTGCATCCCCCATGACGCCGGGATCAGAATTTCACGGTCGCGTTGTTGGAGACCGTGGTTCGCTCCGCGCCGTCGTCGGCGGTGGTCATCAGCAGGGCGCCGTTCCGGTACACGGTCCCCGACAGTGCTTCGATGCTCTGGAAACGGAGGGCAACGAGGGCGCGCTCGACCAGCAGGACCTGGTCGGTACCCTAGCCCTTCTCCCGGTCCTGGCCTCTGCGAGAGCCCTTGCCCTTCGTCTTCGTCTTCGCCTTTGTCTTGCCCTTGACGCGCGGACGGCTGTCGTCGGCCGGCACCGCGCCGGTCGCACCGCCTCCTGGGGCCGGTGTGTCCGTGGCCGTCAGTGCCGACGGCGCCATCGGCGGACCCACCGGCGGCGGCTGCGGGGGCGGTCCGCGGGCGGCCGGCGGCGTCGCGGGCGGCGGCGGCGGCGGTCTGGCGAGGGTGACGGTATGCGGTCCGGAGGCTGGCGGAGGCGGCCGGGGAGAAGCGGCCGCCGGTGCCGCCACCTCCAGCTTGGTGAGGCCGGAGACGGTGCCCAGGGCGGCGCCGTCGGCAGCCGTCGCGGTGACGTGCAGCTGGCCTACCGTTTCGCTGCCGAGGAAGACGTCGCC
>DATBSS010000408.1:0-1713 GCA_036559665.1 Myxococcaceae bacterium
CGGCCAGGTGCGGCTCCTGGTGGAACCGAGGTCCGCGCGCGGGTTCGCCGCCGCCAAGGTGACCATCCCGCCGGCGCGCAAGACGCTCAGCCCGAAATCCACCAGCGAAGGCCTGGAGTTCGAGCTGGGCCCGGAGGAGGAGCTTTTGGGCCGCACCGCCCGCATCACCCTCAAGCTCACCGAGCGCGGGGACCCCATCCAGCACGAGGTCACGCTGTAGGGCGAGCTCTCGCCTGGAAGCCTGGCGTCAGGAGCCGCCGGCCGCGCCTTTCGGGTCGCCGGCCTCCACCCGGTACTGCTCCAGCTTGCGGTACAGCGTCTTGCGGTCCAGCCCCAGCGCGCGGGCGGCGAGCGTCCGGTTGCCGCCGAAGGCGTCCAGCGCCTTGAGGATGTGGCGCTTCTCCACCTCCGCCAGGGGGACGATCTCATCCCCGTCGCTCCTCTCGGCGGCGGCGCCGGCGGGAGCGCCCTCGCGGATCTTCTCCGGCAGGTCGTCCACGCCCAGCTGGTCGAACGACGTCACCGCCACCGCGCGCTCGATGCAGTTCTGCAGCTCCCGGACGTTGCCCGGCCAGGAGTAGGCGAGGAGCCTTTTGGCCACCTCGGGCTGGAAGCCGATCACCTTCTTCCCCGAGCGGGCGGCGAAGTGCTGGGTGAAGCGCTGGGCCAAAAGGAGCACGTCGTTGCCGCGCGCGCGCAGCGGCGGCAGCTCCACGCCGATGACGTTGAGCCGGAAGTAGAGGTCCTCGCGGAAGCCGCCTTCGTGGACCAGCGCCTCCACGCCCCGGTTGGTGGCCGCCACCACCCGCGCGTCGAAGGACACCTCGGCGTTGGCGCCCACCGGCCGCACCTTCCGCTCTTGCAGCGCCCGGAGCAGCTTGGGCTGCAGGCCGACGGGGAGCTCGCCGATCTCGTCCAGGAACAGGGTGCCGCCGTGGGCCTCCACCAAAAGCCCGGTCTTGTGGCTGCGGGCGTCGGTGAAGGCGCCTCGCACGTGGCCGAACAGCTCCGACTCCAGCAGCGCCTCCGGCATGGCGGCGCAGTTGATGGCGATGAACGGCCCCGCGCTCCGCTTGCCCCGGTCGTGCAGCGCGCGCGCCGCCAGCTCCTTGCCGGTGCCGCTCTCGCCGGTGACCAGCACCGTGGCGTCGGAGTCGGCCCCCCGGTCGATCAGCTCCAGGGCGCGCCGGAGCGCGAGGCTCTCACCCGCCAGCAGGTCGCGCTCGGCGCCGGCGGCCACCGCGCGGCGCAGCCGGTGCACCTCGTCGCGCAGCCGCCGGTGGGACACCGCGCGCTCCAGCACCAGGGTGAGCGCGTCCAGCTCCACCGGCTTGGTGACGAAGTCGTAGGCGCCGGCCCGGATGGAGGCGGTGGCCGTCTCCAGCGAGCCGAACGCGGTGAGCACCACCACCGGGAGGTCCGGCCGGCTGTCGGCGATCCGCCGGCACAGCTCCACGCCGCTCATCCCCCCGGGCATGTTAAGGTCGGTGAGCACCACGTCGTAGGCGGCGTCGGCGTCCAGCGCCTGGTCGAGCGCTTCCGCGGCGCTCTTGCCCGAGCGCACCTCGAAGTCGCGCCGGGTGAGCCCCTGCTCCAGCAGCGCCCGCATCGCCGCGTCGTCCTCCACGATGAGGATGCGGCCCTTCATCCCGCCCTCGCCGGGGCCTGCGCCTGCGCCGGGGCCGGGAGGTACACCGAGAAGCGGCTGCCCTT
>DATBSS010000409.1:0-29575 GCA_036559665.1 Myxococcaceae bacterium
CGCGCACGTCCGTGCCGGCGCTCTTGATGTCCGCCTCCAGCTTGAACGCGATCACCACCGTGGAGACCGAGTCGCGCGAGTAGCTGCGCACCTCGTCCACCCCGTTCACCGAGGAGACCGCCTCCTCGATGCGCTTGGTGACCAGCTGCTCCACCTCTTCGGGCCCGGCGCCCGGGTACACCGTCACCACCGTCACGATGGGGAAGGAGATGTCCGGGAAGAGGTCCACGCCGATGTTGCGGAACGCCAGGAGGCCCAGCGTCATCAGCGCGATCACCACCATGACGGTGAAGACCGGCCTCCGGATGCTGACGTCGGAGAGGATCACGGGCGGCCCCCGCCCTCGCCGGCGCTGGCGGTCCTGGGCGCGGCCTGGGAGGCCACCTTCACCACGGCGCCGTCGGCCAGGTTCCCCACGCCGGTCACCGCCACCAGGTCGCCGTCATTCAGGCCTTCGACCACCACCACGCGGTGGCCGTCGGACGCGCCCAGCTTCGGCCGCACCGCCTCCACCTTGCTGTCGCCGACCATGCGGTAGACGACCGCGCCGCCGGGCGCCTCCAGCACCGCCTCGCGCGGCACGGTGAGCACGTTCTGCAGCTTGCCCAGCGCCAGCTCCGCCCGCGCGAAGGCGTTGGCCAGGAGCCGCCCGCTGCCGTTGTCGATCTGGATCTCGCAGGCGGCGCGGCGGGTGGTGGCGTCCAGCGCGGGCGCCAGCAGCGTCAGCTCGCCCTTGAAGACCTGGCCCGGCATGGCGTCCACGGTGACCTCCGCCTCCTGGCCCTTGGAGAGCCGGGCGAAGGCCACCGCGTCCACGGAGCTCTCCAGCTTGAGCGCCTGGAGGTCCTGCACGGTGAACATCGGGGCTTGCGGCCCGACCTGGTTGCCCACGTTCACCGGGCGCCGGGTCACCGTCCCCGCGATGGGCGAGGTGATGCGCGAGTTGTCCAGGTTCTGGCCCGCCAGCCCCTCCGCCGCCTGGGCCTGGGCGAGCTGCGCTTCGGCCATGGTGACCCGGAGCTTGGCGCCGTCCACTTGCGCCTGGGTGGCGGAGCCGCCCTGGAAGAGCATGTTCACCCGGTCCATGTCCTGCTTGGCGCCGTCCAGGTTGGCGTGGGCGATGCGGGAGGCGGCCTCGGCGGCGCGCGCCTGCCAGGCGATCTCCTTGTGCTCGATGGAGGCCAGCTGCTGGCCGGCCTTCACCTTGTCGCCCACCTCGGCCCCGAGGGATTCGATCCGCCCGCCCAGCTTGGGGAACACGTCCACCTCGTTGCGGGGGCGGATGTTGCCGGTGAGCGCCAGCTTCTCGGTGAGCTCGCCGCGCGCGGCCGGGGCGACCTGGATGAGGGACGCCTCGGAGGGCTTCTCCACCGGGGCGTTGTTCTTCTGCCGGTAATCGCGGACCCGGTATCCGATGGCGCCGACGAGCGGCGCCGTCACGGCGATCAACAGCCATCGAGACTTCATCGCTTGCTCCTGCTGGAGGAATGCTTCGAAAGAGGGGTGGCGGCGTAGGGCGCGGATATCGCGGCGAAGTAGGTGCCCAGGCGCGAGAGGATGCGGAACAGCGCGTCCCGGTCCGCCGCGGGGAGCGCGCCCAGGACGAAGCTCAGCCGCTGGTCCAGCCGGGCGGCGGCGTTCTTGAAGAACTGGTGGCCCATCCCGGTGAGCTGGAGCCGGACCACGCGCCGGTCCTTCTCGTCGCGCTCGCGCAGGCAGTAGCCGGCCGTCTCCAGGCGGTCCGCCAGCCCGGTGACGCCCTTCTCGGTGACGCCGAGGCGGCGGGCCAGCTCGCCCATGGTGAGCGGGCCGTCGTAGCCCAGCCAGAACATGGCGTGCAGCTGCGGGCCGGCCAGGTCCAGCTCGGCCCCGGCGGAGAGCGGATCGCGGAGCGGGCGGGTCCGCCCCAACTCGAGGAGAAGCTCCTTGAGCCGTTCCACATCCCGGATATTCGCCATCGCGGAATATCTATCGAATGGACCATTGTCTGGCAATGAACCATTCCGTGAAGGAGCGTCAGAGCCGGTCGCCCGCCAGGCCCAGGCGCCGCTCCTCGCCGGGGAGGAGCGCCGGGCGGAGGTGGAGGTAGGCAAACCCGCCCACCGGGACCGCGGTCCCGTAGTACGAGGCCACCTCGGGAGGGATGAAGTTGGCGGCGACCCGGACCCCGGCGCCGATCACCAAAGGCCCCAGCGCGAACAGCTCGCGCAGGTAGCCGGCGGAGAGCGCGCCCACCCAGAGCCGCGCGTAGGCGAGCTGCGGGTCGAACGAGAGGACGAGGTCGTGGCCGTACTTCTGCACCGCCTCGGCGCGGAGGAACACGTTGTTCCGCGCGCACTCCACGTTGGCCTCGAGGACGAACGCGTTGGAGGGCGCCTCCTGCGAGCCGACGTTGTGGCCCCAGGAGCCGGTGACGGCCACCGTGGCCGCGCGGAGCGGGTGCTGCACCACCATCACCGACGCGGTGGTGCGCTGGATGCGGTTGAGCGGGTAGAGCGCCTCGGGCTGCTGGAGGACGCCGTACGACAGCTGCGCGGCGAGCCAGTCGGCCGGCATCACCGAGAGCCGCGCGGACCAGGAGTCGAACGGCGCCAGGTCGAAGTCCCAGCGAAACTCGTCCGGCTCGCGGCCGTTGAACCAGGACGCCTCCAGCTTGGCCCAGCGGTTGAAGAGGCCGGCGGTGAGCACGCCGAAGCTGACGTGGGTGGAGTCCTGCCAGTGGTGGCCCAGCGGCGGCAGCGGGTCCGACGAGGCGGAGAGCCGGTGCATGAAGGCGGGCGGCCCCAGCGCGGGCTCCCCGGACGGAGCGGCGTACAGCTCGAAGGAGAGGCCGCCGAAGAGGGCCCGCTGGTAGCTCACGGAGAGCTCCATGAAGAGGTCATGCGGGTGCTGGAAGTCGTGCAGCGGCTGGCCCAGCCACGTCTCGCCGCTCTGGAGGAGGAGGGGGAAGCCCTCGCCGCCGGCGGTGAGCGGCTCCAGGGTGAGCATGGTCCGCGCGCTGAAGCGGCCGCCGAGCAGCGCATGGTCCGCCATCGCCATCACCCAGTTCGCGCTCACCGGGCGGGTGGCGCCGCGCTGGGAGAGCTGGGCATCCACGCCCGCGAAGACCGAGTAGTGGAGCATCACCATCCAGCCGCCGCCCATCAGGTGGTGCGCGTACATGGGCGTGGTGGCGGGCTGCCAGCCGGTGCCGGAGGCCTCGCGCTCGCGGGGGGCGCCGGAGGTGTCCTCCATCATGCGGGCCAGGGACCAGTCGGCGCTGGCCTCGACCCTTGGAGCTTCGGCCGCCGGCTCCGGGGACCCCAGCAGCATCATCACCGCGCCCAGCGCGAACGTCATCGGCGGCGCCTCCTGTTCCGGAACATGGCCCACCCCAGCGCGCCCGCCGCCGCCATCCCTCCGCCCGCGGCGCCGCACCCGCCGCACTCCGGCGGGGGCTCCCAGGGGGTGAACGCCGGGAGGTGCTCGCACGCGTCGGGGGCGATGGAGAGCGTGGTGGACAGGGTCGCCCACGGGTCGGCGCAGGTGCCGGCCAGGGTGCCGCAAGAGAGCACGCCGCAGAGGTAGCGCAGGTCCAGCAGCGGGAGCCATGTCTTCCCGCCGTCGTCGGACCGGGCCAGCGCGAACCCGTCCTGCAGGTGGGAGGTGGCGGCGAAGAGCGCGCCGTCGCGCTCGGCCAGCCCGCGCATGTGCGGCCAGCGGCGGCGCTCGAAGGTCGCGCCGCGGTCGTGGGAAACCCACGCCTCACCGACGTTGGTGGCGACCAGGAGATCCCCGTTGGCGCGGAGGAGGAACGCGGTCATCGGGAAGGAGAGCGCCTTGGCCTTGCGGACGGTGGCGCCGCCATCTTCGGTGATCAGCAGCGCGTCCAGGCCGGAGGGGGATGCCTCGCGCATGAAGACGCGGTCCGGGTTGGCCGGGTCCACCGCGGCGATGCGCACGCCATCCTCGCCGGCGACGCCCTTGAGGTCGAACCGCTGCCAGTGCCCGCCGCCGTCGTCGGACCGGAGGAGCCAGGAGTGGCCGGTCGGGTCGTACTGCAGCTCGGCGGCGTAGATGCGGGACGGGTCGCTGGGCGCGCTCTCCACGCCGGTGAGGAAGGCGCCGTCCGGCGCGTCGTAGACCTTGGAGAAGGTGGCGGCGCCGTCGCTGGAGATCCACACCGACATGGGCGTGAGGCCGCCCTCGGCCGCGGGCGTGCGCGCCAGGGCGAAGATCCGCCGGCCGGCGCGGTCCACGAAGACGTCGCTGGGCGCGGTGAAGCCCTGGGTGGCGCTGGTGGTCCAGCCGCAGGCGCCGTCACTGGAGGTGGCCACGCCATCGAGGGTGGCGGCGAAGAGCTGACCGGGTGCCCAGCCCAGCTGGTACATCGCCCCGCCGGTGCCGATGGCGGCCTCGCAGGCGAGCGACCAGCGCGCGCCGGAGTCGTCGGACACCAGCACGCCAAAGTTGGTGCCCAGGTACATCCGCTGCGGCGCCTCCGGAGGCAGCAGCACCTGCGTCGAGTCCGGAAAGGCACCGTCCGCGCGCGCGTGCAGCGCGGCGGTCAAGGCCAGCGCGAGCAGCGCCGGCCGGAGCGAGCGGGCCCATTCACCGAGCGACGACATCCGACGTCCTGGACCCCGTGGCCATCACCGTGGCCGCGGAGCATCCCACAGGCCCGGTGGAGGCGGGTCCAGGCCGGCGTGCAGCGAGCCGGCGTGCCGGCCGGGCGCCTAGCCGACGTGCAGGTTGAACTTGCCGCCGTTCCGGTTGAACTCGGCGCGCATGTCCTCGCGGAACTGCTTCAGGGTGGCGGCGTTGCCCACGATGCCGATGCAGCCGTTGGTGCCGGCGGAGCCGCCGTCCGGGTGGATGCGCAGCTCGGAGCGGGGGGCGCCGCCCACGCGCGGGTCGAACTTGTCGGAGAGGGCGAAGCTGAAGCCCACGCCGTCGCGCACCATTCCCGGGGTGTTCCGGCTCCACATGTGCGGCGTCACCTTGTAGTCGCCGTTCGGGAGATTGCCCCGACCGTGGCCGCCGCTGTTGTACGTGTACGTGTGGCCGTTGACGGTGATCTTCCCGGTGGTCATCTGGTTCCGGGCGCCCTTGTTGGTGATCTTGTCGACGGTGGCGGTGAGGTTCTTGCCGTTCGCGGACGGGGCGGGCGGGTTCTGGGTCACCGGACCGGTCGGGTTGGAACCGCCGGCGGGCGCCGGCTTGGTCGGCGTGGAGCCGGTGCCGGAGCCGGCGCCGGACGGAGCGCCGCCACCACCGGAGACCTGGCCCAGCATGTCCTTGCCGGGCTTGAGGCCGTTGATGCCCATGAGCGAGCCCCAGGTCTGCTGGCCGACCTTGCCGTCGACCTTGAGGCCCTTCGAGGTCTGGTACTGCTTCACCGCCGCGGAGGTCGCGGCGTCGAACTTCCCGGACTGGGAGATGCCCAGCTTGCCCTGCAGGTCCTTGATCTCGGTGCTGCTGCCGGCGCCGCCCTGGCGCAGCAGGGTGTGCTGCTTCAGCGAGGCCGGCGAGGAGACGAACTCATCGCGGCTGCCGGGGACGGAGGGACGCTGGGAGGCGGCGGGCTGCTGAGGCTTGGGAGACTGGACGGCGGCCGGCTGGGTAGAGGGGGCCAGGGCGCGCGGGGCGCTCGGATTGACGGAGGACATTTCCTTCTCCAGGAAAGGACGGGGATGCAGAGTTGTCGCCCCGCCGGGTCTTCGCGTTGTGAGCGAATCTGCCCCGTGTACTTACATGCGCCCAGGAAAATCAGTGGCCTGCAACGGGACCGGGTCTGATTTTATGGGTCGCACCGGAAGGTGTCGGCGGAGGAACTCCGCGATTTCCTTCCAGATTTCTGGCCAGGCGGCGTGCGTCTCCTGAATGTCATGTCCCATGACAGGAACTCCCCGGAGCGCGATGGTGATCCCCTGCTCCCGCGCCGCGGCGACCAGCGCGCGTGACTGTTCAGGGTCGACGATGCGGTCCGCCTCGCCGTGCACCAACAGGAGCGGCGCCCGGACAGCGCTCAGGTGGCGGCGCGGGTCGCGGTCCGGGGCGCTCATGAACGCCAGGGCCTGCTCCCAACTCGGGAACATGGCGAGCACCGGCGAGGTCTCGGGACGAAGCTGGCGCTCGCCCTCGACGTAGGCGACCGGGTCGTAGAAGCCCATCCGCAGCACCGCCGCCGAGAAGCGGTGGGGCGCGCGCTCCAGCGCGAGGAGGCCGACGTAGGCCCCGCGGCTGGTGCCGCACAGGCCGAGGCGAGCGGCGTCGATCTCCGGGCGCTTCGCGAGCGCGTCCGCGGCGGCGATCAGGTCGTCGGCGTCGCGCCCGCCCAGGTCGGCCTTGCGGAAGTGCTCCTCGCCGTGGCCCAGCGATCCGCGCTGATCGACGGTGAGCACCGCGAAGCCGGCGGCGACGAGCGGGGCATGTTCGTGGAGTTGGGCGTAGCGGCCCTGCTCGTCGAGCGCTCCGCCCGCGTTGGCGGTGTGGACCACGACGGCGGGGTGCGGGCCGGGTCCTGGGGGGAGGCTGAGGTGTCCGAAGAGACGGAGCCCATCGGGCGCGGTGAATTCGATGCGCTCCGGGCCGGCCTCCGGCGCCTGGGATGGAGCGGGCGGTCGCGCGGACTGCATCGCCCGGCGGATGAAGCCGGCGAGCGCGCTGGTGCTGTCCCCCTTGAGGAACTGCATCACGGGGACCTCGACCCCCCAGCGCTGCTGGATGAAGCCCTGCGCCTCGTAGGCCATCAGGGAGTCCATCCCCAGCGACACCAGGCTCTCCTCCGGGTCGATCGCCGCGGAGCTCCCCAGCAGCTCGCCCAGGCGTTCGATCAGGGTTGGCTCCAGCGCCTCGTCACTGGCCGGGGCCAGCGCTTCGGTTGGAGCGGTAGTGGAGGCGGGGGGGCCTTCGAAGCTGGCGTAGAAGGGATCGTCCAGCAGCGTCCGGTAGCTGGTGCGCCATCGTTCCCAGTCGATGGGGAGCACGGCCGGGCAGGATGGCCCGCGCCACAGGCTTCCCATCACGGCCAGGGCTTCGGCGGAGCCCATGACGCTCATCGTCTGGAAGGCACGGCCGGCCTGCTTCGAGACGGCGACGACCATGCCGGCGTCGGCCCAGGGGCCCCAGGCGATGCTCAGGGCGGGTTTTCCCGCGGCGCGGCGCCGATCTGCGAACGCGTCCAGGCAGGCGTTGGCGGCGGCGTACTCGCCGAGTTGCGGGGAGGCCACCAGGGCGGAGGCGGAGGAGAAGGAGATGAAGAAGTCGAGCGGCTGATCCGAGAGCGCCCGTTCCAGCGCGAGCGCGCCACCGAGCTTGGGCGCGAGATGCCGGCGCAGTCGTGCCGGGTTGATCTCCTGGGCAGGCGCGGGCTCCAGCACGCCGGCTGCGTGCACGACGCCGCTCAGTGGGGGACGATCTTCGGCGCGGTAACGCTCCAGCCATTGAGCGAGCGCGCCGGCGTCGGCGACGTCCACCGCGGCTACCTCGACATGGGCGCCTCGCGCTTCGAGGGCCCGGATGGTGGCTGCGGCAGCGGCGGCCTTCGAGTCCGGAGGGAGGTCACGCCAGTGGCGTCGCTCGGGAAGGCCGGTGCGGCCCATGAGCACCAGGTGGCGGGCGCCGCGGTCTGCGAGCCACTCGGCGACCTTCGTGCCGAGACCGCCAAGGCCGCCGGTGACGAGGTACGCGGCGCCGGGCGAGAGCGAGGGCAGTTCCTCGGTCGGGGCGTGGAGCCGGACCAGGCGCGCGACGTACAGGCCATCGTCGCGCACGGAGATCTGCCGCTCGGATGGGCCGAGCGCCAGCGCGCGCACGAGCGATGGCGCGAGCTCTCGGCCTGCCGCCGGGAGGTCGATGAGCCCGCCCCAGCGGGCGGCATGCTCCACGGAGACAGAGAGGCCCAGCCCCCAGAGCGCCGCGTGGGCGAGCGGGGAGGCCGGGCTCGTTGACCAGCGCCCGCGTGTGACCCACCACAACCGGGCCGGGGCACGTAGCGCTGCGAGCGGCGCCATCGCCTCCATCGCCACCGACACGGCGCCCTCTGTACCTTCGGCCGCTGCACGCAGCGCTGTGGGCGGCGGCGTCGACCACATCACGGCCGGTGCAGCGCTCTTCACCTCCGACGCGTCTTCACTCGGCGCGCGCGGCGCCCCGCGCGATGCCGCCTCCTCCACCTCCGGCGCGGCGCGTTCCACCTCCGGCGCCGCCAAGTACACCGCCCCACGCAACTCCGGATCCGCGAGGGCGGCCTGCGCCGCGGGTTCCTGCCATCGCTCGGCAAACAACGCGCGCGCGCCCAGCACTCCCTCCAGCCCAACCCGCAGCTCTGGCTCTGCTCCCACGAAGAGCCAGCGGCCCTGGAGCTCACCGCCCTTCGCGTCGGCGCGCGCCCACCTCCGCTCGTAGGTCCACCCACGCGGATCGGCGGAGGGCGCGGCGTGCAACAACTCGATCTCCAACCCCTCCACCTCGAGGAGCAGTTCGCCGTCCTCTCCATGGACCGCCATGTCCCCCGAGAGGAAACGACCATCCATGCGGCGGAGTTGGATGCGGCTCCAGAAGCCCTCTCCCCGCAGCGGCGCGTGCAACCGGCATCGCCCCACGCTCCGGCCCACGAACGGACCCGATGGTTTTGCGAGCGCGAACACCGCCAGCGCCTGGCCACAGGCATCCAGCAGCGCCGGGTGGACCAGGTGCCCTCCGGACCGGCCCGCAGCCCCCGCGCGGATCCGCGCGATGCACGCGCCGTCGCCGTATCGCATCCGCTCCACGCCCTGGAACGTCGGGCCCCAGAGGTTCCCGCGCGCCTTCCACGACGCATAGAACTGCGCGCCATCCATCGCCTGCGGCAACCGCTGCATCTCCTCCCGCAACGACTCCGCGGGGAGCGACTGCCCGGACCGCTCCAGCGCGCGGGCCTGCGCCCGAGCGTGCCGCGTCCACCCACCTTCCCCCTCCGGCCGGCTGTAGAGCGCGACGGCCCCATCGCGGTGGACGATCACCTGCACGTCCCGCCTGGAACCTGGCTCGAACACCATCGGCCGCTCCGCCGACACCGACTCCAGGTCGAAGCCGGCCGCGCCCACCTCCCGCGAGAACGCCCAGCCCATCAGCTCCAGCGACGCCGCGGCCGGGAAGATCGCGACGCCGCCCACGCCGTGCTCCGGCAGCCACGGCTGCGCGTCACCGTCCAGCCGCCCCGTCCACACCGCGGCTCCCGTCTCCGCGAACACCGACCGCTCCAGGAGCACCGGGTGTGGCCCGGCAGTTCGAGGCGAGGCGGCCTCCCTGGCCGGAGCCGGGAACCAGTGGCGCCGGCCCAAGAACGGCGAGGGAGGCAGCTCCACCCTCCTTCCGCCCAGCCGCGAGAAGAAGACGGCCCAGTCGATCGCCGCGCCTCGCGCGTGGAAGGCCGCCATCGCTTCGACCAGCGCGTCCGCCTCGCCCGCGTTCCGGAAGCATGCCCGCGCCCCCGCTCCCTCGCCCAGGCACTCCGGCGCCAGCGCGATGAGTCCAGCGGAGGACCCCAACTCCAGGAACAATGCGGTCCCGTTCGCCTCCAGCGCCCGCATCGCGCCCTGGAAACGAACCGGGAGGCGCGCCTGCCGCGCCCAGTACCCGGCCTCGCCAAGCTGAGCGGCCCCGACCATCGCGCCCGCCGAACCGGAGACGATTGGAAGCTCCGGCATCTTCGACGCCACCGCCCGGCCCGCGCGCTCCAACTCCTCGAGCGCCTCCCGCGCGCGCTCGACCCTCCGGGACTGGAATTCCCAGGGGCGATCCACAACCCGCCACGTCCGCCGCCCGAGCCCCTCGGCGACCTCCGCCACCGCCCGCACCGCCGCGGCCTCCCCGGACACCCGCGTGCGCCGCGGCCCGAGCACCGCCGCGATCGCGACCGACCCCTCCTTCCCCTTCACGAAGGACCGCACCTCGTCCTCGGACGCCTCCAGATCCACGTGCGCCGAGCCGCCGAGGTCGATCACGGCCTTCGCCAGCCCATCGCGCGCGAGCGCCAGCCGGCACGCGTCCTCCAGCGACAGCGCACCCGCCACGTGCGCGGCGGAGATCTCCCCCACCTCCGTCCCCAGGACCACCCCGGCCTTCAACCCCCAGGACTCGCACAGCCGGTAGAGCGCCACGTGCTGCGCCAGGAGCGCGACCTCGCTCGCCGCGCCCAGCGCCTGCTCCGGAGCCACCGAGAGCAGCCCGCACGCCGCATCGAAGGGCGCCCGGAAGGCTTCGAATCCCTCGTACAGCGCCCTCGACGAACCGCCTCCGCTCCCCGGAAACAACACCGCCACGTCCTGGCTCGACCGCACCGCGCCGGTCCGCGGCCCGATCTCCCCCAGCGCCTCGATGACACCCGCCCGCTCCCTCCCCACCACCACCGCCCGCTCCTCGAAGTGGGCCCGCGCCACCGCCAGCGTGTGCGCCGCGTCCACCAGCGAGATCTCCGGGTGCGCCTCGAGGTGGGCCCGGACCCTCCCGACCTGGAGGGACAACGCTTCCGGCGTCCGGGCGGAGAACAGCACCGGCACGGCGTGCCGCGGCGCGACCGCCTCCCGGACCGCCACCGCCGGCGCCTCCTCCATCACCACGTGCGCGTTCGTCCCGCTCAGCCCGAACGCGCTCACCCCCGCCACCAGCGCTCGCCCGGGCCGCGGCAGCGGCACGCCCTTCTCCGCCACCACCAGCGGCGTGCCCTCCAGCTGGATCAGCGGATTGAGCGACTGAAATCCCAGGTTCCCGGGCAGCGCGCGGTGATGCAGCGCCAGCGCCACCTTCATCATCCCCGCCACCCCGGCCGCGGCCTCCAGGTGACCGATCTGCGTCTTCACCGCCCCCAGCAAGCACTTCGCCCCGTCCGCCCGCGCCGCGCCCAGCACCGCCTTCAGCGCCTCCAGCTCGATCGGGTCACCCAGCGCCGTCCCCGTCCCGTGCGTCTCCACGAAGTCGACGTGCGCCGGGTCCACCCGCGCCGCGCCCAGCGCGTCCCGCAACAACCGCTGCTGGGCCAGCACGTTGGGGGCGGTGAGCCCGGTGGACTTCCCGTCCTGGTTGACCGCCGACCCGCGCACCACCGCCCAGATCCGGTCCCCCTCCCGCTGTGCGTCCGACAGCCGCTTCAGCACCAGCACCCCGCACCCCTCCCCCCGCACGAACCCGTTGGCGCGGGCGTCGAACGTGCGGCAGCGGCCATCCGGCGACAGCGACCGCGTCAGCGCGATGGCGGCCATCACGTCCGGCGACAGGATGAGGTTCACGCCCCCCGCGATCGCCAGGTGGCACTCCTGGGCCCGCAGGCTCTGGCAGGCGAGGTGGGTGGCGACCAGCGACGACGAGCACGCCGTGTCCATCGTCACCGCCGGCCCCTGCAACCCCAGCACGTACGACAGCCGCCCGGCCATCCCGCTCACCATCCCGCCGGTGGCGAAGTACGCGTCGCGCTCTCGCGGAGGCACGCGCTCGCCGAAGCGCGGGTATTCGCTCCCGGAGGAGCCGACGAAGACGCCCGTCGCGCTCCCCAGGAGCGAGCGCGGCGAGACCCCCGCGTTCTCCAGCGCCTCCCACGCCACCGTCAGCACCAGCCGCTGCTGCGGGTCCAGGCTCCTCGCCTCGCGGTCGGAGATCTCGAAGAACGCGGCGTCGAGCTCCGACACCTCCTCCTCGCGCAGCAACCCCGCCCAGTCCGGCGCGTCCGGCGGCGCGACGCCCAGCCACTGCCACCGGCTCCCCAGCGGGCGGATGGCGTCCCGACCCTCCTGCAGCAACTTCCAGAACGCCGCCGGCCCATCCGCGCCGCCCGGGAACCGGCACGCCATCCCCACGATGGCGATCGGCTCCCTCCGCGCGCGCTCCAGGCCGGCGTTCTTCTGCGCCAGCTGCTCCATGAGCGCCAGCGCGTGCTCCAACGACCCGGGTTTCACCGGTCGCCCTCGAGGAGCTTCTCCATCTCCGCGATGCGCGCCGCCAGGAGCCGTTCCTTCTCCGCGTCGCTCATCTGCGCCAGCGCGCCCGCCGCATCACCGGCCTGCGCCCCGGCCGCGTCCTTCGCCGCGGGCGCCTGGTCGGCCGGGAGCAACCGGTCCAGCAGGTAGCGCGACATCGCCTCCATCGTCGGGTACGTCCACAGGATGGTGGGCGGGATGGTGAGGTTCAGCGCCAGCGCCAGCCGGTTCCGCAGCTCCAGCCCCATCACCGAGTCCAGCCCCACGTCGGTGAGCGGGCGGTCTCGCGAGATCCGGTCCGCCGGGAGCCGCAGCACGCGCGCCGCCTGCGCCAGCGCGTAATGCTCCACCAGCTTTGGCCGCTGCGAGGCGGTGGCGTCGGCCAGCGCCTTGAGGAAGGCCGCGTCCCCGCCGCCGCGCTCGCCGGCGCGCTCCTCGGCCAGCAGGCGCGAGGCGAGGCGGGAGTGCGCCGCGGTGGGGAAGGATTCGATCCACGTCCGCACGTCCATCGGCACCACGCCCACCTGGGTGGTCCCGCACCGCAGCAACCGCTCCAGCACGCGGTTGCCCGCCTCCGGCGTGAGGCGCTCCATCCCGTGGTGCTCCATGCGCGCGGCGCGCTTCTCGTCGTCCGCGCCGGCCAGTCCGATGCCGGAGAACACGCCCCAGTTGACGCTCAGCGCGGGCAGCCCCTGCCGGTGCCGCTGGTGCGCCAGCGCGTCCAGGAACGCGTTGGCCGCCACGTAGTTCCCCAGCCCGGGAGACCCCAGCAGCGTGGTGGCGGACGAGTAGAGGATGAAGAAGTCCAGCGCGTGGTCCGCGGTGAGCTGGTGCAGCCGGTACGCGCCCATCGCCTTGGGCGCGAGCACGTTCCGGAAGCGCGTCGCGTCCTGGTTGATCAGCGCGCCGTCGTCCAGGGAGGCGGCGGCGTGGATGATGCCCCGCAGCGGCGGCGTGGAGCGCTTGAGGGCGTTCACCAGCGCGGAGAGCTTCTTCCCGTCCGCCACGTCCGCCAGCGCCAGCTCCACCGGCACGCCCATCTCGAGGATGGCCCGCAGCGCGGCCTCCTGCTCCCCGGTGCGCGGCGGGGTCCGGCCCATCAGCACCAGCTTCCCGGCGCCGCGCTCCGCCAGCCAGCGCGCCACCGACAGCCCCAGGCCGCCCAGCCCGCCGGTGACCAGGTACGCGCCGTCCGAGCGCGGCCCCGTCCGGTCCTGCACGCGGGCGCCGGACTCCGGCGTGCGGCGCATCAGCCGGGCCACCCAGCGCTCCTGCCCGCGCAGGCAGATCTCGTCCTCCACGTCGTCCGCCAAAAGCTCCAGCGCCAGCGCCTCCACCTCGCCGGGCGGGCGCTCCGGGTCCAGGTCCACGCGAGTGCACCGCAGCTCCGGGTGCTCCTGCGCCAGCACGCGCGAAAGCCCCAGGAGGGGCGCCTGCTCCAGCGCCAGGTCCGCGTCGTGCCCGAACGGCTGCGCCGCGCGGGTGGCGAGGTAGAGCCGGGGGCGGTCCTTCCAGTCCTGGTGCGCGAGCGCCCGGACGAGGTGGAGCACGGCATCGCACCCGCGCTCGGGGCGCTCCATGTCCACCGACCCCAGGTCCAGCGCGTGCAGGGACAGGATGCCCGCGGGCCCGGCGGCGTCGCCGTACGCCGAGGCGAGCAGGTCCGTCACGTTCTCCACCGAGCTGAGCGCCGACAGCGACGCCTGCTCCACCATCTGGCCGCGGTCCTCCAGCGCCTTGCGCAGCGCGATGCCCAGGTGGCCCTGGCCGCCGCCGCCGAGGATGAGCCACCGCCGCGGCTCCGGCTTGGGGAAGGGCGCCTCGGCGCGCTCCCAGTCCAGCGCCAGGAACCAGCTGTCCTCGCCGCTGGGCGACGTGCGCTGGAGGATGAGCCGGGCCACCAGCCTCACCTCGCCGGTCGCCGCGTCCGCCACCACCAGGTCCGCGCCCTGGCGCTGCGAGCCCCCGCTCTCTTGAAGCCGGACGTGGCACCACACCGGCCCGCTCAGCGGGGCCAGGAGCCGCAGGCGGTCGATCTCCGCCAGGATCCAGCTGGACGCCTCCGGGCCCGCGCCCGCCGCGCCCACCACCTGGAAGCAGGCGTCCAGCAGCGCGGGGTGGACGAGGAAGCGGCCGGCGAGGACCGACGCCGGGAGGCGGACCTTCCCCAGCGCCTCGCCCGCCCCGCCCTGCACCGTCTCCACGCCCCGGAACGCCTCGCCCAGCTCCAGCCCGCGGCCGGCGAGCGCCTGGTACAGGGGCTCCGAGCCGGTCTCCGGCCCCAGCCGCGCGGCGATGGCCGCCCGCTCCAGCGGCGCCGAGGGGATGCTGGCGTCGCGGTCCGCCCGGCGCAGCTCCCCGCGCGCGTGGACGATCCACCGCTCCGGCTTCACCGTCGTCGACGCCGGGCTGGCGATCTGGAACCGGAGCCTGCCCGCCGCCTCGTACGTCCCCAGGAGTTGGAGCGTCACCTCACGCCCGGAGACCTCCAGCGGCTGCTCCAGCCGCAGCTCGCGGATCTCCAGGGGCACCTGGCCCAGCGCCTCGCGGCCGGCGGCGAGCGCGATCTCCGCGAAGCCGGCGCCGGAGAGCAGCGCCGCGCCCTGCACCTTGTGGCCGTCCAGCCAGGGATGGGACTCCGTCCCCAGCGTCACCGTCCACACCTTGCTGGGTTGCGCCGTGGCCAGCGGCACGCCCGGGGACAGCCACGGGTGGGCGTTGCGCTCGGACGACCGCTTCTTCCGCTCCCGCGCCGCCAGCCAGTGCCGGGACCGCTGGAACGGCGTGGTGGGGAGCGCGATGCGCCGGCGCCGGGGCAGCACCCTCGCCCAGTCCACCGCCAGGCCGCGCGCGTACAGCGAGCCCAGCTGCTCCAGCAGCACCGGCCCGTCGGCCTCGCCGCGCCGGAGCGAGCCCACCGCCGCGCCGTCCGCCTCGGCGTCGCGGAACAGGCCGGCCAGGTCGTGCACCAGCGTCGGGTGGGGGCTCATCTCCACGAAGAAGGTGCGGCGGCGGGAGATCAGGTCGCCCGCCACGGAGGCGAACCACACCGTCTCGCGGAGGTTGCGCGACCAGTAGGCGGCGTCCAGGTCGCGGCCCTCCACCCGCTGCCCGGTGACGGTGGAGTGCATGGGGATGCCGGCCGCGGCCGGCGACAGGCCGGCCAGCGCGGAGAGCAGCTCTGGCTGGAGCGGCTCCACCTGGGGGCTGTGGGAGGCCACGTCCACCTTCACCCGGCGGCAGAACACGCCGCGCGCCTCCAGCCGCCCCAGCACCACCTCCAGCGCGCGCGGGTCGCCGGAGAGCACGGTGGTCCGGGGGCTGTTGCAGGCGGCGATGGAGAGCAGCCGCTCCATGCCGGAGAGCGCCTCCTCCGCCTCGTGCATGGTGAGCCCCACCACGCCCATCGCCCCATGGCCGCTGATCCGCTTCAGCAGCCGGCTGCGGGAGCAGATGACCTTGACCGCGTCCTTCAGCGAGAGCGCGCCGGCGACGTGCGCGGCGGCCACCTCGCCCAGGCTGTGGCCCACCACCGCGTCCGGCTCCACGCCCCAGGCGCGCCAGTGGGCGGTGAGCCCGACGCCGAAGGCGAACAGCGCCGGCTGGACGACGTCGATCTGCTGGAGCCTGGCCTCGGAGTCCGGGCCCGCCAGCGCTTCCAGCAGCGACCAGCCCGCCTCCTGGGAGGTGGCGGCGTCGCACCGCTCCAGCGCGTCGCGGAACGGGGGCGAGTGCTCCAGGAGCCAGCGCCCCATCCCCGCCCACTGCCCGCCCTGCCCGGGGAACACGAACACCAGCTGCGGCCGCGGGCCGGCGGGGGCGGAGCCGGTCACCGCGCGGGAGGACGGGTCGCCGGCGATGAACGACACCAGCGAGTCCCGCAGCTCACGGGTGGAGGCGCCCACCACCGCCAGGCGGCGCTCGAAGTGGGCCCGGCAGGTGGCGGCGGTGAAGCAGGCCTCGTCCAGGTCGAGGCCGACGTTCGGCTCCAGGGCGCGGGCGAAGTTGACGGCCTGCGCCTTCAGCGCGGCCTCGGACCGGGCGGAGATGACCAGCAGGGTGTCGGCCGGGGCGCGCGGCGGCGGCGTCGCGTCCGGCGGGGGCGCCTGCTCCAGCACCACGTGGGCGTTGGTCCCGCTCAGCCCGAACGAGCTCACCCCGGCGCGCCGGGGGCCTTCCCTCTCCGGCCACCACATCGCCATGCGGGGGACCTCGAGCGGGAATTCGGCCCACGCGAAGGCCGGGTTGGGGCGCGCGAAGTGGAGGTGGCGCGGGATGCGGCCGCGCTGGAGCGCGAGCACGGTCTTGATCAGCCCGGCCACGCCGGCCGCCGCCTCCAGGTGGCCGAGGTTGGTCTTCACCGACCCCACCCACAGCGGCTTCTCGCGCGGGCGGCCCCGGGCGAGCGCCTCTCCCAGCGCACCCAGCTCGATCGGATCGCCCAGGGGGGTGCTGGTGCCGTGCGCCTCCACGTAGTCGATGTCCGGGGCTGCCACCCCCGCGTCCGCCAGCGCCTCCCGGATGACGCGCTGCTGGGCCAGCCCGTTGGGCGCGGTGAGCCCGTTGCTGCGGCCGTCGTGGTTCACCGCCGTCCCGCGGACGACCGCCAGCACCGGGTGGCCGGCCGCCCGGGCGTCGGAGAGCCGCATCAGCGCCACCATCCCCACGCCCTCGCTGCGGACGTAGCCGTTGGCGCCGGCGTCGAACGCGCAGGAGCGTCCGTCCGGGGAGAGCGCGCGGATCTGGCTGAAGTAGATGGAGGCGTCCGGCGCGAGGATCAGGCTGGCCCCGCCCGCCAGCGCCAGCTCGCACTCGCCGATGCGCAGGCTCTGGCAGGCCAGGTGGAGGGCCACCAGCGAGGAGGAGCACGCGGTGTCCACCGCCAGGCAAGGCCCGTGCAGCCCCAGCTGGAACGCCAGCCGCCCGGCGGCGACGCTGGTGGAGTTGCCGGTGCCGGCGTGCGCGTCCACGTCCTCGGCGGCGCGCAGGGCCTCGCGCGCGTAGTCGTTGGAGGAGAGCCCCACGAACACGCCGGTGCGGCTGCCCTCCAGGCGGTCCGGGGCCACGGCGGCGCGCTCCAGCGCCTCCCAGGTCACCTCCAGCAGCATGCGCTGCTGCGGGTCCATGGCGTTCGCCTCGCGCGGGGAGATGCCGAAGAAGGCGGCGTCGAACACGTCCACCTGCGGCAGGAAGGCGCCGTGGCGCGCGTACGTCTTGCCGGGCGTGCCCGGTTCGGGGTGGAAGTAGCGCTCGAAGTCCCAGCGGGTGGTGGGGATGGGCCCGATGGCGTCCAGCCCCTCCTCCAGCAGCTTCCAGAATGCCTCCGGGGTGTCGGCCCCGCCGGGGAAGCGGCAGGACATGCCGATGATGGCGATGGGCTCGGGCCCGCTGAGCCGCGGCCTCGGGAGGGCCTCGGCGGCGGGCGAGGGGGCGCCGGGCGCGAGGTGCCGCGCCACCTGGGAGATGGTGGGGTAGTCGTAGAGCAGGGTGGCGGCGACCGGGCGCCCCAGCCACGCCTGGAGGTCGCCGGACAGGCCCACCAGGTCCCTCGACTCCAGGCCGTGGTGCGCGAAGGGGACGTCCGGATCCACCTGCTTGAGGGACAGGCCCCGCACCTGGGCCACCCGCGTCCGGAGCCAGGCGGCGAGATCCCCCTCGCCGGCGTCCTTCCCCGCAGCGGCCCCGACCGGCGACGGCGCCGCGGCCGGCGCGGTGACGGGCGGGCTCGCGGGGGCGTCCGCGCGGCCCAGGAGCGGCAGGGTCCCGTCCAGGAACATGGTCCGGCACGGCCGCCTCCGGACCTTCCCGCTGGTGGTCCTGGGGACGGCGCCCGGCTCGACGAGCGCGACGGCCTGCGCGTCCAGCTCGTGCTCGTCCATCACCGCGCGCCGGACGGCGGCCATCACCTCCTGCGCGTTGAGCGTCCCGCGCCGGTGGTCCACCTCCGCCACCACCGCCAGGCGCTCCTCGCCCTGCTCCTCGACGGAGAAGGCGGCCACGCCCCCGGGGCGGATCTTCGGGTGGGCCCGCTCGACGGTGAGCTCGATGTCCTGGGGGTAGCAGTTGCGGCCGCGGACGATGATCAGGTCCTTGCTGCGACCGGTGACGTAGAGCGCCCCTCCCTCCAGGAAGCCGAGGTCGCCGGTGCGGAGGAAGCGGGCGCCCAACTCGCCCTCCAACGAGGCGCCGAAGGTCTCCTCCGATTCCTGCGGCCTCCCCCAGTACCCGCGGGTCACGCTCTCGCTGGAGACCCAGATCTCCCCCACCCGGCCGGGATCGGCACGCCGCCCGGTGAGCGGATCCACGATGGCCAGCGACTGCTCGCCGGGGATCGCGCCGCTGCTCACCAGAAGGCGCGCCCGCGCGTCGTCCGCCGCCACCACCTCCACCCGGCCACGCTCCAGCGCCTCGCGCTGCGCCGCCACCGTGGACAGCCCACCGCCGAGCTGGACGCCGGACACCGCCAGGGTGGCCTCGGCCATTCCGTAGCAGGGCCGCAGCGCCTCCTTGCGGAAACCGTAGGGCGCGAAGCGCTGGACGAAGCGCTCCAGCGTGTCGAGCCGGATCGGTTCGGACCCGTTCAGCGCCAACTCCCAGCTGGCGAGCGAGATGCCCTCCATCTCCTCCGGCTTCACCTTCCGGGCGCAGAGGTCGTAGGCGAAGTTGGGGGCCGGACTGATGGTCCCGCCGTAGGTGCCAATGGCGCGGAGCCAGCGCCGCGGGCTCTGCAGGAACGACCACGGCGGCAGCAGCACGCTGGTGCCGCCGTAGTAGAGCCCGTACAGGATGCCGCCGATGAGCCCCATGTCGTGGTAGGGCGGCAGCCAGCTCACCGTCACCGATCGCTCGGTCTGCGGGAACGCCGCCATGATCAGCGACTCGTTGTGCAGGATGTTCCCGTGGCTGACGACGACGCCCCTGGGGTCGCCGGTGGACCCGGAGGTGTACTGGAGGAAGGCCGTGCTCTCGGCCGTGACGGACGGCGGCCGCCAGGTCTCCTCCTCGCCCGGCGCCACCGCGTCGGTGTGGAGCCAGGTGAGCGCGCCCAGTCCTTCGCCTTTGGGGAGCACCGACTCCGCGCGCTGCCCGAGCTGCGCGGTGGTGAGGACGAAGCGGGCGCCGCAGTCGGCGGCGGTGGCCTTCAGGCGGGGAAGCGTTTTCTCCAGGCGCGCCGGGTGCGGCGGATAGGCGGGGACGGCGAGGGTGCCGGAGAGGACGCACCCGAAGAAGGCGGCGATGAACTCCAGGCCGGGCGGGTAGAGCAGGAGCGCGCGTTCGCCCTGCGCCTCCATCCGTTGCAGCACCGCCGCGATGCCGCGGGCCTGGCGCTCCAGGTCCTCGAAGGAGATCTCCTCCACCGGGCCCGGGACGTCGCCGGTGGGGAGGAATCGGTAGGCCACGGCCGGGCCGCGTTGGCTCGCGCGCGACTGCAGGAGCTGGACGAGGGTCTGGGGACGCCCTCGCGGTACGGGGGCACGCACGTGCTGTGGGCGATGATGCCACGCCGGGGGGATAGGTCGTCCAGCCTGGGAGGCCGGGGGGCCCTGAAACCTGCGAGACTGTTCGACATGGAGCGTTGCGCCGCGGGCGCCTCCTGCCAGGGGGATGGCCTGGCGAAGGGCGACGCCCGCGGCTCGGGGTACCGGACGTGCTAGCCCTGCGCCGGCGCCTGGGTCTCGGGCTGGGGCCGCGCCTGGTCGTCATGCTTCTGCGAGTAGATGGCCTTCGAGGTCGCGTCCTGCCGCCGCTCGATGACGTTGCTCTCGTGCGGGCCGACCTTCCCGTCCGCCATGGCCTTGGCCATGTAGAGGTCGGTGCGGGCCTCGGCCTTCGCCAGGCGCGCGGCCTCGGGCTTGGTGAGCGACCCGTCCTGCACGCCGTCGCGGATGCGGGCCGCCTGGTTCTGCTGGCGGTCCACGCGCGGGTGCTGGGAGGCGCTGGAGTCGGCCGGGCGGGTCTGCCCGTCGTGGCGCGCCTCGAAGATGTCCTTCGAATTCTGCGCCTGCTGGCCGCGGATCTCCGCCCGCTCCTTCGGGCCGACCACGCCGTCGTCGCGCTTGGAGGAGACGACCAGCTTGTCGGTGGACAGCTGCTGGCCGGCGAGCTTCGCGGCCTCGCCCTTGGTGAGGGACCCGTCCTGCACGCCCGCGGAGATCCGCGACGCCTGGCGACCCTGGGTATTGACGATGTGGTTGATGGACATGGTGTGCTCCGGTTCGTGGGAGCCGCCAGGATGGCGGCTGACGAGGACTCCCTAGAGCGAAGTCCGTGCCTGCGGGTGGAGCGGTGGTCTCGGGGACTTGCGGGAGCGCGGCGGCGGCTTCGAGTGCGCGGGCGCACCGCACGCGTGGACTGCGGGTCTACAGCCCGTGCCGGCGCATCAGCCGGTGCAGGTACACGCGGTCGATGCCCGCCTCGCGCGCGGCCTTCGACACGTTGTGGTCCGCGGCGCGGAGGAGCTGGAGCACGAACTGGCGCTCGAAGCGGAGGAGCGCGTCCTCGCGCGCGGCCCGGTAGTCGGTGGTCCTTGCGGGCGGAGGGACCGGGCGCAGCCCCAGCGCCTCGGGGCCAATCCCTCCCTCTTCCTCCAAGGCCACCGCGCGCTCGGCCAGGTTCTTCAGCTCGCGCACGTTGCCGGGCCAGGGGTGCTCTTCCAGCGCGGCCAGGAGCTCCGGCGAGGGGGTGAAGCCCCGGGCGCGCTCGCCCATGTTCTCCAGGAGCGTGGCGAGGAGATCGGGCAGGTCCTCGGTGCGCTCGCGCAGCGGGGGCAGCCGGACGCGGATGACGGCCAGCCGGTGGAGGAGATCTCCGCGGAAGCGCCCCTGCCGGACCTCCTCCTCGAGGTCGCGGTGGGTGGCGGCGATCACCCGCGCGTCCACCGGGCGGTACGCGGCGTCGCCCAGGCGCCGCACCTCGCGCCGCTCCAGGGCACGCAGGAGCAGGGGCTGCAGGTCCAGCGGCAGCTCGCCGATCTCGTCCAGGAACAGGGTGCCCCCGGCGGCGCGCTCGAAGGCGCCGGGCCGGTCGCGGTCGGCGCCGGTGTAGGAGCCCTTGAGGTGGCCGAACAGCTCGCTGTAGGCGAGGTCTCGCGGCAGCGCGCCGCAGTCCACCGCGGTGAAGGGGGCCTCCCACCGGGGGCCGGCGCCGTGGAGCGCGCGTGCCGCCACCTCCTTGCCGGTGCCGGTCTCTCCCTCCACCAGCACGGTGGCGCCGGAGGGGGCGATGCGCGCCAGCTGGTCGATCACCTCCTGCATCGGCCTGGACCGCGAGCGCAGCGGGCCCAGCGACACCGGTTCGGCGGCCGAGGCGCGCTCGATGCGCAGCTCCGCCCCGCCCAGCCGCAGCACCGCGCCGGGCGGCACCAGCACGTCCGTCACCTCCGAGCCCTGGAAGCGCGCCCGGTTCTTCGCGCCCAGGTCTCGCACCCGCACGCCGCCGGCGACCAGCTCCACCTCGAGGTGGCGCGAGGAGACGGTCCGGTCCTCCACCACCACGTCGTTCTCGACCGCCCGGCCGACGGTGGCCCGCTCCTTCCCTTCCACCAGCAGCAGGCGCGGGCCGGGGCGCCCCTCCACGACGGTGGTGAGCCAGAGCGGCTCCAGCCGCGCCGGCCGCTTCACCTCCACCGTGGACAGGTCGGGCGGGGACATCGCGCGTCACCAGACGGCGATCGACCAGCCGCCGTTCACCGGGTTCGCCTTCAGGTAGTCGTCGAGGGCCTCGGGGGTCATGGTGAGGGTCTGCCCGGTCCAGGGGTCGTTCACCACGTAGTTGCCCTGGGTGTCCTTGCCGGTGACGACCATGTAGTGGCCGGCGATCTCGCCGTCGATCGGCACCGCGCCGTTGACGATCACCGAACCGCCCGCCGCCAGCGTGGCGTTGATGAACACCGGGTGGAGGCCGCCGGGGGCGGACGCGGTCTGGTACCCCATCGCCTCCGCCATCGCGATCTCCCCGTTGGGCGAGGTGCCGCTGCTCCGGTCGGTGTCCCCGACCCGCCCGAGCGCCATCACCAGCTGCGCGTCCGTCATGCTGGAGACGGGGATGCCGTTGATCGTCGCGTCCGGGTCCGAGCGCGCGATCATCGCCATCGAGGTAGGGCCGCAGTTCATGTTGCCGTTGACGTAGAAGCCGTTCCCGTCCGGGGTCTGCTGGTCGATGGCGGGGAGCGTGCCCCCCAGCACCAGCGGGTCCTGGACGCCGACCTCCGTCCCCTGGTTCAGCGCGCGCGCGGTTTGACGCACCTCGACGCGCTGCTGGAGGGGTTCGAAGACGTCGTTCTGGAGTAACCCGGCGGGCCACACCGGACCGCGCGTGGCCACTCCACTGTTGGGCGGACGGGCCGGCGGATCGGCCGTAAGGGCTCGGGAAAGGAAGGATTCAATCCAGGGGGAGAGTGTGATCGCCATAGGGCCTCCCCAGTGCAACCCGCCGGCCCGCGGAAAGTTGCGGGGCTCCCCGGGACGACGAAGCCCCCGGAACCGTGATGGCTCCGAGGGCTTCAAGACTTCAGTGGCTCAGGTTGGCGTTAGACCTTCACGTTGCCCTTGTTCGCGAACCACACGTCCTCGGACTTCACGGTCTGGCCGTTCTGCACGAACGAGGACTGCTGCAGGTTCTCGCCGCGGGCGTTCTGCACGTTGTTGACGCCGGTGGAGAGCTGGGTGATGCCGAGCTCCGCCAGGGACTTCAGCTCGCCGGCCTGGACCTTGCCGTCGCCGTTGTCCTGCCACACCTTGACGCCCTGCAGCTCGGCGCCGGTCAGCTGGCCGTCCTTGTTCGCGTCGTACTGGGCCATCTTGTTGTAGCCGTTGCCGAACTTGCCGCCCTCGTCGCCGAACAGGGACTTGCCGTTGATCTCGCCGTTGCCGTTGGCGGCCGCGGTGACAGCGCCGTTCTTGTCATCGACCAGCATGCCGTCGCCCTTGCCGTCCATCCACTCGACGTTCTCCTTCTTGCCGTCGCCGTCGATGTCGAACGCGATGGTCTTGCCGGTCTGGCCGTCGGCGCGGTCCTTGGCGGTGCTGACGCCGGTGGTGCCCAGCTTGCCGTCGTGGTTCAGGTCCAGCATGACCGGAGAGCTGGTCTGCTGCGCCTTCTTGTAGGACTCGGCCGCACCGGAGGTGTCGCCGGAGGACAGCTTGGCCTCAGCCTCGGCCACCAGCTTCTTCGCGTTCGGGCCAGTCGGCGCCGAGGAGTTCTTGCCCTTGCCGTGCCACTCGCCGAACTGCGCCTGGAGCTGGCTGAACGCGTCACCCTTGGCCCCCGCCGCCGCACCGGCCGACGCGCTGGCCGTAGCGCCACCCGCCGCCGCAGCCGCCGACGCCGTCGCGCCACCCGCCGCCGCACCGGCACCGGCCGCGCCACCCGCCGCCGCGCCGCCCTTGCCGCCGAGCAGCTGCGCGATCATCTGAACGAGCGAGGACAGGGCCTGCACCAGCTGGCCGAGCTGAGCGGGAAGGTTCGCCGCGCCGCCCGCCGGGGCCGCGCCACCCGCCGCCGCGGTCGGATTGGGCTCGCCAGGAGCAACCCCCTGCGGAGCGCCAGCGGCAGCGTTGGGGTTGGGCTCGCCAGGAGCAATCTGCGGAGCGCCAGCGGCAGGAGCCTGCTGCTGGAACTGATCGACCGGAGCCTGCTGGGCAGGCTGAGCCGCCGGAGCCGCACCCTGGCCGCCACCAGCCCGCTGCAGAAGGCTACCCACCCCAGACAGAAGCGAACCGATCGTGCTCAGCGGACTGTTGACGTTGAAGCCCATGGATTCATCCCTCGGAAATTGAGAAGCTGATGTAGTTTTCGGCTGACACCTGCATACGGTTGCGTCGCATTTCGAGGAAAATAAGAGGGCAGGAAGCTCCGGATCTTCCTCAGCATTTATCGAATTCCACAGGATTTTCGCACAGTTGGACTACCAATGTCCACCCTGTCCTGAAATCGGTCACCCAAAAAAACCGCGATTTCGGGCGATCAGGAAGTGCCGTCCCCTCGGGCGTCCTTCTTCTCGACGGCCGAGAAATGGTGCTCCGGCGCCCAGTGTTCGCCCGGAAGCTCGCACGCCGGCGCAAATCGCCGCGCTCCGCGCCGCCGAGAATCTCTTCAGGGGAAGACGTGAAGGTCCTTCCGCCGACCTCCCCGCGTGGGGACGTGGAGGTGGCCGGCGCCAGGTGACGGGATGACGCGCTCTCCGGCGCGAGGAACGTGCAGGGCCGGAGAGCGCGAAGGTCCCCGCGGACATACACTCCGGCCCCGTGGCGACGGTACCCCTGCGCGGGCCCAAGACTCCCTACGAGCCCGAGCCGACCAGGGAGACCCCCGGGGCTTCGGAGCCGACCCGTGAGTCCTCCCAGGGCCCCGAGGAGACCAACCGCCTCGATCAGACCAACCGCCGCACCGAGGCCCTCCCCGAGGTCAGCCACGTCGAGACCATCGAGGGCCCCGGGCTCGCCCGGAAGAAGGGCGAGACGCTCGGGCGGTACCTGATCCTCGGGCAACTCGGGAAGGGCGGGATGGGCGCGGTCTACGCCGCCTACGACCCGGAGCTGGACCGGCGGGTGGCAATCAAGGTGGTGGAGACCGCGGACCCGGACCACGCCACCCAGTTGCAGACCCGCCTGCTGCGCGAGGCCCAGGCCATGGCCCGCGTCTCCCATCCCAACGTGGTGCCCATCCACGACGTGGGCACCACCAAGGACGGCGTGTTCATGGCCATGGACCTGGTGGAGGGCCAGACCCTGCGCGGCTGGATGAGCGAGGCCAAGCGCTCCTCGCGCGAGATCCTCCGCAAGTTCATCGACGCCGGGCGCGGGCTCCAGGCGGCCCACGGCGCCGGGCTGGTGCACCGAGACTTCAAACCCGACAACGTCCTGGTGGCCGGGGACGGCCGGGTGATGGTGACCGACTTCGGCCTCGCCCGCCTGAGCGCGACGGAAGGGCTGCCGCCCACGCCCCGGCCCGAACCGGCGGACCTCCCGAAGGCGCGCACCAACTCCTCCTCCGGCATCCTCTCCACCGAGATGACCCGGCCGGGCGTGGTGATGGGCACGCCCAACTACATGTCCGTGGAGCAGTACCGCGGCGAGGTTGCCGACGAGCGCTCGGACCAGTTCAGCTTCTGCGCCGCGCTCTACTGGGCCCTGTTCAAGCAGCGGCCCTTCGAGCCCCAGAAGATGATGGGCTTCGCGGCGGAGGACGCCCCGGGCGTGCCCTCCCCCATCCGCCCCACCCCGTCCGACCGCAAGGTGCCCTCACGGGTGCGCCGCGCGATCGACCGCGGGATGTCGCTGGACCCGTCCCACCGCTTCCCCTCGATGGCGCTGTTGCTCCGCGAGCTGGAGGCGAGCGTCCAGCGCACCTGGCGGACGCCGGCCGCGTTCGGGGGCGCGCTGGTGGCGCTGATGGGCGGGAGCGTGGTGGTGATGCAGCGCCAGGTGGCGGACCTCTCCCAGCGCTGCACCGGCGGCCCGGGCCTGTTGGCGAGCGCCTGGAACGACTCCGTCCGCGCCAGGGTCCAGGAGCGCTTCACCACCGCGTCGCCGGAGGCGGGCGCGGGCCAGGCGCAACGCACGGCGGCGGCGCTCGACATCTACACTGCCTCCTGGCTGGCGATGCACCGCGAGTCGTGCGAGGCCACCGCCATCCGCCACGAGCAGTCCGAAGCGGTGATGCAGTTGCGGATGGCGTGCCTGAGCACCCGCCTCAAGGAGGTGGGCAGCCTCACCGCCCTCTTCACCAGCGCGGACAAGGCCCTGGTGAAGCAGTCGGTGGACGCCGCCCTCGGCCTCTCCAGCCTCCACGCCTGCGCGGACATCGCCGCCCTCACCGGCGTGGTGCCCCTCCCCGAGGACCCGGCGGAACGGCGCGAGGCGGACGCGGTGGCCGGCGACCTGGCGGAGGTGAACGCGCTGCGGCTGGCAGGCAACTACCCGCTGGCGCTGGAGCGCGCGCTGGCGGCGGGCGCGCGCGCGGCGAAGCTCCGCTACAAGCCGCTGGAGGCGCTGGCGGCGTACTACCGCGGGCTGCTCGAGGACCGGGTGGGCCGCCGCGACGACGGGCAGCACACGCTGGAGGCGGCGGTGGGGGTGGCGGACGCGGCGCGCGACGACGCGCTGAAAGTGCGGATCGCCTCCCGGCTCGTCTACCTGATGCAGCTCAAGGAGTCCTTCCACGAGGGCCACCTCTGGGAGGGCGTGGGGATGGGCGCGCTGGAGCGGAAAGGCGGGGACGAGGAGCTGGAGGGAGATCTCCTCAACAGCGTGGGAGACCTCCTCCTCGCGGAAGGGCGGCCCTCGGACGCGCTGGAGGCGCACCGGCGTGGGCTGGCGCTGCTGGAGCGCGCGCTGGGCCCCAACAGCTCCAAGCGGGTCAACGCGCTGGGCAACCTGGGCGTCATGGAGCAGCAGATGGGGCGGCGGCAGGACGCCATCACCCACCTGGACGCGGCGGTCACCGCCATCGACCGGCTCCGCGGCCCGGACCACCCCACGCTGGTCGGACCGCTGGAGCAGCTCGCCATCGCCCTCTCCGAGACGGGGGAGCTGGAGCGCGCGCGCCTCGCGGTGGACCGGGCGCTGGCCATCGGGCGCGCCCGCTTCGGCCCCAGCAGCATCAAGGTGGCGTGGACGCTGGACAACAGGGCGCAGGTCTTCCAGAACGTGAAGCGCTTCGACGAATCGCTGGCGACCTACCGCGAGGCGCTGGCCCTCAAGCAGGCCGTCGAGAAGCCGGACCCGGTGGCCCTTTCGTACTCGCTGGACGGCGTCGGCCAGTCGCTGCTGGGGCTGGGGAAGACGGCCGAGGCGGCGGCCACGCTGGAGAAGGCGCTGTCCATGCGCGGGCCGGAGTCGCTCCCCAGGGGCGAGACGCGCTTCGCGCTGGCGAAGGCGCTCTGGGTCAAGCCGAAGACGCGCGCGCGGGCGAAGCAGCTCCTGGCCGGCGCGAAGGCGGACTTCGAGGCGGGCGGGCGCGAAGACAAGGCGCTGGAGGTGGACGCCTGGATGGCGTCCGCGCTCCGGCGCTGAGCTCGGGGACTTCTACCTCAGGTCCTCGACGGGGTTGGTGCTGGCGCCGGCCTTGCCGCCGCCGCCCTCTTCCTCGTCCTTCGGCCGCGCCATCTCCGCGGCCGCGGGGGCTCCGCCTCCACCCTTCGCCTTCAGGTCCGTCTTGTCGAAGGTGACGGCCTCGGCGTTGTTGAGGAAGTGGCGGGCGTTGACGGTCTTGGAGTTGCCGGTGAGCGGGTCGGTGATGGTCATCCGGCCGCCGTCCGGCGTGGCCCGGAAGCCGGTGACGTTGAACCAGTGGCCGTTGCGGCTGACCGAGGGGTTCTCGCCCTGCTTGAGGTTGTCGTGGATGGTGTCCACGGCGCTGGTGACCGACTGGGCGTGGTTCTTCTTCGAGTCGGAGATGTACTGCGAATCCCAGTCATGGCCGACGAGCGCCTGCTGCATCCGCTCCATGCCGGTGGAGAAGGTGCCCTTGACGGTGCGGTCCGTCTTCCGGCCGTCGGTGGCGTGCGAGACGCCCTTGGCGTCGACCTCCATCCCGGCGCCGTTGGCGTACTCGGCGAGCGCGGGGGCGGCCAGCTTCTGGGTGGCGCTCATCGGGCCCATCTTCGTGGGGTCGAGGTCGGTCTGCGCCTTGAGGGTGACGCCGCCGCGCACCTCGGCGCTGCCCTTGGTGGACAGGTCGGCCATCACGCGGGCGTAGTTGCCCGGGTCCTGGCGAGCCATGTGCGAGAGCGCGTCGGTCTGGGCGCAGAACTTGTTGTCCGCCCCCTGGCGCATCTTGCCGGGGTGCGCGAGATCCTTCACCGTCTGCGCCAGCAGCTCCGGGTTGCCCTGCAGGCGCTGGAGCTGGCCGAGCAGGTCGGAGCCGCCCTTCGCGTGCGACTTCAGCTTGCCGCCCTCTTGCAGCCGGGTGATCGCCGCCTGCGCCGCGGGGTCGTTCGCCAGCGAGCCCTTGAGGCCGTCGACCTGGCTCTGCCGCGAGGGCTGGAAGCTGTCACCGGCCGGGCGCGGCGCCGCGGTGCCGCCGGTCGTCGGCGGGGGCTTCGCCTGCTGCGGGGCCTGAGGGGCCGGCTTCGCGGCAGTGCCGACCTTCGACAGCATCTTGGAAAGGGACCACAGGTTGTTGAGCTGATTCACTGGGGAGAACATGGGGGCACCCCTGGGGGATAGAGAACCCTGCCGGATTGTCGTCCGGAATGAGAAGAAAGTTTCTTGTTGGTTGGGAGGCTAAGAGCCGGCAAGAGCAACCGATTTCCGGGCATTTGGCGGATGGAGTACCCTTCGGCACATGGTACGCCAGTGGATCAAAAGGCTGGGTTTGGCGGCGATCGGACTCCTCGCGCTGGCGATCGGGGTCTTCGAGGTCTCCGGATGGCGGTCCTTCGGGCACCGGGCAACCGGTGAGCGGCGCGCCAGGATGGAGCGATCACCCCAGTGGCAGGGCGGCGCGTTCGAGAATCCACAGCCGCTGTGGAACGATGTGTGGGGATCTCTCACCGGGATGATGTCGGCGAGCGAGCACGTCCGCCCATCCGCGCCCGTCCCCGTGGAGCCGGTGGATCCGGCGCGCTTCCAGGAGGCGCCGCCGTCGGGGCTGCGGGTGACGTGGCTGGGGCACTCGACGGTGCTGGTGGAGATCGACGGGCACCGCGTGCTGACCGATCCGGTGTTCGGGCGCCGCGCTTCGCCGCTGGGGTGGATTGGCCCGGAGCGCTGGTATCCGCCACCGCTGCCGCTGGCGCAGGTGCCGCCGGTGGACGCGGTCGTCATCTCGCACGACCACTACGACCACCTCGACGAGGCGACGCTCACGGCGATCAAGGACTGGAACACGACGTTCATCGTCCCGCTCGGCGTGGGCGCGCACCTCGAGTACTGGGGCGTGCCGCCGGCGCGCATCGTGGAGCTCGACTGGTGGGAGACGGCGAAGGTCGGAGATCTCGAGATCAACTGCGTCCCCGCGCGGCACGCGTCGGGGCGGACGCTGTTCGACCAGAACGCCAAGCTGTGGGCCGGCTACGCGTTCGTGGGCCCGCGGCACCGCGCGTACTTCTCCGGCGACACCGGGCTGTTCCCGGCGATGGCGGAGATCGGCCGGAAGCTGGGGCCGTTCGACGTGACGATGATCGAGGTCGGGCAATACAACCGCGCCTGGCCGGACTGGCACATCGGCCCGGAGCAGGCGCTGATCGCGCACCGGTTGGTCGGCGGGAAGGTGTTCTTCCCGATCCACTGGGGACTGTTCGAGCTCGCCGCGCACGGCTGGACCGAGCCCATGGAGCGCGCGGTGGCGGCGGCGGAGAAGAGCGGCGCGGTCATCGTGGGATCGAGACCGGGGCACGGCGTGGAACCGGACGCGCGGCCGCCGATGGACCGCTGGTGGCCCGACGAGCCATGGACGCCGGGCGACCGCGACCCCATCGTGTCGACGAAGGTGAGCGGCATTTCGCCCTGAGCAGGTCCAATCCGGCGAGGCGCGGCGGCTTCACGGATTCGTCGGCTCGTCGTCCTGGAACGAGCTGGGGAGCAGGCTGAAGGGCAGCACCTTCGAGAGGGCGATGAGCAGGAACAACCCGCCCGGCGCGGCATGCCTCGGGGCGGACGGTGCTGGACTACGGCGCCACGCTCTGGGCCGGCTACGCG
>DATBSS010000410.1:0-24545 GCA_036559665.1 Myxococcaceae bacterium
TGGCCGGCGTAGCGGTGCAGGAGCAACTCGAACGCGGCCAGCAGGACCATGTACAGCGTGGCGCCCTCGCCGCGCGCCAGCCGTTGGAGCCGTTCCACCAACTCGCGGGAGAGGCGAATGGGATGTTGCGCACCTCGGTCCGACTCCACCCTCGGCCGGGGGAAATCGGTGGGCAGGTCCAGCAGGTCCGGCGCGCCCTCTAGCCTCAGGCGGCAGCGCTCCAACGGCCCTCCGAGCGCCTCCGGCCCCAGCGTGCGCCGCTGCCAGGCGGCGAAGTCGGCGTACTGGATGGCCAGCGGGGCCCAGGGTGGCGGCTTCCCGGCGGCGAGGGCCTGATAGGCCGTGGCGACCTCCCGGATCAGCAGCGCCAACGACCATCCGTCCGCCACCAGGTGGTGGACGTCTACGTGGAGGAGCGACTCGTCCTCGCCCAATCGCGCGAGCGCCGCGCGCAGCAGCGGGCCGCGTTCCAGGTCGAACGGCCGCTGGACCACCTCTGCCAGGCGGCGCCGGGCGACCGCTTCCCGGTCCGGGTCTGCTCGAAGGTCCAGCACCTCCAGGCGCCCCTGCGGCTCCGGGTGGATGACCTGCGTCGGCCGGCCATCCACGGATGGGAACGCCGCGCGCAGCACCTCGTGGCGGCGCACCACCGCATCGAGTGCCGCTGAGAGCGCGGCCGGGTCCACGCGCCCGCGCAGGCGCACGGTGCCGGGGAGGTTGTAGGCCACTGAACCGGGCGCCAGCCGCTCCAGGAGCCACAGCCGCTCCTGAGCGAACGAGAGCGGCAGGTCGCCGCCGCGAGCGATGGGAGGGATCTGCGACGCGCGGCTCGCGGGCGCCTGGAGCCGGGACTCGACGTGGCCGAGCAGCGCCGCCCGCGTGGGCGCACCGAGGAACGCGGAGAGCGGCACCTCCACGCCCAGCCTCGCCCCGATGCGCGACACCACCAGGCCGGCCAGGAGCGAGTTGCCGCCGGAGGTGTAGAAGTCGTCCCCCGCCCCGTCGCCCAGCACCTCGCGCCAGATCGCCTCCACTTCCTCCCCTGGCGCCGCCCGCGCCGTCGCACCGGGGGCGCGCGACCCGCGGGCGCGGGAACGCATCCAGTGCCGCTCGCGCTGGAATGGGTAGGTCGGGAGGTGGACGCGCCGCGGGGGACGGCCCGGTTGGGCCTCACGCGCCGTCACCTCACCGGAGATCGCGAAACGACGGGCGGCGGCTCGGAGCGGATCCGTTTCTTGCGCAGCCGCGGGCACGTCCCCGGGCCGGATCACCGCTTCCGGCGCGGCCGCGGGCGCAGGCACGGATCCACCCAACCAGATCCCCGCTTCTGGCCTCGAGCGCCACGCCCCCGGCTCGAGCATCCCGCGCAGGGCCCGGGCGGCCGCGGGCACATCCGAAGCGACGAGCGCGAGCCTCGCGTCGTGGACGGCGCGACCCACGGCGAGCGTGTGCGCCACGTCATCCAGCGGCAGGCCCGGCTCCGCCTCCAGGCGGTCCGCCAGGCGCCCAGCCAACGCGCGCAGCGCCTCATCGTTCCGCGCGGAGAGGCACAGCACCTCCGCTCGGCCCGCGTCCCTCTCCCGCCGGGCAGCGGACTCCGGCGCCTCCTCCACCACCAGGTGGCAGTTGGTCCCGTTGAAGCCGAACGCGCTCACTCCGCCCAGGCGCGGGACGTCCTCTCTCGGCCAGGGCGCGGGGCGGTCCACCACGTAGACCGGCGACTCGACGAAGTTGATCTGCTCGTTCGGCTCGTCGAAGTGGATCGTGGGCGGCAGGGCGCGGTGCTCCAGCATCAGCACCAGCTTCAGCAGTCCGGACGCACCGGCCGCCCCGTCCACCAGGTGCCCGATGTTGCCCTTCACCGCGCCCACGCCGCAGAACTGCCTCACGGACGTGAACGAGGCGAAGGCGTCCGTGATCCCCTTGATCTCGATCGGGTCGCCCAGCGCCGTCCCCGTCCCATGCGCCTCGATGTACCGCAGCGCGCGCGGGTCCACGCCGGCGTCGCGCCACGCCTCCAGCAGGAGCGCGGTGTGGGCGCGCGGGTTGGGGGCCGTCAGTCCGGCGCAGCGGCCGTCGTTGTTGATCGCCCCGCCCCGGATGACGGCGCGGACGGCGTCCCCGTCGGCCAGCGCGCGGGCGAGCGGCTTGAGGACGAAGGCGATGATGCCCTCGCCCCGGCCGATGCCGTCCGCCCCGCGGGCGAACGGGCGGCAGCGCTGGCCCTCGGAGGTGATCCCGGAGGCGGTGATCGGGTTGCTCCGGACGTTCCCCGGAAAACTGAAGACGGTCGCGCCGCCGGCCAGCGCCAGGTCGCAGGCGCCCGCGCGCAGCCACTGGCAGGCCTGGTGCACCGCCACCAGCGACGAAGCGCAGGTGGACTGCACGCCCAGCGCGGGCCCGGTCAGGTCGTGGAGGTACGCCACCCTTGAGGCGAGGAACTCGGGGACGTTGCCGGTCACCGCGGTGGCGCTCGGCTCGTCGAGCACGGCCTCGGCGTAGTGGTACCCGGGGTTGCCGGTGATGACCGCGGTCCGTGAACCCTGCAGCGCCCGCCCGTGGTAGCCGGCGTCCTCGAAGGCCTCCACCGAGACCTCCAGGAACAGGCGGTGCGCCGGATCCATCAGCGCCGCCTCCGCCCGGCCGATGCCGAAGTAGGCGGCGTCGAACCGGTCGATCGCCTCCAGGTAGCCCAGCTTCCAGAACCGCCCGCCGGGGAGGAATTCGCCCTCGTCGAGCCCCGCGTAGTGCGCCTCGGCGTCCGGCACCCGCGCGGACGGAAGGTCCCTGATGCAGTCCACGCCGTTCCACAGCAGCTTCCAGAAGTCGTCCGCGGTGTCGGCCAGGGGCATGCGCGCCGCCAGGCCGATAATGGCGATGGGCGCCCCCGCGCCGCGGCCGTTGGAAGGTGCGGGCTCGGGCCCTGCCTCCCGCGCGGCCTCCAGCAGGCTCACCGCCGCGCTCCTGGAGATCGCCCCCTCCTTGAGCAGCGTCAGCACGCGGCGCATGAGGGCGGAGCTGGACATGCGCCGGGGACGGTAGATCAGCCTGCGAGGCCGGGGTTAGGGTGCCTGGCAGGGAAATCATGAGGGACGGTCTGGACAAGGTCGCCCTGCTCTGCCCGGGCCAGGGGTCTCAGCACGTGGGCATGGGCCAGGCCCTCGCCGCGGCGTTCCCCACCGCCCGGCGCGCCTTCGAGGAGGCGAGCGAGGCGCTGGGGTACGACGTCGCCCGGTTGTGCGCGGAGGGCCCCGCGGAGGCGCTGGACCAGACCGAGCGCTCCCAGCCCGCGCTGCTGACCTGCTCGGTGGCGAGCTGGCGGGTCCTCTCCGAGGAGCTGGGACTCTCTCCGGCGGCCGGTGCCGGGCACAGCCTGGGGGAGCTTTCCGCGCTCGCCTGCGCCGGGGTGCTCTCCCTATCCGAGGCGGCGCCGCTGGTGGCCGCCCGTGGCCGCGCGATGCAACAGGCCGCTCCGCCCGGCAGCGGGCGCATGGCCGCCGTCTTCGGCTTGCCCGTGGACCAGGTGGAGGCCGCGTGCGCCGCCTCCAGCCGGCCCGGCGAGCCCGCCTGCGTCGCCACCAACAACTCCGCAGAGCAGACGGTCATCTCCGGGGCCGCTGCGGCGGTGGAGCGCGCCGGCCAGGAGCTCACCCGGCGCGGCGGCGTGGTGCACCCCCTGAAAATCAGCATTCCCGCGCACAGCCCGCTGATGGCCCCGGCGGCGCGGGCACTGGAGGAAGCGCTGGACCGGGTGACGGTGCGGGAGGCCGCCTGGCCGGTGCTGGCGAACGCGACCAACGAACCCTGCCGGGAGCCAGCGGCCATCCGGTCGAGCCTGATCCAGCAACTCACCCGCCCGGTGCGGTGGCGCCAGGCGATGGAGACGCTGGTGCAATCGGGCGTGCAGTGGGTGCTGGAGGCCGGCCCGCGCACGGTGCTGCGCGACCTCTTCAAGCTGGAGCACCCCCGGGTCGTCGCCTTCTCCGCGGGAGATCCGGAGGGCGTGAAGGCGGTTCAGGCATTCCTCCGGGCACGCGTCTCGGCCGGCGGCGAGCCCCAGCGGGTGCGCTTCCTGGCCCGCTGCCTCGCCATCGCCGCCGCCACCCGGAACACCTCTACCGATCCGCAGCGGTACGCCCTCACCGTCGTCGAGCCCCACCGCAAGCTCCGGGAGATCCGGCGCGTCGCCGGGGAATCCGGGACGGCGGACGACGCCGCGCTCCGGGAGGCGGCAGAGCTCCTCCGCCGCATCCTCCGCGGCAAGGGCGTGCCGGAGCCGGAGCGGCGCGCCTCCCTCGACGCGCTCCGGACGGAGACGTGCACCCAGGCCCTCCTGCCGGACCTGGAGCCCTGAGGCATCAGGACGGAGGGTCTCCCCCGGTGAGCGAGCCGATCGCCGCCTCGACGTCCAGGTCTCCGCGGGCCACCCGGTCCACGAGCTGATCCAGCGGCAGCGCGGCGGGCTTCGCGGGCGCTGGCGCAATCGCCGGCGCGAGGGCAGCGGCCTCCGGCGACTTGAGCAGGGCAGACAGCCGGTTCGCCAGCGCGGCGACCGTGGAGTCCGCGTAGAGGTCCGCGGCCTCGAAGGGGATGCTCCAGCGCTCGCGGACCGCCTTCACCAGCTTGAGCCCGGTGAGCGAGGTGCCACCCGCGCTGAAGAAGCTGGCTTCATCGCTCCCCGGCGCCTCCCCGAGGATCTGCCGGAACAGCTCCCGCACTCCGGCGCGGAGCTCCGGCGCTGCGCTTCCTCGAGACTCGGCGTGTCCATTGGCCGGGGCCACCGAGGGCGGCGGCGCCGCCGTGACGTGCGGCGCGGTGAGGCCCTTCGAGGCGAGCAACTCCTCAGAGAAGCGGAGCTTGAGCACCGGCAGCAGGTACCCCACCTCCTCCCAGTCGAACCGGGACGCCACGGCCATTCTCGGCCCGGCGCGCAGGAAGTGGTCCAGGCACCCGGCGAACTCGCGGAAGTCGAGCGGCGGGATGGGCGTGGGCCCGCGGAAGTCGCGCAGGTCGTCCAGGACGAGGGTGAGGTTGAGGGCGGACGCGGGGCGGCCCCGCTTCGCCGCGGCGGCCGGGTACGCGTCCAGGTACTGGTTGACGGCGCAGCACTCCGACGCCGTCTTGGTCCCCATCAGCGACGAGATGGACGAGAAGAGCAGCAGGAAGTCGAGCGGGTCCTCGCGGGTGGCCTGGTCCAGCAGCCACGTGCCCTGCACCCGGTTCATGATCCCCGCGCGGAACTCGTCGTCGGTCAGCTCGCGGATGGGCTTGTGGTACAGCTGCTTCTGGGCGACGACGACGCCGCGGATGGGTCCGAACGCCTTGCGCACCTTCGCCAGCCCCGCCTCCACCTGGACCGGGTCCGTCACGTCCACCGGCAGGTGCAGCACCTCCGAGCCGAGCGCCTCGATGCGCTCCACGCCGTCCATCACGTACCTCAGGTGGTCGCTCACCTCGCCCGCCCGCGCGGACCGCAACGCCGGCCACTCCTGCCGGGGCGGGAGGCGGGTGCGGCCCAGGAGCGCCACCTTCACCTTGGCCTGCCGGGCCAGGTACCCGGCCACCTGGAGCCCCAGGTACCCGGCGCCGCCCGCCAGGACGTAGGCGCCTCCCTCGCGTACCGGAGGCGAGGCCTGTAGCTCCGCCGCAGCGGGCATCCGCTCCACCGCCTGCACGGAGCGCCGGCCGCCGCGGAGGGCGATCAGCTCGTCCCGGCGCGGGCGCCCGGCGGCGATCTCCGCGAACACCTCCTCCGCCAGCGCCTCGGGCGGGGACGCCCACAGGTCCACGTCCACGGCCGCGGTGGAGATCAGCGGCGCCTCCTGCGAGAGCACCTTGACGAAGCCGCCGGTGGTGACGCGTGCCGGGATCAGCGCCGGCTCCGATCCGTCCACCGCCTGGGCGCACGACGTGACCGCCACCACGTCCGCCTCCAGCTCCGGCTCCGCCGCCAGCAGCACCTTCACCAGGCGGAACAGACCCAGGCACGCCAGGTCCTGCGACCGCACCAGCGCAGCCAGCGAGTCCATGGCGTCGTCCGGCGGGCGGCATCCCCACAGGTGCACGACGCCGCGCACCGGGCCGGAGTGGCGCTGCTTCACGTGAGCCACCAACCGCTGAAGCTGGGCGGGCGAGCCGGGGTCTACGCAGTAGGCATCCGGTTCCGGCACCTCGAAGCGGTCGCCCGCGCTGACGGTCACCACCGCCGCTCCCGCTTGCGACAGGCGCCCCGCTAGCGCGCGGGTGAACGCGTCGCCGTCGTTCCCCAGCAGGAGCCACGGCCCATCCGTGCGGAGCGCGGCGGCGGGCGCCCGCGGCGATTCGATCCACGCCGGCCGGAAGAAGTAGTCGTCGAACCGGGTGGTCTCCGGCACCTCGTGCGGAGGCCAGAAACGCTCCAGGTCGTAGCCGGCGGGCGGCAGCGCGGCGCGGCGCTCCCCGGGAGCGAACGCCTCCGGGTCCAGCCGCTCCTCCGTCAGGAAGCGCCGGACCAGGTCCTCCGGTCCGCCGGGCGCGCCTCCCTCCGGCAGCGTGGAGTAGCGCTCGCTGGCCGCTCCCGCGACGCGCGACGCGTGGATGCCCTGGGCGGCCAGCCGCGCCGGGAGCCGCTCCAGGTGGCGGAGTTGGCCCAGGCGGCCCACCTTCTGCGCCAGGTCCGCCACGCCGTCCGCGACGATCGCGGCCCGGTACTCGTGGGCGTCGCGGGCGAGCGCGGCGGCGCAGACGGTGGGGAGCGCGTCCTCGGGCAGCTCGGCGAGCATCTCCTCCAGGTCGGCCAGCAGCCGCCACAGCGCGCCCAGGCTCCGCGCCGAGAGCGCCAGCACGTGCCGCCGGGGCTCGGGCGCGGAAACGAATGGCCGTGCGGACTTCGGCGCGCGCGGGGCCGGGGGCTCCTCCACGACCACGTGGCAGTTGGTGCCGCTGATGCCGAAGGAGTTGATGCCGGCCCGCCGCACCGGCGCGTCCCAGGGCTTCAGCGTGGCGTTGACGTACATCGCGCTCTGCTCGAAGGGGATGAGCGGGTTGGGGCGGCGGAAGTGGAGCGACGGGGGGAGCGCGCGGTGCTGGAGCGAGAGCACCACCTTGAGCAGGCCGGCGATGCCCGCGGCGTCCCCCAGGTGCGAGAGGTTGGTCTTCACCGAGCCCAGCCCGCAGAAGCCGGTGCGGGTGGTGTACTGACGGAAGGCGTCGGTCAGACCCTTGACCTCGATGGGGTCTCCCAGCTGCGTCCCCGCCCCGTGCGCCTCCACGTAGCTCAGGGTGGATGGGTCGATCCCCGCGTCCTCCCATGCCTTGATCAGGGTCTGGGTCTGCGCCGCCGGGTTGGGGGCGGTGAGGCCGTTGGAGCGCCCGTCGCTCACCACCGCGCTGCCCTTGATGACGGCGAGCACCGGGTCGCCGTGTTCGATCGCCGCGTCCAGGGGCCGGAGGACCAGGGTGACGACGCCTTCGCCCATGCTGAGCCCGTCGGCGGACGCATCGAACGCCTTGCAGCGGCCGTCCGGCGCGCGCAGCCGCATGGGGTCGTTCGTGTCGTGGAAGAAGGGGAAGAGGAACAGGCTGAGGCCGCCCACCACCGCCAGGTCGCAGCTGCCGGCCAGGAGCTCCCGGCGGGCGACGTGGCAGGCCACCAGCGACGAGGAGCAGGTGGTGTTGACCACCATCGTTGGGCCGCGGAGGTCCAGCCAGTACGCCAGCCGGTAGCCGGTGGAGCCGGGGTTGTTGAAGGCGGTGGCCTGTGGGTCGTCGTCGGGCAGCAGCCGGGTGTACTCGAAGGGGACCTCCGGCGAATGCGCCAGGTAGACGCCCGTCCGCGAGCCCTCCAGCGCGCGCCGCGAGAGGCCGGCGGACTGGAGCGCCTCCCAGGCGGTGAGCAGGAACAGCCGCTCCGGGGGGCCGATGGTGACCGCGTCCGGCCGGCTGATGCCGAACACCGCCGGGTCGAATCGGTCCACGTCCGGCAGCCAGCCGCCGTGGATGGGTGGCGCGGACTCCACCTGCCCGCGGTAACGCTCCCACAGCCGGGTCCGGGTCCGGATGACGTCCATCATCCGCGCCCGCGGGTACGGCGCCACCGCGTCCACGCCGCCCGCGAGGTTCTTCCACAGCTCGTGGGGAGATCGGGCGCGCGGGACCCGGCACGCCATCCCGATGATCGCCACGTCTCCCTTCACGCGCGGGCCGTCCCGGAGGGGCTCGGGCGCCGGAGCCGCGGCGCGGAGGTCCGCCTCGGCCAACTCGCGGAGGAGCTCGAACGCCTCCTCGCGCGAGAGCTTCCCTTCGTCCACCTGCCGCAGGATGTGGCCCTTGAGGCGATTCATGCCGTCTCCTCCTCACTGCGGCGTGGCGCCGCGACCAGCGCTTCCAGGCGGCGCGCCAGGGCCCTCACCGTGTGGTGGGTGAAGAGCTCCGCCACGTCCAGCTCCACCGAGAAGCGCTCCTGGATCTTGTTGAACAGGCCCAGCACCTGGACCGAGCTTCCCCCGCTGGCCATGAAGCTGTCGTCCAGCCCGAAGCGGTCGTGGCCCAGCAGCTCCCGCCAGATCTCCACCACGCGTTGCTCCACTGGGGATGCGGGGGCAGCGCCCCGGTCGCGAGCGGCGGCACCGGTCCCCGGCTCGGTTGGCGGCGGGGCGGCGGCGAGCGCGAGCCGATCCACCTTGCCGTTGGCGTTGAGCGGCAGCGCCTCCACCGCGCAGAAGCGGGCGGGCACCATGACCTCCGGGAGGCGAGTGGACGCCTGCGCCCTCACCTCGTCCAGGTCTCCCAGCGCGTCCAGCACGACGTGCGCCACCAGTCCGCCGCCCGCGGGCCCGGGGACGACCGCCGCCGCCCGGACGCCCGGCAGCGCCAGCAGCACGTCCTCCACCTCCCCCAACTCCACCCGGTACCCGCGCACCTTCACCTGGTGGTCGCCCCGGCCGAGGTGCTCCAGCTGTCCGTCCCCGGACCAGCGCGCCAGGTCTCCGGTGCGGTAGAGGCGGCCGCCCAGGTGCGGCGCGTGGACGAAGCGTCGGGCCGTCAGCTCCGGCTGGCCCAGGTACCCGCGCGCCACGCCGCCGCCGCCGATGAACAGCTCCCCCGCGGCGCCCGGCGGCCGGCGGCCCAGGTCCTCGTCCAGCACGTGGAAGCGCGTGCCGCCGAAGGGCCGGCCCAGCGGGGCGTAGCCGGACCTGGTCTCCCGCACCTGCCCGGCGGGCGCCTCGTAGACGCTGCTCTCGATGGTGCACTCGGTAAGCCCGTAGCCGTTGACGATGCGGGTCCGCCCGCCGAAGCGCTCCACCAGCGTCCGGTACTCGTGGGTCCGCAGGTAGTCCGCGCCCAGGATGAGCAGCCGCACCGACCGGAGCTGCAGCCCGTTGCGGTGGAGGAACTCTCCCAGCGGGACGAGCAGGCCGGGCGTGGACTCCATCACCGTCACGTCGTGGTCGACGATGAGCTGGTGGATGGCCCGGAGCTGCAGCTTCGCCTCGTCTGGGCAGACGATCAGCTCGCCCCCAGCCCACAGCGCCTTCAGCCAGTCGCCGGTGAAGACGTCCGCGGTGAAGCTCCCCAGCTGCAGCACCCGCACGTCCGGGTCCAACCGGTACGCATCCCTCCAGCACGCGAGCACGTGGCGCACCTGGCGCCGCTCCACCACCACCCCCTTGGGCGCGCCGGTGCTCCCCGAGGTGTAGATGACATAGGCCGCGCTTCCCTCCTCCGGCTCCGGCCACGCACCGGGCACGGGCTCGGGCTCCGGCGGGGACGCGGAGCGGAGATCGATCACCGGGCAGGCGCAGTGCCCCCGGATGGAGTCGGGGTCCTCTGCCACCACCGCCTTCGGGGCCGCATCCGCGAGGATGGCCCGTAGCCGCGCCGCCGGTTGGGCGCCGTCCACGGGAGCGTAGGCGCCTCCCGCGCGGAGGATGCCCATCATGCCGGCCACCGCCGCGGGCCCGCGCGACGCCACCAGTGGGACCACGCACTCCGGCCCCACCCCCAGCCCGCGGAGGCGCGCGGCGAGATGGGACGCCCGCCGGTCCAGGTCGCCGTAGGTGAGCACGTCCTCCCCGCGGCGCACGGCCACCGCGTCGGGCGCGCGCCGGGCCCAGCGCTCCAGGAGCGCCTCCGGGCCGGGGACGCCGGCCGTCTCCAGCGGCGGCCCCTGCTCCCAGCGGGAGAGGTCCGCCAGGTCCTCTGGGCCGAGGATGGAGATCTCGCGCACCACCGCGCCGGGTGACGCCGCCAGGGCGCACAGCGCCTGCTCGAGCTGCCGCCCCAGCCGCGCCACCGCCTCCGGCTCGAAGCGGCCGGCGTCGTAGGAAAGCTCGAACTGGAGGCCGCCGGGCGACGGGTGCAGCACCACCGTCAGCGGGTCGTGGTTGTCGTCGTGGACGGAGATCGCCTCCACGCCCAGCGCCGGCCCGAGTCGGGAGGCGTCCAGCGGGAAGTTCTCCACCACCATCAAGCTCTCGAAGAAGGGCGCGCCAGGCAGGGCCGATGGGCACCAGCGCCGCAGGTCCTCCACCGCCACCTGCGGCTGCTCTTGCAGGGAGAGGAGGTCCGACTGCACCTGCCGGAGCCAATCCAGGACAGGCACCTGGTCCGGCAGCGCCACCCGGAGCGGCGAGGCGTGGATGAACAGGCCCACCATGGTGCTGGCGCCGGGGAGGCCGGGGGGACGCCCGGAGAGCGTCACCCCCACCACCGCCTCCTTCGCCTGGGCGTGGCGGCACAGCACCAGCGACCACGCCGCGGCGGCGAGCCCGGAGAGCGTCAGCCCGTGGCGACGCAGCGACGTGGTGACGGCCTCCGCCCGCTCCGCGGAGAGCGCGACCCGATGCGAGCGCCGCTCGAAGGTCCGCGACGGCCCGCGCTCCATCACCAGCGGCGTGGCCTCCCGGAAGCCGGCGAGGTGGGCGGACCAGAAGCGCTCCGCCTCCGCGGCGTGGCCGGCCAGGTAGGCGACGTAGTCCCGGAAGGGCCGCGGCGGGGACAGGTCGGGCCAGGGGCCACCGCGCCCGCCCTCGTGGAAGCGGCCCCATTCCTCCAGCAGCAATCCCTGCGACCAGCCGTCCACCAGCAGGTGGCTGCAGGTCCAGATGAGCTGGCAGCGGCCATCGGGAAGGCGCAGGAGGGCCCAGCGCATCAACGGCGCTTCGGAGAGGTCGAAGCCCCGGCGGCGATCGTCCTCCAGCCAGCGCTCCAGCCGGGGACCGATCTCCGCTTCCGCGAGCGCGGACCAGTCCTCCTCCGTGAAGGGGATGGACGCCCGCGGCATCACCGCCTGGAGCGGCCGGTCCAGCCCTTCCCAGAGGAACACGGTCCGCAGCGCAGAGTGCCGGGCCAGGAGCGCTTCCCAGGCGGCGGCGGCGGCGGCGGGCTCCGGCGCCGAGCGCAGCGCGAGGCGGACCTGGGTGACGTAGAGCCCGGACCGGGGCGCGCGCAGGCAGCTCACCAGCATCCCCTGTTGCATGGGCGTGAGCGGGTAGAGGTCGTCCGGGGCGGGGGCGTTCATCGTTCCTCCGTCCGTCGCTTCTTGCCGAGTTGGGCAAGCGCGCGGCTGAGTTGCTCCGGGGACACGCCGGCCGAGGCCTGGAGCTCCGGCTTCGCGACCGGATGCGCTTCCCCGGCGAGCTCCTCCAGGAAGGCCGTCTCCAGCGCTTCCATCGAGAGCGATCCGGCGGCGCGCCGGTCCTCCCAGGTCAGCAGCAGCCCTCCGTCGCGCTCCACCGCATCCAGGCCCACGGCGGCAGGGGCGCGCGGGCCGGGCGGGCGCTCCTCCCGCATCGAGAAACGGAGGAACGCCGGAGGAAGCTCGGGCGGCGTGCGCCACGCGTCCGCACGGAGTGCCTCCACCTGCGCGAGCGCCACCTGTCGCGCCGCGGACTCGAGGGATTCGGCGGGGGCGGCGGACAGGCGCAGCGGCAGCTCCAGGTCCAGGTTCCCCACCAGGCCAGAGAGGTCCAGCGTCTCCAGCAATCCCTGACGGGCGTTGCACTCCAGCCAGGCGGAGAGAACGGGATGGCCCAGCGCCCTTCCGAGCGCGCGGCCCGCGGCGGCGAGCAGCAGCGCCTGGAGGCGGATGCCCGCGCTCCGGGCGCGGAGGCGGAGCGCTTCCACCCTGGCGGGCTCTAACCGCAAAGCGCGTGTGGCTGCCTCGCCCTCCACGCGCAAGCTCAGGATCTCCGGGGACGCGGGCGGCGCCTCACGCTTCGTCGGATCCACGGCGCGGGCGAGCCGGGCCGTCCAGGCGAGGTACGGAGCGCCCGGACTCAGGGCGATCGGCCTCCCCTGGCGGCGCTGATCGATGGCGAGCTCGAGGTCCCTCAAGACGATTCGCCAGGATTCGCCGTCCAGCAGCAACGGGTGGGCACTCACCCGAAGCCGGTCGGGCTCGCGCGCGAATTGGATCGCCCCCATCGGGGACGCGCGGCGCAGCGCTTCGTGCGCGGACCGCACCGCCTCCACCGCCCCATCCACGATGGACGGGTCCAGGGAGGGATCCAGCTCGACGCTCCGCTCGACCGGTGGCGCCGCCGCTGACGCGGCCAGGCGGCGCGCCTGCCATGGTGACAGCACCAAGGCCTCTCCGTCCGCGCGGCGGTCCAGCTCGGCCGCGCCCTCCACCACCTGCGCCACCGAGGCCACCGTGGGATGTTCGAGCAGCTGCCGCGGCGAAAGCTGAAGCCCCAGCTCTACCGCTTGCGCCGCGAGCTGTGCAGCGCGGACGGAGTCACCCCCGTGCGCCAGGAAGCTGTCGTGGAGCCCCAGGGAATCCACTCCCAGCACCCGGGCCGCCAGCGCGGCCAGCAACGCCTCGGTCGCAGTGCGCGGCGACACGACCGGGGCGGTCGCCCGCCGCTCCGCCACCATCTCCAGCGCGCCACCCAGGAATGCATCCCGGCAGGCGCCGCGCCGGAGCTTGCCGCTGGACGTCCTCGGAAGGCTGCGCGCGCGGACGAGCGCCACCACCGCCGGAGTCACCTCGAAGGCCGCGGCCACCGCGCGGAGGATCCGGTCCGACACCTCCCCCAGGTCGCCCGCCGCCTTGCCCCCACGGGTCTCCACCTCCGCCAGGACGACCAGCTTCTCCTCGTCGTCGTCCACGGAGAACGCCGCGCATCCGCCGGGGACGATGGCCGGGTGCGCCTGCGCGACCGCCTCCTCGATGTCCTGTGGGTAGAGGTTCCTCCCCTGGAGGATGACCAGGTCCTTGAGCCGGCCGGTGATGAACAGCTCGCCGTCGAGGACGAAGCCCAGGTCCCCGGTGCGGAGGAAGTCGCGCGCCGCGTCCGCTGGGTCACGCGCTCCATCCAACCGCGCCCCGAAGCACGCCGCGCTCGCCTCGGGCCGCTCCCAGTACCCTCGAGCGACGCTGGCGCCGGAAACCCAGATCTCCCCCACCTCGCCCGGCGTCCGCTCGCGGCGGGACTCCGGGTCCACCACCGCCAGCCGCTCCTCGCGCGCGCGCCCGCAGGACACCATGGCGCGGGAAGGCTCGCCGCCAGTGCCTGGTTCTGCCCTGCCCCGCTCCAGGCCGGCGGCTCCGAAGGAGCGCACGGACGGGGCCCGCCCAAGCGCACCGCACGTCACCATCAACGTCGCCTCGGCCAGGCCGTACACCGGCCGCAGCGCCTCCCGTCGGAAGCCGCAGGGCGCGAAGAAGTCCGCGAAGCGCTCCAGAGTGGCGGCGCGGACGGGCTCGGCGCCGGTGAAAGCCACGCGCCAGCGGGAGAGGTCCAGGCGGTCGCGCTGCTCCGGGGTGACCGCGCGCAGGCACGCCTCGTAGGCGAAGTTGGGCCCTCCGCTGATGGTGCCCCCGTGCCGGGAGAGGGCCTCCAGCCACCGGAGCGGGTGGCGCACGAAAGACAGCGGCGACATCAGGTGCACCGGGAAGCCGGTGAAGATCGGCTGGAGCACCCCGCCGATGAGCCCCATGTCGTGGTACGGCGGCAGCCAGATCACCCCCACGTCCTCGGGGGTATGGCCGAAGGACTCCTGGATCAGCCGGGAGTTGCGGAGCAGGTTGTCGTGGGTGACGACCACGCCCCGCGGATCGCCGGTGGAGCCCGAGGTGTACTGGAGGAAGGCCACCCCGTCCGGCGAGCAACGCGGCTCCGGCCCCGAGGGCATGGGCTCCAGCCTCGAGGTATCCAGCACCCGCACCGGCGCACGGTCGAAGAGGTCCGCGGCGAGCGCGCCGTGCTCGGCGCTCACCAGGGCGGCGCGAGGGGCGGCGTCCCTGGCGATGGCCCGCAGCCGCCCGGCCTGGCGGCCTCCGAGCGAGCCGGGCGGGAAGACCGGCACCGCCACCAGCCCCGCGGCCAGGCACCCGAAGAAGCCCGCCACGTACTCCGGCCCGGGCGGATACAGCAGCATCGCCCGCTGCCCGGGCTCGGCGATCTCCGCCAGCGCCCGGGCGATGGCGCCGGCGCGGGCATCGAGCTCCGCGTAGGTGACCGGGTCCGGGAAGGTGAAGGCGACGCGGCCGGGGGTCTGCCGGGCCCTCTCTCTGAGGATGTGCGGGAGCAACCGTTCCCCTGGTAGAACCGGGAAACCTTGGCAGCACCCGAGGGTGAGATCAACGAGCCGCCCGCCACCTTCCGCTCGCGCCTGGTCACCGGCTGGGTGATCGCCGGCATCACGCTGCTGATGCTCGTGGCGGTGGACCTGGCCGCGGCGGCGGTGCTGGCCCTGCGGCGCGATCCGGACGAACCCAAGCCCGAGGACCGGGCCGCCCTGCTCCGGACCGAGGACGGCGCGGCGTGGTTCGCGGACTACCTCGGCGAGCAGGAGGCCCGCGGCTTCGACGACCTGTACCGCTGGGAGGAGTTCTCGCTGTGGCGGCAGAAACCTTGGCGGGGAACGCTCCTCAACGTGGACGAGCGCGGGTTGCGCCGCACGGTGGGCGCCTCCACCCGGCCGGACACGCCGCGCGTCTTCCTGTTCGGCGGCTCGACGACGTGGGGCTTCTACAGCCGCGACGAGGACACCATCCCGTCCCAGCTCGCCCGCCTCCTGGTGGAGCGCGGGCTGGAGGCGCAGGTCCAGAACTTCGGAGAGGTGGGCTACATCTCCACGCAGGAGTTGCTCACGCTCACCCGGGAGCTGGCCTCGGGGCGGCCGGGCCCCGACCTTGCCGTCTTCCTGGACGGCCTCAACGACGCCGAGGCGCCGCTGTTCAACGACGAGCAGGTGGGGCCCACCTTCTGGCTCCAGGAGCGGGTGGAGCGCTTCCCCGCCTTCTTCGACCGGCAGACCACCGCCGGCGCGCTGCGGAACGTGGTGCGGAACTCCGCGTTGTTCCGGTTGATGGCCTTCGAGCGGGAGGCGCCCCACCCCATGCTCGAGCCGGAGGCGGTGGAGCGGGTCTCCGGCCAGGTGGCCGACCTGTACGCCACCAACGCCGCCGCCATCGAGGGCCTGGCCCGGGCGCGCGGCTTCACCGCCCTGCTCTACCTGCAGCCGTTGATCGCCCGGAAGCGCCAGGTCTCCGAGGTGGAGCGGGCGCCCATCGAGCCGTACACGGGCGACTACCTGGAGCGGAACCGGGCCTACTTCGTCCGGGTCTGCGAGCGCGTGCGGGCGCGGATGGCGGACCGTCCCGGGTTCCACGCCATGGACGACCTGTTCCTGGACGAGGCGGGGACGCGCTACGTGGACGGGGAGCACTACACGCGCGCCGCCAACGAGGCGATCGCCCGGAGGATGCTGGTGGAGGTGGAGGCCGCGCTCCGGCAGCGCCTCTCCGCGCGCGCGCCATGAACGTCCTCGGCCTCTCCGCCTACTATCACGACAGCGCGGCGTGCCTGGTCCGGGACGGGGAGATCGTCGCCGCGGCCGAGGAGGAGCGGTTTTCCCGGAAGAAGCACGACGCCGGCTTCCCCGAGCAGGCGGCGCGCTTCTGCCTGGAGGCCGGCGGCATCGAGGCCGGCGCGCTGGACCTGGTGGTCTTCTACGACAAGCCGTTCCTGAAGTTCGAGCGGATGCTGGAGACGTTCGCCGCCGTCGCGCCATCCGGTTGGTTGGCCTTCCTCAAGGCGATGCCGGGCTGGCTGAAGCGCAAGCTGTGGATGGAGGACGACATCCGCCGGGAGCTCGGTTACGAGGGAAAGGTGCTCTTCACCGAGCACCACGAGAGCCACGCCGCCAGCGCCTTCTACCCGTCGCCCTTCGAGCGCGCGGCCATCCTCACCATCGACGGCGTGGGCGAGTGGGCCACCACCGCCTTCGGCGCCGGCGAGGGCAACGCCCTGCGGCTCCTGGGGGAGATCCACTTCCCGCACTCGCTCGGGATGCTGTACTCGGCGTTCACCCTGTACTGCGGGTTCCGGGTGAACTCCGGCGAGTACAAGCTGATGGGTCTGGCGCCCTACGGGGAGCCCCGGTACGTGGACGCGATCTACCGGGAGCTCATCGACGTGAAGGAGGACGGGAGCTTCCAGCTCAACCTCCGGTACTTCGACTTCCACGCCGGCCTGAGGATGTACAGCCGGGCGTTCGAGGCGCTCTTCGGCGGACCCGGACGCGCGCCCGAATCCCCCCTCACCCAGCGCGAGATGGACCTCGCCCGGTCCGTGCAGGTCGTCACCGAGGAGGTGGTGCTCAAGCTGGCGCGCCACGTCCACCGGGAGACTGGAATGGACGACCTGTGCATGGCCGGCGGCGTGGCGCTCAACTGCGTGGCCAATGGGCGGCTGCTGCGGGAAGGGCCGTTCCGGCGGATCTGGATCCAGCCGGCGGCCGGCGACGCGGGGGGAGCGGTGGGAGCGGCGCTGCGCGGCTGGCACGGGTACGCGGGGAAGGCGCGGAAGGTCCAGGGCGAACGGGACGCGATGCGCGGCGCGCTGCTGGGGCCGGAGTTCAGCGACGCGCAGATCCGGCAGGAACTGGAGCCGCTGGGCGCGGTGCTGGAACCGCTGGCGGAGGGCGAGGTGGCGACCGTGGCGGCGGAGCTGATCGCGCAGGAACAGGTGGTGGGCTGGTTCCAGGGGCGGATGGAGTTCGGCCCGCGGGCGCTGGGCGCGCGATCCATCCTGGGCGACGCGCGGTCGCCGCGGACGCAGTCGGTGATGAACCTGAAGATCAAGTTCCGCGAGAGCTTCCGCCCCTTCGCCCCGGCGGTGCTGCGGGAGGACGTGGCGGCGTGGTTCGAGCTGGACGCGGACTCGCCGTACATGCTGTTCGTCGCCCCGGTCGTGGAGCCCCGGCGGCTGGCGCAGGGGACCGGCACGGAAGCGCCCGCCGGAGTGGCGCGGGTCAACGTCCCGCGGTCCGACATCCCGGCGGTGACCCACGTGGACTATTCGGCGCGGGTACAGACCGTGCGCCGCGAGGACAATCCGCTGCTGCACGCGCTGCTGTCCGCCCTCAAGGCCAAGGTGGGCTGCCCGGTGGTGGTCAACACGTCCTTCAACGTGCGGGGCGAGCCGATCGTGTGCCGGCCGCGGGAGGCGTATCGTTGCCTGATGCGCACGGACATGGACGCGCTGGTGATCGGGAGCTTCCTGGCCCGGAAGTCGCGCCAGCCGCCGCTCCGCGAGGACGCCGTGCCCGGGAGGCCCCTTGAGCTCGACTGAACCGGAACGAGCGGGGCGGGACGCACTGCGCTTCGGATTGGGCGCGGCGGCCGTGCTGGCGGCGGTCGCGCTGTGGGCGTGGCTGCGGAAGGGCGCGCCGGCGGCGGCGGTGGGCATCGGCGCGGGCGCCGCCACGATGCTGGGGCTGGGACTGCTGGCGCCGCGGGCGGCACTGGCCATCCGGAAGGCGTGGATGGCGTTCGCCCGGGGGCTCGGCTGGATCAACTCCCAGGCCCTGCTCACGGTGGTCTTCTTCGCCGTCCTCACCCCGCTGGCGCTGGTCCGGCGGGCGTTCGGCGGGGACCGTCTTCGCCGGCGGTGGCGCGCGGGCGGCGCGGCCAGCTTCTGGATCTCCCGCGCGGACGCGCCACAAGGGCCCGACCGGTTGGAGACGCCGTACTAGCGAGGAGTCCCCGGCATGCCTCGACTCTCCCAGATGGTCGCGCTCCTGAGGTTCCTGGGACAGCGCAAGCTGTACTGGCTCCTCCCGCTGGTCCTGCTGCTGCTGATCCTGAGCGCGTTGTGGATCTTCGCGGAAGGATCGGCCGCCGCGCCGCTCATCTACACGATCTTCTGATACGTCTCGGGCCTTCCTATGCCTCGAAAACCGACGACCATTGACGAGTTCCTGGCCGGGGTGACCGGCGAGCGGCGCACGGCGCTCGACGCCCTGCGGCGCACCATCCGGAGCGCGGTGCCCAAAGCCGAAGAGTGCATCAGCTACGGGATCGCCGCCTTTCGCCTCGACGGCGAGGTGATCGCCGGCTTCGCGCCGACGAAGAAGGGGTGCTCGTACTTCCCGTTCAGCGGGACCACGCTGGGCACGCTCGAGAAGGAGCTCGGCGAGTACAGCCAGACGAAGTCCGCCCTGCACTTCGACCCGGAGGAAGGTCTGCCGGCGTCGCTGGTGCGCAAGCTGCTCCGCGCGCGCATCGCCGAGACCAAGAAGCCCGCTGCTCCTCGCCGTCGCCGTTGAGATGAGCGAGCGCACCCTCATCGTCTCCGCGACCAACCTGTTGGCCCGCGGCTTCCTGGTGGTGCCCACCGATCGAAAATCCCGCGCGGGCGCTCCGGTGAACGGGCTCTACGCGGTGGCGCGCGCGGTGCTGCACGTGCTGCCCTGGAAGCTTCCGGCCCGCGCCGTGGCCATCATCGACCGGGGCGGCCGCGAGTGGCCGGACCTGCTCGCGCCGCAGCTCGACGCGCTGCCGCCGCTGCTGCGCGCGCTGGGGCTGACCGTGGTCGAGGCCGAGGGTGAGCCCCACCTGGCCGGCGCCTATACCCGCGCGGCGGTAGCGGCCGGGGACGACGTCGTCATCGTCGGGATGGACAAGCGGTACGCCCAGCTCGTGACGGACGAGGTCTGGTGGTTCGACGCCGGCAAGGACGCCCGCTACACGCCGGAGATCGTCCACAAGCGCTTCGGCGTCGCGCCCGCCCAGGTCGGCGACTGGCTGGCCCTCGTCGGCGACGACGACCAGGTCCCCGGCGTGAGCGGCATCGGCGCCAAGGGCGCCACCGGGCTGCTCGCGGCGCATCCCACCGTGGAGGCGGCCCTGGAGAAGCTGGACGCGCTCGACAACCGGATGCGCAAGGCCCTGGACGCCGCGCGCGCCGAGCTGCCGGAACACCTCGCCCGCGCCCGGCTCGACGGTGGGCGCCCGCTGCCGCGGCCGCTGGCGGATTGCGCCTTCGCCCCACCCGCTCCGGCCGAGCTCAACGCCACGCTCGACGCGCTGGGCTTCGTGGAGCTGCTGGTCGGCGCATCCGCGGCCATCCGGGTCACCACTTGTGCCTCGCCCGAGGACGTGGCTGCGGCGTTGACCGCCCTGGCCGGCGTCACGCCCAGCCTGCACGCGAACCTCGAAGACGCGGACGAGGCGGGGCGCGAAGCGATCCACGGCATCGCGCTGTCCGGAGGCGGCGGCGAGGCCTGGTACGTGCCGGTGCAGTCCGCCGCGTGGCCCGCGCTGGCGTCATGGCTGGAGGATCCGCGAGCGCCGAAGTCGGGACACGACCTGGTGGCCACCCGGGTGGCGATCGTCCGGCAGGGCGTCCGGGTGGAGGGGATCGCCGGGGACTCCGCGTGCGCGTCTCACCTCACCCAGCCCAGCGGGTGGGCGCCGCACGAGCTTCCGATGGTCGCGCGGCACGTCCTGGGCCGTTCGCTGCGAGACGACGACGAGGTGCGTGGCACGGGTGGTGAGCGCAAGGCGTGGAGCGGCCTGACCCCGGACACCGCCGCCCAGGTCGCGGGCGAACGCGCCGACGCGTCAGCCGCCGTCAGCAAGGCGCTGGTGCCGAACGTCGATCCGGGGCGGCTGGCGGAGTACCTCGAGCTCGAGGACACGCTGGTCCGGATGGAGCTGCAGGGCATCGGCATCGACACCGGCCAGCTCGACCGCGCCGAGGTGGCGTTCGCCGGCATCGAGCGCGAGCTCGACAAGCAGATCGAGGCGCTCGCCGGGCACGCGTTCAACATCAACTCCTCCGCCCAGCTCGGAACGGTGCTGTTCGAAGAGCTCAAGCTCCCGGTGGTGAGCCGCACCAAGACCGGGTACAGCACGGCGAACGAGGCGCTGGAGCGCATCGAGCACGCGCACCCCATCGTCGGCCTGGTGCTGCGCTGGCGGCTCCTGCGGCGCCTCCGCGACAACTGGCTGCACGCGCTGCGCCGCTGCGTCCAGCCCGACGGGCGCGTCCACGCGCGCTTCCACCCTGCCCGCTCGTTCGGCGGACAGCTGGTGACCACCAACCCGGACCTGTCGCGCGTGCCGGGCCGGACCGCCGAGATGGCGGAGATCCGCCGCGCCTTCGTGGCGCCGCCCGGGCGGCTGCTGATGTCCGTCGATTTCAACCAGCTCGGGCTGCACGTGCTCGCGCACCTGACGAAGGACCCCGCGCTGGTCGAGCCGCTGAGGCAGCGGGCCGACATGCACCGGCTGACCGCGTCCGCGGTGCTGGAGAAGCCGGCGGACCAGGTCACCACCGACGAGCGGCAGCTCGGCAAGGTCATCAACTTCGCCACCTTCGCGGGCCAGGGCGCGAGCGCGCTCGCGCTGCAACTGGGGGTCCCCGCGGCCGAGGCCAAGGAGTACATCGCGCGGTTCGACCGCCACTTCGCGCAGGTGCGGGCCTTTCAGGACGAGCAATTCCGCCTGGCCAAGGAGCGGGGCTACATCGTCACGCTCGCGGGGAGGCGCTGGCCCATCGGCGGGCTCGAGTCCCTCGACTCCCAGCTCCGCTCGTACGCGGAGCGCATGGCGCGGAGGGCTACCCACGAGGGCTCGGTGGCGGACGTCTCGCGCCGCGCCCTGCTCGAAGCGGATCGGGCGCTGCGCAAGTCCGGGCTGTCGGCCATGCCGCTGGTGGAGGTGGTGGACGAGGTGCTGTTCGAGGTGGCGGAGGCTGAATTGCACGAGTCGGCCCGGGTCACCTCGCACGCGATGCGGCACGCCTTCGAGCTCGAGGTGCCCCTGGTGGTCGGCGTCGAGGCGGGCAAGACCTGGGCGGACCTGGAGCGGATTGAGTAACCCGAGGCCGAGCCATACATTCGGTTCGTGGCCCAGGTGAAGCTCGGAGAGCGAATCGTAGCGGACCCCGAGATCCTCGGCGGAAGGCCTCTCGTCGCCGGGACCCGGGTCACCGTCGAGATCATCCTCGGCCAACTTGGGCGCGGCCAGACGCCGGACGAGGTATCAAGACAGTACGGGGTGAGCCGAGAGGACGTCCTCGCCGCCATCCGCTTCGCCGCTGAGACCGTCGGTCGCGACAGCTTCGCGCCGGCGCCTTGACCGCGCTGTCCGACATACGATTCCTCGCAGACGAGAACATCACCGCCGTCGTCATCGACTCATTGCGTGCAGAGAGGGCGCCGACGTTGTGGGCGTGGCCGATCGAGACCTGCGTGGCCATGCTGATGCTGAGGTGTCGGCCGCAGCAGTCGCCGAAAAGCGCGCCGTGTTGACCCAGGATGCGGGATTCGGTCGCCTCGCGATCCTCCGAGGGTCGCCGTGCTACGGGCTCGTCCTCATTCGGCCGGACGATCTTCTTCCGGCCGAGGTCACGGAGCTCCTGCGCAACTTCCGGTCCAGCAGGACCAGCCTTACGCCGCCCTTCGTCGTCGTGCTGGAGCCAGGAGCGATGCGTGTCCGGAGCCTTGCCCTATCGTAAGCGGCCAGGTCTCACAGGAGCTCCGCCAACTCCGGACGACCGCCCAGCAGCGCCTCCGCCGCCTTCGGGTCGGAGGCCAGGAGCGCGAAGTCATCGAACTCGAACCCGGGGCCGACCGCGCAGGTGACCAGGGCGTACTCGCCGAGGGGCCGCGCCCCCTGCCAGTGACCGGCGCGGATCACGTGCTGCGGCTGCCGGTCCGGGGCCACCGGGCCCAGCGTGTGGCGCTGGAACGCCCCGGCTGGATCCAGCTCCCACAGCTCGATCGGATCGCCCTCCAGGTACGTCCATAGCTCGTCGGCTCCGGCCACCCGGTGCCAGCGGCTGCGCTCTCCCCGGACGAGCAGGAAATAGATCGAGGTCAGGGCGGCGCGGTCTCGACCTCGCGAGCTCACCCGGTTCAATGATCGGAAGTCCTCGCAGTAGTGGCCACCCTCGGGGTGAGGACGGAGGGCGAGGAGACGGATCAGCTCCTGGGCGCGGTCGTTCACGGCGGGGAAGAATCACCCTTACGGCGCCGCGGCCTCGGCCGGCGCCGGCCGCTTCCCGCGGATCGCCCGGAACCACTCCAGGGAGAACGCGCCCGCGACGATCAGGAGCGCGGTGGCGAGGATGGCGTTGAGCCCGGTCGGCCCGCTGAGCCCGGCCGGATCCAACAGGGCGTTCCTGAGCTGCAGCACCAGGGCGGTCGCCGTGGTCACCAGCATGCCGATCGCCGGGATGAGCACGAAGCGGTAGCGCAGCCCCTTCTCGCTCAGCCACGCCGCCAGGAAGAGCAGCGTCAGGGCCGCCAGGAGCTGGTTGCTGGATCCGAAGATGGTCCAGACCACCTGCCACACCGGCACCGGCTTGCCCCCCATCACCACCGACGCCGGCGCCAGCACGAGGTACACCATGGGCAGACCCAGCGTGAGCGCGATGGAGATGGTGCGCCCGCGCATGCCGCGCAGCCCCAGCAGTTCCTCCAGCAGGTAGCGACCCAGGCGCGTCGCCACGTCCAGCGTGTCGTAGACGAACGTGGCGAAGGCCAGCAGGCCGAAGGTGATGCCCCAGCTCACGTCGACGCCCGCCACGCGGTTCATGAAGTGCGCGATGCCGGTGGCGTAGATCTCGCTGGGCCCCTTCGCCAGGATGGGAGACCCCTTCGGCCACATCATCACCGTCGCCAGCGCCATCACCGCCACCGCGCCCTCCAGGAGCATGCCTCCGTAGCCGACCGCGGTGGCGTGCGTCTCACGGCTCACCTGCTTGCAGGTGGTGCCGCTGCACACCAGGCCGTGGAACCCGGAGCACGCGCCGCAGGCGATGGTGACGAACAGGAAGGGGAACATCGGCCCGTCCTTGGTCGTCCACGACGCCAGCGCCGGGTACTCGGCGCGGAAGCCGCCGATGAGCAGGCCCAGCATGCCCACCGCCAGCACCACGTAGAGGAAGTAGCCGCCCAGGTAGCCGCGCGGCTGCATCAGCAGCCACATCGGCAGCACCGACGCCACCGCGCAGTAGACCAGGATGATCGCGCCCCACAGCACCGCCGGGTTCGCCCCCGGCAGCACGATGGGGAACTGCTGCCCGAGCAGGATCACCCCGAAGACGAGCGGCAGGAACACCAGCGTCGCCACCCACAGCCGGACCTTCCCCTTCTCCAGCACCAGCCCCATCGCCACCGCCACGGCGAGGTAGAGGAAGCTGGAGGTGGCCACGCCGCCGCCGATGGGCTTCCCGTCCTGCACGAAGAGGAACTGGCGGGCGGTGACGTCGGTGAAGGCGACGATGACGTACAGCAGGCTCAGCCAGATGAAGAGCAGCGAGAGCATCCAGGCGCGCCGGCCGAGGTGCTCCTTCACCATCTCCGGGATGGAGCGGGCGCGGTGGCGCACGGAGGCCACCAGCGCGGAGAAGTCGTGCATCGCGCCGATGAAGATGCACCCGAGCACGATCCACGCCAGCGACGGCCCCCACCCGAACGCGACCCCCGCGGCAATGGGCCCCACCACCGGGCCGGCGGCGGCGATGGAGGCGAAGTGCTGCGCCAGGAGCACCGGCTTGGAGGTCGCGACGAAGTCGACCCCGTCGGCGTGCTCCACCGCGGGAGTGGTGCGGGCGTCGTCGAGCGCAAACCGCCGCGCCAGGAAGCGTCCGTACAGGCGAAACGCCGCCAGGAACGCCACTGCGACCGCGATGGTCAGGACCCACAGCGGCATGCCACGCCTCCGGTGCTCGTCGAGCAGGCTCTCACGCGCGGCATGCTAGCGCCCGGCTTGCGCTCCAGGTGCACCAGGCTCGTTGCGCAACTACGCAACGGATTGCGCGCGAAGGGACGCTCGGCGCCGCTCGACCGGCTGGCGAACTCCGCGGAAATGCGACGGTTGGGGCCACCGTGTGTCGTGGTCCGACCTTTGCTCACCGGTCCCGCCAACCTGTCGCAACTGGAGGCGATGACCCATGGCGATTACCGCGGCGAACGTTCAGAAGCTCTCGACAGCAGTCACGGGGTTGGAGAAGGCCGTCAACAAACTGGCGGCGCAGGGTCCGGGTGCACCGGCCGCCGCGAAGACCGGCTTCAACACAAAGGACACCTTCCAGGGGGTCGCGCCCGCCGCCGCTCCGAAGGCCGAGGCGAAGCCCAAGACGGAGGACAAGGGGAAGGGCCTCGACTTCCTCAAGGACCTCCCGAAGCTCATCGGCTCGTTCCTCAAGCTCTTCACCGGTGGCGGGGGTGGCCTTGGCGGGATCGCGAAGGCCATCGGCAGCCTGTTCGGGCTGGGTGGCGGCGGCGGTGGTGGACAGGGCGGCGGGGGTGGTGGCGGG
>DATBSS010000411.1:0-12143 GCA_036559665.1 Myxococcaceae bacterium
GACGTGAGCGCGCTGCAGATCGTCAACATGGCCCAGCGGGACTACGTGGCGCGCTACATCGAGGCGGGCCTGCCCCAGTACGCCGGGCTCCCGGTCCTCTCGGTCACCGCCCCCTTCAAGTTCGGGCGCGGCGGTCCCACCGACTACACCGACGTCCCCGCGGGCAACATGGCGATCAACAACGCCGCGGACCTGTACCTCTTCCCCAACACCGTCCACGCGGTGAAGGTGCTCGGGAGCGACCTGAAGGCCTGGCTGGAGAAGTCCGCGCAGCAGTTCAAGCAGATCGATCCGAGCAACGCCGCGCCCCAGGACCTCGTGGATACGGCGTTCCCCGGCTACAACTTCGACGTCATGGACGGAGGCATCACCTACGAGATCGACGTGACCCAGCCGGTGGGCAGCCGGGTGATGAACCTCCGATACCAGGGCGCTCCGCTGTCGCTGACCCAGGAGTTCGTCGTCGCCACCAACAACTACCGGGCGTCCGGCGGTGGAGGATTCCCCGGCATCGACTCCAGCAAGGCCATCATCCAGTCACCGGACGCCAACCGGGACGTGCTGATCGAGTACGTCAAGCACAACCCTTCCCTGACGCTCGCCCAGCACGGCTCCACCCGGGTGTGGCACTTCACCCGCGTGACGACCGCGGGCCCAATCGTCTTCAAGTCCGGCTCCAACGTGCTGCCGGTCGCGGCGGCGCACGGGATCAACGGCATCTCCCTGGTCTCGGCCAACGCCGACGGCACCTCGACGTACGCGATTGACCTGTCGCTCTAGCGCGGCGTGGGCCACCCTGGCCCTCGCCTTCGCGGCGGCGTGCACCTGCGCGCCGTCGCGACCGCCGTCGGAGGAGGCGCTGGCGGAGGTGCGCCGCCGGGCGCTCTACGGGAAGCAGCCCCAGGCGATGGAGACGCTCGAGCGCTGGGCCCAGGCCGGCGACCGGGGCGCTCGCCGCGCCCTCGCCGACGTGTACGCAACCGGAGGAGATCCCGCCAGCCTCGAGAACGCCGCGCGCTGGTACCGGCTGGCCGCCGAGGCCGGTGAGGCGAACGCCCAGCGGGCGCTCGGGCGAGCCTCGAAGAGAGGAGCCCTGGGGCTGCCGGTGGACCTCGGCGCCGCGAAGCGGTGGTACGCGGCCGCCGCCGACCAGGGAGACTCAGGCTCGGAGCTCGCGCTGGGGCTGATGGCGAAGAACGGAGAAGGCGGGCCCAGGGACCTGGAGGCCGCGGCGCGGTGGCTGGAGCGCGCGGCGAACCACGGGAGCGCCGAGGCGATGTTCCACCTGGGGAACGCGTTCGCGAACGGGGAAGGCGTCCCGCGCGATCTCCAGCGGGCCAGGGAGTGGTACGAGCGCGCGGCGGAGCGCGGGCAGCCCGCCGCGATCCAGACGCTGGGCCTGGCCTACCAGGTGGGCGACCTGGGCCTGCCGCGGGATCCGGAGAAGGCGGACGAGCTCCTGCGGGAGGCCGGCCACCCGCACACCGACGACGACGCGTTTTCGCCGTGACCGCGCCCTCCACTGCAAGGCGGTCGCCCTTCTGGGCTTCCGTACTTGACTTTGATTCGCAAAATCAATTTCAATAGACCTCCAGAGAACGGAGGCTGACGATGACGGCAGCGGTGATCGATCCTCTCGTGGGGGCCATGCTCAGGTGCTCGATGTGCGGCGTGTGCGGGCGATACCTGGCGTGCGCCGCCTACGCGAAGCTCCTGCGAGCGTGGCACCACGTCTACGGTGCGTTGGAGTCGGCGCTGGACGCGGCGGGGCTCCAGCTCTCCGAGCTCCAGAGGCGTTCCGATCTGGAGCTGGACATCGCCTCGCTGGCCGGGCGCTCCTGGATGGAGACGACTCCACCCTCGGAGGCGGCCTGCGCGTACGCAGACCACCTCACCCGCCTGGCGGAGACCGAGCCGGAGCTCCTCGCCGCGCACGTCGTCGTCCGGTACCGGGGCGATGTGCTCGGCGGGCTCCGGCGAGGGGCGGTGATCGCCGACGTCCTCGGGCTCCCGGTGCCGGAAGGGATTCGCTTCTTCACGGGCGGCAGCGGGAGCGTCGCCCGGCTCGCGTCCGCGCTCCGGACCATCGAACGGCCGATCGAGAACGGGCGCGCCGCGGACGAGGTGCAGGTGGCCCTGGCGGCGGAGCGGCAGCTCTACGGCGAGGCGTGCGCCGGACTGCAGTGACGAGCGCCTCCCGTCAGGCCGCCTCGAGCTGCTCGGCCGGCGGCGGCGGCTCCGGAGCGCGCTGGGCCTCCACGTCGCGCGCCAGCGACTCCACCTCGGCGCGGCTGGCCTGGCCGTCGCGGTCCTCGTCGAGGAGGTAGACGCCGATCTTCGCCGCCGCGTCGGCCTTGGTTTCAGGGAAGGACTGGCCGGCCTTCTCCAGCTCGTCCTGGACCCGCACCTTCAGCTCGCCCACGGACACCTTGCCGTCGTGGTTGGTGTCCACCTGGTCGAACCACTCCAGCGCCTTCTCGGCCATCTTGCCCGGCTCCGGCGCCGGTCCGTCGCCCGCCACGGCCTTCTTGAGGAAGCCGTAGAGCTGCTGGCCCAGCTCCTCCTGGGTGACCTTGCCGCTCTTGTCGGCGTCGAACTGGTCCATCATCGCGTCGGTGGCCATGTTGATGACCGTCCCGCCGAAGATGCCGCCGCCGACCTTGGCGTCCTTCACCATCTGCTTCACCTCGTCCCGGACGACCGACCCGTCCCTGGGCCGAACGTCGAGCCGATTGAACACCGAGGAAACCGTCGGGCCAGCCATTGGGTCAGCTCCAGTCTGGAGGCGAAACGCGCCGGTTCGTTATCGGCCGGCGCGTCGTGAAGTTGTGGGCTGATGAAGGCGGCGGGGAGATGATCGCTCTCTGAGAAAGCGAGCGTGGCCGTCTCTCGCGGGCAGATAGGATGGCCCCGTGCCCACGGTCCCCCCCCACGACCCGGCCACCGACGAGGTGACCGCGCCCTGGCGGTCCGCCCTCCCCGACCTGGCGGTGGCCGAGACGCACGTCGGCCGCTACCAACTCCTGCACCACGTGGCGTCCGGCGGGATGGGTTCCGTCTATGCCGCGTACGACCCGGAGCTGGACCGGCGCGTCGCGCTCAAGCTCCTGCACCGGTCGAGCGGCAGCCGCGACGAGTGGGAGCTCCGCCTCCTGCGCGAGGCGAAGGCCATGGCCCGGCTGGCGCACCCCAACGTGGTGACGGTGCACGACGTGGGCACCTACGAGGGCCGGGTCTTCCTGGCGATGGAGTTCATCGAGGGAGGCAGCCTCAAGCAGTGGCTCAAGGCGGGCCGCCGGAGCTGGCAGGAGATCCGCGGCGTGTTCGTCGAGGCCGCCCGCGGGCTGGCCGCCGCGCACCAGGTCGGACTGGTGCATCGCGACTTCAAGCCGGACAACGTCCTCCTCGGCGCCGCCGGCCAGGTGAAGGTGGCCGACTTCGGCCTCGCGCGCGGCGTGGGCGACTCCACGGGCGCTCCGCCCATGAAACCGCCGCCGGCGCCGCCCTCCTCCCCTTCCTCGCCCTGGAGCACCGACTCGCTGGACGCCACCCTGACGGCGGACGGGGTGGTGATGGGGACGACGTCGTACATGGCCCCGGAGCAGATCCTCTCGCAGCCCGCCGATGGGCGGACGGACCAGTTCGCCTTCGGGGTCTCGCTCTACGAGGCGCTCTACGGCGTGCGGCCCTTCCCGGACAAGAACCCGCTCGGGCGGCTGGACGCCATCGAGCGCCGCCTCCTCAGCGACCCGCACCCCGACCACGGCGCACCGGAGTGGCTGGGCCAGGTGGTGCGCCGGATGCTCCGGCCCCTGCCGTCCGATCGCTACGGCTCGATGGACGAGGTGCTGTCCGAGCTGCAGCGCGACCAGCGGCGCAAGAAGCTGGGGCCCCGGGCCGCGGTGGGCCTCGGCGCGGTGGCGCTCCTGGCGGTGGCCGTCCCGGCGGTGGCGCTCCGCAACCAGTCGCTGTGCCGCGGTGCGGACAAGCAGCTCGAGGGCGCCTGGGACGACGGCGCCCGGGCGAAGGTGCGCGTCGCGTTCGGCGCCGACGAGGAGACCTTCCAGCGCACGGCGGCGGTGCTGGACCGCTACGCGCGGGACTGGGCGGCGGCGCGGGAGGAGGCCTGCGCCGCGACGCGCATCCGCCGCGACCAGACCGAGGCGGTGCTGGCGCTGCGGACCGGGTGCCTGGATCTCCGGCTCAAGGAACTGCACCACCTGGTGGCCCTGCTGGGCACCGCGGACGCCGCGCTCGCCGGCCAGGCGGTGGACGCCGCGCTGGGGCTCTCGAGCGTGCGCTCGTGCGGCGACACCGCTGCGCTCACCTCGGCGGTGCCGCCGCCGGAGGATCCCACCCTGCGCGCGGCGGTGGAGCAGCGATTCGGCCAGCTCGCCGAGGGCACCGCGCTCCGCCTCGCCGGCAGGTACCGGGAGGCGCTGGGCCAGGCCGAGACGGTGGCCGGCTCGGCCGAGGCGCAGAAGCACGCCCCACTGCTGGCGGAGGCGCGGTACCTCGAGGGGGTGGTGCAGGAGCGCATGGGCCGATCCGCCGAGACGGAGTCGGCGCTGGTGGCGGCCATGGCGGCGGCGGACGCCGGGCGGGTGGACGTGCTGCGGGCGCGCGCCGCCTCGCTGCTGGTGTTCGAGGCCGCGTTGGGGTCCCGCTTCCAGGAGGGACGGCGGTGGGCGGCGCTGGCGGCGGCGGCGCTCAAGCGCACCGGCGGAAGCCCCCAGTACGAGGCCGAGCTCTCCAGCAACCTGGGGAACCTGGCCCGAGGCGAGGGCAAGCTGGAGGAGGCGCGTGACGCCTTCGCGCGCGCGGTGAAGCTCCTGGAGTACGACCTGAGCCCGGACCGCCCGGCGCCGCTGCTCGCCCGCGCCAACCTGGCGAACGCCTACGTCGACCTGCACCAGCCGGAGCAGGCGGAGCCCATCCTGGAGGAGGTGATCGCCGGGGTGAGCCGCCTGCGCGGCGACTCGCACCCGACGCTGGTGGGGCCACTGACCTCGCTCACCCGCACCCGGCTCCAGCTCAAGGCGCCGGAGCGCGCGCTGGACTCGGCGGAGCGCGCGCTGGGGATCGCCCGCGCGGCGTACGGGGGCCAGCAGCTCCGGGTGGCGAGCTGCCTGGAGTGGAAGGCCACCGTGCTCCAGGTGCTGGGCCGGGACGCGGAGGCGCTGGCGCTCTACCGGGAGTCGCTGGAGATCAAGATGAAGCTCCTGCCGGCCGCCGATCCGAGGCTCTCCTTCGCGCGCGACGGGATCGGCCAATCGCTCCTGACGCTGGGGCGGGCGGCGGAGGCCGTCCCGGAGCTGGAGGCGGCGCTCGCGCTCCGGGGACCGCTGCCCGAGGACCGGGCAGACACCGAGCTCGGGTTGGCGCGCGCATTGTGGGCGCTGGGCAAGGATCGGCGGCGCGCGCTCGAGCTCGCGGACCGCGCGCGCGCGGACTACATGGCCGCCGGCCGGAAGGATCGCGCCGAGGAAGTGGAGCGCTGGCGGCAGCAACGCTGAGCGGACGGCTTCTTCAGCGAGCCAGTGGAGCGCCGGCGGGAGCAGCGCTGCGGATCAGATCAGTTGTTGTTCCGGGAGCGCGAGCCGATGGGCTGCGTTCCCTCCGCGCCGTCGCCGCCGATGCCCGGCTTGTCGTAGCGCCGGCGCCGCATGTCCATCGGGACGCTGGAGATCGCGTCGTCGAAGACGAACCCCTGGATCCGGTTCCGCAGGTCGCGGACGGAGATCGTGTCGTCGTGCCCTGAGCCGTCCGCCACGTGGATCAGCTTCTGGCCCTGCGGGCCGGTCGCCCCGGTGGCCACCACCCAGTGGTGATCCACGTTGAGCGCGATGGGCGCCCCCTTCTCGAGGTGCTGGGCGAGGGCGGTGAGCCCCTCGGCCACGGCCGCGCCGTGCGCGACGAGGTTCGACTCCTGGGCGGTGGGGATGAACGCCGCCTGGTAGTTCCGGCCGGTGAGGGACCTCAGCCCCTTGGCCATCTCGCTCCCGTACTCGCCGTTGAGCAGGCCCTTCATTTGCGCGTCGGTGGTCGGCGCGATGGTCGGGTCGTTCGTCTGCTCCACGTAGGTGGCGGCGAACAGCCTCTGCGACTGTGAGCGCTCGTCCACACCGCCCTTCGGCTTCGAGGCGGTCCACAGCTCGTTGCCGACCCGCGTGGTGCCCTTCGTCCCCAACTCGGTGACGATGCGCGCGTACTCGGCAGGCCGGCCCTTGGCGGCGATCACCGCCGCCGCGGTCCCGCCGCAGTCCTGGTTGCCCGTCCCCTGCTTGATCCGGTTCGGGTGCGCGAGGTCGAGCACGACGTCCGCGGCCAGCGCGTGGGAGTCCAGGCCCGTGGGGGTCCGCTGCTGCGCCGCCAGCAGGCCCAGGTGCTCGAGCGCGTTCTGCTGGAGCGGGCCCTTCCCTCCCTGCGTGAGCCGCCCGTTGAACAGCAGCTGCCGCAACGCGGCGGGTGCCCCGGCGCGGTCACCCGTCTGGCCCTGGAGGGCCTTGTCGACCAGGTCGTAGTGCTTGAAGCCGCCGTCCGGCCCTAGCAGCGACTGCACCTGCTTCACCGCCTTGGCCTTGTTGATCGGATCCGCCTGCGCCGCGCCCAGCAGCTGGTCGTAGCGAGCGCGCTGGTCCGTGGCCAGCGAGGCGTAGGCGCGCTTCGGGCCCGGCGCGGCCTTGAACGCCTTGAAGGTGTCGCTGGGGCGGGAAATGAGATTCCGGGCCTTCGAAGGGTCGAATCCATCTCCAATCGGGCGGGCGGTGGAGGTGGGACGCGCCTTTTGACCTACACCCTGTGCGGGTGGAAGGGCCGGGGCGCCTGGCGCCGCTGCGGTTGGGATGGGCCCTGGCCTGTGGGGGGAGTCCTGACGGACCGGTGCCATGGAAGGCTTACCTCCAGCTCCTATTGTCCGGCCCTCTGCCCCGAAGTTTCCCCTTGAAACTTCGGCTACTTCACCGCGCCACACCCGAGATCATCCCGGCCGCGACGGTGGCGTGGCTGGCAGCGTCGATCAGTACGAAGCTGCCCGTGCTCCGGTTTCGCCGGTACTCGTCGAAGAACAGCGGCATCGCCGTGCGGAGGGTCACCCGGCCGATGTCGTTGAGCCCCAGCGAATCGACGCCCTCCTGCCGGTGCAGCGTGGTCACGTCGAAGCGGTACACCAGCTCCTTCACGATCGCCCTGGTGGTGCGCGTGGTGTGCTTGAGCGCGTAGAGCCCGCCCGGCTTGAGGGGCTCCCGAGCCATCCAGCAGAGTTGGGCGTCGAGGTCCTGCCCGGTGGTGGGCTGGTTCCGCGGCCGGCAGATCAGGTCGCCGCGGCCCACGTCCAGCTTGTCCTTGAGACGGACCGCGACCGACATCGGCGGGAACGCCTCGGGCACGGGCTCCCCCGCCACGTCCACGGACTCGACCACCGAGGTGAAACCCGCGGGCAGCACCATCACCTCGTCGCCGGGCCGGATCACGCCCGCGCAGATCTGCCCGGCCAGGGCGCGGTAATCGGGGTGCTTGCTGGACGTGGGCCGGATCACCGTCTGAACCGGCAGCCGGAGGTCGATCAGGTTCCGGTCCGAGGCGATGTGCACCTCCTCCAGGTGGTGCAGCAGCGAAGGGCCCTGGTACCAGGGCATCCGCTCCGACCGGGTGACGACGTTCTCCCCGGTGAGCGCCGAGATGGGGATGCAGGTCAGGTCCGCGATCTCCAGGCGCGCCGCGAAGCCGCGGAAGTCGTCGCGGATCCGCTCGAAGACGTCCCGCGAGTACCCGACCAGGTCCATCTTGTTGACGCACAGGACCAGGTGCGGCACCCGCAGCAGCGAGGCGATGAACGCGTGCCGCCGCGACTGCTCGGAGAGGCCGTTCCGCGCGTCGACCAGGATCAGCGCCAGGTTCGCGGTCGAGGCCCCGGTCACCATGTTCCGCGTGTACTGCACGTGCCCGGGCGTGTCCGCGATGATGAACTTGCGCCGGGGCGTGGAGAAATAGCGGTAGGCGACGTCGATGGTGATGCCCTGCTCCCGCTCGGCGCGCAGCCCGTCGGTGAGCAGCGCGAGGTTCACGTACTCGTCGCCGCGCGCGCGGCTGGTGCGCTCCACCGCGGCGAGCTGGTCCTCGAAGATGGACTTCGTGTCGAAGAGCAGCCGGCCGATCAGCGTGCTCTTGCCGTCGTCCACGGCGCCCGCGGTGGCCAGGCGGAGGAGCTCCATCAGAAGTAGCCCTCGCGCTTCCGGTCCTCCATCGCGGTGTCGCTGAAGGTGTCATCGGCGCGGGTGGCGCCCCGCTCGGTGATCCGCGCGGCGGCGATCTCGGCGATCACCTCGTCCACCGTGGCCGAGCCCGACTCCACCGCGGCGGTGCAGGTCAGGTCGCCGACGGTGCGGTAGCGGACCAGGGTTTCGTGTACCGACTCACCCGGCAGTAGCGGCATCTGCGGCACGGCGGCCATCAGCATCCCGTCGCGCCGGAACACCCGGCGGCGGTGCGCGTAGTAGATGGAGGGGAGCTCCACGCCCTCGGCCTTGATGTATTGCCAGACGTCGAGCTCGGTCCAGTTGGAGAGCGGGAACACGCGCAGGTGCTCGCCGGGATTCACCTGGCCGTTGTAGAGCGCCCAGATCTCCGGGCGCTGGTTCTTCGGGTCCCACTGGCCGAATTCGTCGCGGAAGCTGAACACGCGCTCCTTGGCACGGGCCTTCTCCTCGTCGCGCCGGGCCCCGCCGAAGACCGCGTCGAACTTGTGCTCGGCGATGGCGGCGAGGAGGACCGGGGTCTGGATCCGGTTGCGCGAGGCACGCGGGCCGGTGGCGTCCTGGATCCGCCCGGCGCGGATCGCCTCCTCCACCGAGGCCACGATCAGCCTCGCCCCCAGCCGGGCCACCACCCGGTCGCGGAACTCGATCACCTCGGGGAAGTTGTGCCCGGTGTCGACGTGCATCACCGGGAACGGGAGCGCGGCGGGGAGGAACGCCTTCACCGCCAGGTGGAGCATCACCATCGAGTCCTTGCCGCCCGAGAACAGCAACACCGGCCGCTGCAGCTCGGCGACCACCTCGCGGATGATGTGGATCGATTCCGCTTCGAGCGCTCTCAGGAGTGGAATCTCGTAGGACATCGATCGGCGGGAGCGGGAATGCTGTCACGAGCGCCCCGGCCACTCCACAAGGTCGAAGCGTTGAACGCACGCGACATCCCCGGTGGCGAACATCTGCTGCCGCTCGTGCCGACTCATGCGCGTGCCCGGCGCTGCATCGCGATGTGCGCCGATGACAGACATGTGCGTCTGGAAATTTCGCATCCATAAACGGCTAGCCTGTGTCTCGGAGGCATGGCCATCCGGAACGATCTCAAGACCCGACCCGGTTTCGATTCCAGGAGCGCTCGGATCGACCTGCCGCCGTCAGGCCAGGGAAGCAGGCCGGCGCAAGCACCTCCGGCAAGCGACCGCGCGGGTGCCGTCCGCCGGCGACTGGCGCTCGAGGAGAACGCCTTCGAGGCGACGCCCGCGGGAGACCGAGGCTCGGCCCGCGCCCAGCTCGCTTCGGGCGGCGCCGATGGCTGGGTCGCTCCGCAGGTCCCTGCCGGTGCCGTTCCCAGGCCGGGTGTCCCTCCGCTGACGCCGGAGGAGCGCGACCGGCTGGGCTCGGACCTGCCGCCCGACGGCGGCGTCCAGATGATGTGGTCGCGCAACGACGGGTACCCCGAGCCCGCGGCGCTGGCGGGCACCCAGCACCAGCGGGCCGTGGAGCAGGGCCTGCTCCCGCGCGACCAGCAGGCGCGAAGCGCTGACGCCGCCAATCGCGCGCTCCCGGGTGCGGCGGTGGCCGGGTTCAGCGCGGAGGACGTGGCGTCCATGGCGAAGGGCGCCGGGATTCCCCTGGAGCGGCTGGACCCCAACCAGCTCCAGCAGGCCGCCAGGCTCATCAACTCGGCCACCGGGCCGCAGGAGCAGCGCGATCGGATCGCCCTCTCGCTCGACAACCTGTCCGTGGCAGCCGGCGGAACGGCGCCCCGGCTCTCCCGGCAGGACGCGGTGAACATGCTCTGGGCGGAGGGGAAGATCCCCGGCCACGCGCTGGCGGGCCTCTCCGACGCGGAGCTGGCCGCGTCGGTGCAGGAGGTCACGCGCGCCACCAATGCCCCTGGGGACCACCGCCTCGAGGTCGGCTCGCACCGGGTCTCGCTCTCGGTGGGGCAGGACGGTTCGCTCCTCCGTACGGAGACCACCAAGCCTTCGTTCCTGTCGAGGGTCGGGTCGGCGATCGGGGACGCCTTCTCCGCCGTCGGTCACGCCATCGGCACCGTCGGCCACGTCATCGCCGTCGGCGCCGAGTACGCGGGTGGAGCGCTCCTCGGACTGACCGGAGCGGCGCTGGACAAGGTCGGCCTGGGTGGCCTGTTGCCCGGCGTGGTGCCGTCCCCGTACCCCACCACGCCCGGGGAAGTCGCGGCGGACCAGAAGCGGATCCAGTCCGACTTCGGAGCGGCCCTCCGGAACCTGCCGCCCACCCAGCGCGGGATGCTGGAGACGATGCGTGGGCTGGGGGTCTCCGACACGGACATCCTCCACGGCTCGCACGTGGTGGTGGAGGATGGCGGCAATCTCTACGACCGCTGGCGGACGCTCCCCGGCGTCCGCGAGCGGACCTCGTCCCACTACGGCGGCGGACCGCCTCAGCAATACGAGGTCAACTTCCCCGACATCGGCGTGGTCCTGTTCGGCCGCACCCCCAAGGGCGAGACGTTCTTCCAGGTCGAGGCCCACTCCAACGAGGACATCGTCCACCACACCTCGGACTTCATTCAACACCTCCTGTCCGGTCACCAGAACGTCGGGCCGGCCGGCTTCTCCCCGCACTCGGAGAAAGAGGGCCGGGAGATCCGCGTCACGCCCCCTCCGTCCCCCTCACGCTGACGGGGGGCGGTCCCTGGTCGCCGTTCACACCCCGCGTACCCGCAGCATCCCCAGCGCCCGCCTTGCCGCCGCTTCCGCAGTCCCGGAAGCGCGCTGCAGCTCCGCCGCGGCGAGCGCGAGCGGCTGGGACAAGCTGGCCACCTCCCGGGGATTGAGCCGATTTCGCAGATCGGAAACCACCGCCGACTCGCGGTGGTCCTTGCCGTCGCCGAGCCACGCGAGCGCCTCCAGCCATGCGCTCACGGAATCGAGCGGTTCGGTGAGGCGGCCCCTGGCGTAGGACGTCTTCTTCAGCTTCTGCCAGAGCCGATGCCGCAAGGTCTCCCTCAGGAAGTCTGGATGGACCTTCGCGGCACGGCTGAGCAACTCGAGCAGGTGATCGAGGACGCCGCTCTCCGCCGGCGTCGTCGTGGGCCTGCCCGCCGCGTCCACGACGTCGGCGATCGCGCGCCGGACCGCCAACTCGAATGCCTGCATCCCCTGCTGCTGGCCTGCGTACTCGAGGAACGCGAGCGTCAAGGTGGGATCGCCCGAGAAGTCGCACGACGCGGGGTCGAAATCCCGCCGGCTGCCGACGGCGTGCAGCGCGCGAGCGCGAACCCCGACCGGCGACTTCGGCGAACGCGCCCAGCGGAGGAGCAACTCCGGGGAGACCTCTGGGAGGTGCCATTCGATCCAACCAAGGTGCGCCTCCATGCGGGACAGGAGCCGGGCGTTCCTCTCCGGGTCATCGACGACATGAGGGTCCCACAGCACCTCCTCGAAGAGGCAGCCGAGTGGCAGCGGGTTCAGCGCGAAGGCCAATGACAGCGCCTTCTCCCGTGACTCCTGCCCCAGCTTCCGGGTGGTGCGAAGGACGAGCCCGACCGCGAGCTCGTGCCACTCCCCGGCGAAGTCGCCAGGGGTCGCCTCCGCGAGAATGCGCTCCACGTCGCCGCGCGCGTCACCGGGGTTGAGGCCATCGGCCAGCCCATGTCCAAGCTTCTCGACGAGCACCTGGATGGCGGGCGGCCTGGTATCGACGTGCAGACTCTCGAGGACGGCGAGGGCGTGGCCACGAACGTCAGCGGAGCCGCCTTCCTCCGCACAGAGTTGGAGCGCTTGCACTGCCTCGGGATGCATCCGGAGGCCCTCGACGATGGCCGGGTCCCGAGCATCCTGGATGAACGGACGCAGCGCGGAGGCCGAAGCCTCCGAAGGCTCAAGCACCTTGGAAGCGACGAGG
>DATBSS010000412.1:0-9665 GCA_036559665.1 Myxococcaceae bacterium
GTACCGGCGCTGCTTCGCGAGCCACTCGCCGGAATTCCTCCGCACGTCCCGCGACCAGGTCAGGAACTCGGCCGCGAGATCCTCGGTCAGTAGGACCGGCGCGTCCGGCACATCACCGCCGGCGCGGTAGTTCGCCGGGTCCGCCTCGAACCTCTCCAGCTGCTTCACTGCCGCTCGCATCGTGTGGCAGGCCGTGGTCACGTCGTACCGCCGGCCGTTGATCTGCTTCCGGATGAAGTAGAGGTCGTGCCCCTTCGAGTCCTGGATGACGTAGCCGCCGATCCAGGGCCGCTTCTGCCGCTGATGCTGGTCCCCCATGGTCCCTCCATTCCCGTCCCCGAGTGGGGGACAGGTGGGGGATGCATGTAGTGGGCTAGAAGGAGCAGTGCCGCGGGTTGCTAAAAAGCGCTGCAACTACGGGGACTTCTAGTGCCCAGGGACGGAATCGAACCGCCGACACGGGGATTTTCAATCCCCTGCTCTACCAGCTGAGCTACCTGGGCGTGCAGCGTGGCCGCGTGAAGCCGTTTCGGTTTATGAGCGCTGGCCGCGGGCGTCAAGCTGATCTTCCGCCGCCCCGCCCCGTGCTCAGCGGCCGAGCGTCCCCTCGATGGCGCCGAGGATCTTCCCCCAGCCCTCCTCCGTCCGCTCGCGGTACTCCTCCAGCACGCCTTCATGGACGAGCGTCACCTCCGTTCCTGACCCGGCCGGCGCGAAGTCCAGGCTCACCCGGGTGACCTCGCTGCTGTACTTCGGCACCGCCCAGGTGAAGGCCAGACGCCTCGGCTGGTCCAACTCCAGGTACTCACCCACGTGGTCCACGTCGCCGTCCTGGCGCCGGATCAGGAAGCTGAACTTCCCGCCCACCCGCGCCTCCAGCTGCACCCGCAGCACCTCGCCCGGCCCCGGCGCCACCATCCAGCCCCGGATCTTCTCCGGATCCAACCAGGCGTCGAACACCCGCTCCGGCGAGGCACTGAGCTTCCGCACCACCTTCACCACCGCGCTCATCTCGTCCGTCCTTCGCCGCTCACCAGGCGAAGCCGATGTGGAGGCGCGCGTTGGGGAGGCCGAGCAGCTCCGAGCTATGCCACTCCAGCCCCACCCCGACCGTGATCGGGATGTATTCCGCCGGGTACCAGCGGTACCCCAGCGAGAGGCCGGCGGAGAAGTCCAGCCCGGCCTTCATCTCCGTGCTGATCATCCCGTTGGGCGACTTGGTCGCCGTGCCGACCTCTCCGGCCCCCGCGCCGACCGAAGGGGACGCCCACCAACCGCCCGGCGCCTTCCCCGGCCAGTAGAAACGGCCACCGAGCTCCAGGCGCAGCAGCGAGGCGCGGAACGGAGCGCGCACCGGCATCGGCGGGTTCTCCCTGGGGAGGAAGGTCTCCGGGGCAAGCTGGAACGACACCAGGGTCGGCGCCGCGTAGATGCCCAGGAAGTCGTTGAGCACCCGCTCGTACTCCAGCGAGTAGTACCCCCCGAACCGGTACAGGAACGCGCTCGCCAGCGCCGGCAGCGCGCCCACCGAGACGATGTTGATGCGCACCAACTTCGTCTCCACCTCCAGCGTCGGCGCCGCCTCCCGCCCCATCCGCTTCAGGATGTCCGGCGCGTCCACCTTCGCCTCCTTCGAGAGCGCGTCCAGGAACGCCTCCTCGCCGGTGGCCTTCACCGAGATCGCCTTGACGCTCGCCCCGTTGTTCGCCGCGAACACCTTGATGTTCGCCTGCAGCGTGTTCCCGAACTTCGCCACTGTCCCCACCACCAGCCCATCCACCCCCAGCGCGTTCGACAGCTCCGCCACGCAGCTCGACGCCTCCTCCGTGCACCCCGCCAGCTGCTTCGACCGCTCCAGGCCGATCATCGCGTTGATCTCGCTCGGCGTCAGGACCAGCAGCCCCTGCCGCACCAGCGCCCCCGCGAAGTGCTCGGAGAAGAAGCTCGCCACCTTCGGGTCGACGTTCACCCCCGAAAACACCGGCGCCGCCAGCCGCAGGTAGTTCCCCTTCTTCGCCGGGGCCGGCTCCGCTGCCGCTGCCGGGGCGGGGGCCGGGGCCGCAACCGGAGCGGGAGCCGCCTCCGGAGTGACCGCAGCTGGAGCCGCCGCGGGCGCCGCGGTGGATGCAGGCGGCGTCGCAGGAACAGGTGCAGGTGCAGATGCCGCCGTCGGATTCGCGGCCAGCATCGAAGCCAGTACGAGCGTAGGAATGGTGGTGGTCACGAGGTCCCTCCCCTCCGGGGTTATCCCTCAAACCCGGCCCGGACCGTCATGTTTCACACCATCACGGCGCCGCGCGGTACACCTCGCGACCACCCACCACCGTCGCCAGCACCTTCGCGCCCCGCACGGCCGCCGGAGCCGCGTCCACCGGGTCCACCGACAGCGCCGTGAAGTCCGCGTCCATCCCGGGCGCCAGCCGCCCCCGCTCCCCCTCCGCGAACGAAGCGAACGCCGCGCCGGTGGTGAACGCCGCCAGGGCCTGCTCCCCGCTCAACCGCTCCTCCGGGAACCACCCTCCCTCCGGCTGCCCGCCCGCGTCCTGCCGCGTGCGCGCCGCGTACAGGCCCAGCAACGGCTCTGGCGACTCGACGGGGAAGTCGCTCCCGAACGCCAGCGGCGCCCCGGCATCCAGCAGCCGCTTCCACGCATACGCGCCCTTGACCCGCTCGGGCCCCAGCCGCTTCTCCGCCCACGGCATGTCGGACGTCGCGTGGATGGGCTGCATGCTGGCGATCAGCCCCGAGCGCGCCAGGCGCGGGATGTCCTCCAGCCGCAGCACCTGCGCGTGCTCCACGCGGTGCCTCCCCGGGTTCCCCGGCACCCGCTTCGACTCCCGCTCCAGAAGGGAGATGACGAGCGTGTTCGCCCGGTCGCCGATGGCGTGGATGCCCACCTGGAACCCGCGCTCCATGAACGCGTGCACCCGCGCCTCCAGCTTCTCCACGTCCCAGAGCAGCAGCCCCGATTGCGAAGGCTCGTCGGAGTACGGCTCGTGCAGGGCCGCCCCGCGCGACCCCAGCGCCCCGTCGAGGAGGAACTTCACGCTCCGCATCGACAGCATCCGGCCGCGGAACGTCCCGCGGTCCAGGAAGGCGTCCCCGTCCGCGCCCTGCCCGTCCGCCATGGCATACACCCGCAGCGGGAGCCGCCCCGCCGCGTCCCACTGCTGGAGTAGCACGAAGGTCCGCAGGTCCATCCCCGTGTCGTGGACGGCGGTCAGCCCCACCGCCGCGCACTGCGCCAGCGCCGCCGCCATCCGGGCCTCGAACTGCTCGTCGGTGAGCGGCGGCATCGCCGCCCCCACCACGTTCATCGCGTTGTCCACCACCACGCCCGTGGGCTCTCGAGAGGCTCCCCCCTCGCGCAGGAACCGCCCGCCCTCCGGGTCTACCGTCTTCGCGGTCACCTTCGCCCGCCGCAGCGCCTCGCCGTTGACCCACGCCGCGTGCTCATCCACGCGCGTCAGGAACACGGGCACCCCGGGGAACGCCTCGTCCAGGAGCTTCCGCCCGGGGAACTGGTGCCCCGGCCAGCGGTTCTGGTCCCACCCCCGGCCGAGGATCCAGTCCCCGCGCCGGCTCTCCGGCCCCGCCGCCTTCACCAGCGCCACCGCCTCCGCCTCGCTCGCCGCCCCGAAGAGGTCCACCACCCCGAAGCTGCTCCCCAGCCCGGACAGGTGCGCGTGGGAATCCTCCAGCCCCGGGACGATCACCCCCGGAACCTCCACCACCCGCGCCATCGGGTGCGCGCGCGCCAGCGCCTCGCGCGACCCCACCTCCACCACCTTCCCGCCCTGCACCACCAGCGCCTCGGCCAAGGGCCGCGACGGGTCCATCGTCCGCACGCGCTGCGCGGCGTACAGAACGGCGTCGTCGGCCTGGCTCATGGACCCTTCCTGGTCCGGGACGCGCGCGTGGCACCCCGCGAGCGCGGCGGAGCAGAGCGCCACGACCGCCACCACTGCCGAGACGGCCCGCGCCCGGGCGCTCATGGCAGCTCGGCCGGCGCCGCGGTGTACGTGTGCTGGCCCTTGAGCGACTCGATGAAGGCGAGGATGGCCTTCTTGTCCGCCGGCTTCAGCTTGTGGGGCTTCAGGTTCTGGTCGAGGTTGGGGTTCTTCTTCCCGCCGTTGGCCATGAAGTCCACCGCCTCGGCCAGTGTGGCCACGCTGCCGTCGTGGAAGTACGGCCCGCTGTCGGCGATGTCGCGCAGGGACGGCGTCTTGAACTTGCCCTCGTCCTTGTCGTCCTTGGTGGCGACCTTCTGGCCGTGGTCGCGCTCGGCCTCCGGCTTGTCGGCCCCCACGCCCACGTTGTGGAACATCTGGTCCGTGTAGAGCGGCGGGACGTGACAGAGCGTGCACCCGTTGTTCTTGAACGCCTCGAAGCCCTTCTGCGCGTCCTTGCTGACGGCGGCCTTGTCGCCATCCTCGAACTTGTCCCATGGCGCGTCGCCGCTCTTCAGCCCGCGCAGGAACGCGGCCATCGCCTGCTCCACGTTGTCCGCCGTGGCGTCCGCCTTGAACGCGCGCTGGAAGTGCGCCCGGTACTTCGGCACCTTGTTCAGCTTGGCGGCGATGGCGGCCTTGTCCTCCGCCCCCAGCTGTCCCTTCCACGCCGCGCCGCACACCTTCTCCAGGGTGGGCATCCGGCCGTCCCAGTAGAACGTCTGCCCGTACGCCACGTTCAGCAGCGTGGGCGCGTTCCGGGTGTTCATCGCCCCGCCCACCTTCGGGCTCAGCGCGCGCCCGTCCGTGAACGACTTCTCCGGGAAGTGGCACCCCGCGCACGCCATCGAGTCGTCCTTCGACAGCCGCTTGTCGAAGAACAGCAGGTACCCCAGCTCGGCCTTCTCCTTCGTCGTGGGGTTGTCCTTGGACTCCTCCACGGCCGGGAGGTGTTCGGGGGCTTTCGGAATCTCCGGAGCGGCGGCCAGCTCCGGCAGCGCCTCCGCCTTCATCCCCGAATCCATCGCCTCGGCCACCACCGGCGTGGCGGCGTGCGCCGGCTTCGCCGGCCCAGCCGAGCTCTTACCTTGCTCCTGGGAGCATCCCACTCCGCCCACCGCCACCGCGGCCAGGGCGACCGCCAACACCGAGCGAACCAGAGCCATCACGGACACCCTCCTGAAAAGGCGGCGCGACCCTACCGCCGCCCGGAGGGGTGTCAACGCTCAGTGCGCGCCGCCCGACAACTTCACACCAGACGCCTTGCGCCGGTTCGCCGTCGCCAGCAACACCACCGTGGCGCCGATGAACACCGCGCCCCACAGGTACGGGTCCACCAGCGCCGTCTCCGGCTGTCCCCCGAAGAACCCGCCCGGGTTGCTCGCCGACTTGGTCAAGAAGGTGACGATGGTGATGCCCAGCACGGCGATCGCCTCGCCCACGATGCCGCCGGAGGAGAGCGGCATGTTCAGCTCCCCCTCTTCGGCGGCGTTGCGCTTCTGCCACACCCACTGGATGAGCCCACCCACCACCATCACCAGCACGTAGTGGGCCTCGATGAGCATCCCCAGGCCCACGCTGGTGGCGGAGGGCACCCAGGCGCTCTTGGTCTTCGACTCCAGGAGGGTGAGCACCACGCCCAGCACCAGCGCCCCCCCGAAGGCGTGCAGCGCGTACGGCCGCTGCGCCTGGAGCGCCGCCACGCCCTGGCCGAGGATCTCCGCGAAGCCCGCCCAGCGCACGCTCGCCGGAGCCACCAGGCCCTGCGTCGTCACCTTGCCCACCAGGTCCGCCGCCAGGCCGTAGCGGTCCGGTCCGATGCCGTTCTGGCTGCGGAGGATGGGGTAGATGATCGCCACCGCCATCGCGCCGAAGGGCAGGGCCAGCAGCTGCATGTACGTCAGGTACCGGCTGTTGGAGCCGATGATCTTCCCGGCCTTGTAGTCCTGCATCAGGTGCTCGCCGTTGGCGGCCACGGTGCCGGACATGCCGGAGGTCAGCATGTTGACGGTGACGTTCCCCGGCGCGAGCGCGGCGAACACCAGCTGCACCAGGTTGCCGAAGGAGGAGATGGGCGCCCAGTTCGTCTCGCCCAGCACGCGCGTCCCCACCACCATCAGCGGCAGCGAGATCAGGATGGCGGCGACGGACAGCCACACCGACAGGCCCAGGCTGACCTTCTGCAGCGTCACCAGCGCCGTCGCCAGCACCACCGACCCGATGATCACCCACCGGATGGGGAAGTCCGTGCCGGAGATGCTGGTGACCTTGAGGTCCTTGAAGGTCCGGACGATCAGGTTCCACTTCAAGACCAGCGCGGTGAGCCCGCCGGCGATCATCATCCCCACCGCCGGCCACATCACCCAGTTCAGGTTGGGCCGGAACGCCTGCTCCGGGATGTACCCCTGCGACGCCAGGAACGGCGGCGCGATGTACCAGGCGAGCACCATCCCCAGCCCCATCGACAGCGTGACGCGCAGGCCGACGATCATCCCGGAGGCGACGGAGAGGATGCTCCAGCTGGTCCCCACGTGGAGCTTCTCGCCCCACTTGCCGAAGAACAGGCTCTCCGGGAGCACCTTCCACGCCTGCGACAGCATCGTGTGCACGAAGCTGATGGTGCCGCCGGCGATCAGCGCCCACAGGCCGCGCTTGGCGGTCTTGTAGTCGGTGTCCAGGATGAGCAGCGTCTCGCCGGCCGCCGTCCCGTCCGCGAAGGTGAGGTTCTCCTCGTCGATGTAGTGCTTGCGCAGCGGCACCGCCAGGAGGACGCCCAGCCCGCCCGCCAGCGTCAGCCAGCCGAAGATCTGCCAGGTGGAGAGCTGGACGTTGATGCCCAGCTCCGGCTTGGAGGCGAGCAGGTCGAACGCCGCCAGCACGATGACCATGAACCCCATCTGCCCCGCGGCGGTGCCCGCCGTCTGGACGATGTTGTACTCGTATCGGTTGCCGCGGGTCCCCACCACCCGGCCGATGAGCCCGACCGCCACGAAGCCGAAGAACGCGCTGACCACCGAGATGTTCGGCCCGAAGCCGATCTTCAGCACCACGTACGGGTACATCAGCCCGATGAACACGGCGACGGCGATGCCCACGATGACGGCGCGGAGGCTGAACTCCGGGCGCGCGGCGTCGGGGTCCGGGGGCAGGGATTGGGCAGGGGCGGACGGCGTCACGGGGCCTCCAATCGAAACCGCCCGCGCGTTCTACCGCGAAAGCGACGGCGGCGGGGGCGGCGGCAGCCGGGCGCGCGCTTCGGCGTGCTTGTTGATCTGCCGCATCACGTACCAGCTGACCAGGCCCATCACCCCCAGGTCGTCCAGCCACCCGAGGATGGGGATGATGTCCGGAACCAGATCGAACGGGATGATGGCGTAGAGCACGGCCACCATGCCCGCCACCGCAGCCAGCAGCTTGCGCCAGAAGGCCACCGCCGGGTCGCCGATGAACGCCAGCGTCCGGCGGGCGAATCCGGGTCGGTCGGCGGGGGGCTCGGTCACTCGCCCGGGGAGCTTACTTCACCCCCGCCGCCCTCCTCCTACTTCGCGCCGGCCGGGGCCCCGGAGATGCCCTTCACCTCCACCGGGCCCAGCTTGAGGTCCTTCACCTTGTCCACGTTCTCCGCCGGCCCCACCACGATGATCGGCCAGGTCGCCGCGGCGACACCCTTGGCGACGCGCGCCGCGTCCGCCAGGGTGATGGCGGTGACCCGGCCCGCCAGCGTCTTGTAGTAGTCCGGGCCCAGCTCGTAGAAAGCGGCGGAGGCGTAGGCGCTGGCCATGGCGTCGTTCGTCTCCAGGCGGGAGGGGAGGGTGCGGATGATCGCGGTCTTGGACCGGGCCAGCTCCTCTTCGGTGATGCCGCTCTGGACGAAGCGGTCCAGCTCGTACTCGTACTCCTTCAGGGCGTCCGCGGTGTTCTTGGCCACGATGCCGCCCGACGCGACCATGGTGCCGAAGGTCTTCGCGCAGTCCACGCGGATGAAGACGCCGTAGCTGTAGCCCTTGTTCTCCCTGAGGTTCATGTTCAGGCGGGAGGTGAACAACCCGCCCAGGGCGAAGTTGATGGTGCGCAGGATGACCGCGTCCGGGTCCTTGGCAGGCATCACCCGCCCCGCCACCCAGACCTGCGACTGCGTGGTGTTGGGCTTCTCCACGAAGGTGACGGTGCGCGCCTTCAGCTCCGGCCACTGGGGGAGGCTGAGCTTGGGCAGTGGCTTCGCCTTCCAGCCCCCCAGCCGCTCGTCGAGCAGCTTCACCATCTGGTCCGCCTTCACGTCGCCGGAGACGACGATCAGCGCGTTGTTCGGCCGGAACCAGGTGTCGTGGAACTTCCGGAGGTCGGCCTGGGTGATGGAGCGCACCGTCTCGACGGTGCCGCCGTCCGGCTGGCCCCAGGGGTGCTTGGCCCCGAAGAGGAGGCGCCCCATCTCGTCCGCGGCGAGCGCGTACGGCACCCCCTTCTTCTGCTCCAGGCCGGTGAGCTTGAGCGCCTTCACCCGGTCCACGTCTTCGGGCTGGAAGGCGGGGTTGAGGAGCACGTCCGCCATCAGGTCCAGCGACTGGGGCAGCGTCTCCGAGAGGGTGCTCATGTGGACCCGGATGTCCTCGCGGCCGGTGCTGGCGTTGAGCTCCATGGCCAGGTCCTCGATCGCCTCGGCCAGCTTGGCGGCGGAGCGGGTCTTGGTCCCCTCGTCCAGAAGGTTGACCGTCAGGTCGGCGAGGCCGGCCTTGGCGATGGGCTCGGCGTCCACGCCGTGGCGGATGACCACCTCCACCGCGACCAGCGGGACGGCCGGGTTTTCGATCACCCAGATCTCGGTGCCGTTCTTCAGCGTCTTCACCACCGGCACCGGCGGGTCGAAGCTGGGCATCATGGGCAGAGGGGCTGGCTTCTGGGCGCGGAAGGCGGCGTCCGGGGTCACCGGCGCGGCGGGGGCGGGCGCCGGAGCCGCCGGCTTCTCCATGGCGGGCGCGGTGGCCTGCGGTGGCGTGGCGGCCTCGGTGGTGGCGCAGCCCAGGGCGAGCGCGGCGGCGAGGGCGGCTCCGGTGCGGAGGGCGCGGTCGAAGGTGGTCATGGTGTGGTTCCTCACGGTGCGCTCGGGCTCTCGCGCTCGGCGGTGCCGGCGGCGGCGGGGACGATGGACAGGATGAGGCGGTGGTCGTCCGGGAGGTACTTGTTGGCGAAGTCCTTGACCTGCTGGGTCGTGACGGCGCGGTAGCGGGCCAGGTCCTTGGGCAGGAACCCCGGGTCACCCGCGAACATCTCGTAGGCGTTGAGCAGGTCCGCCTTGCCGTTGATGCCGCCGATGCGCTCCACCTCGCGCAGCCGCCCGGCGACCATCCTGCGCTTGGCGCGCTCCAGCTCCGCTTCGGTGACGCCGTTCTTCTTGATGTCGTCCAGGACGGCCTGCACCGCCGGGAGCAGCTCCTCGTTGGTGTGGCCGGCGTTGGCCACCGCGTCCACCAGGAAGATGCCGGCGATGCGGGTGGGGAAGTTGGCGGCATTGACGCCGGAGGCGAGCTTCTTCTCCAGCACCAGCGACTTGTAGAGGCGGCAGGTCCTGCCGTCGCCCAGGATGGACGCGAGCATCTCCCCGGCCGGCTCCTCCGGGGACAAGATGCGCACGCCGGTCCAGGCGATGGTCAGCTTCGGGACCTGGGCGATCTTGTCGTTCACCGTCTCGCGGATCTCGCTCGCCAGCGCGGGCTGGTT
>DATBSS010000413.1:0-10162 GCA_036559665.1 Myxococcaceae bacterium
GGCCGGCGCGGTGGGGCGGCTCATGGGGGGGACCGGAGCCCCCCGCCCTTGACCGCGTCCAGCAGGGCGCGCCAGGTCTCCTCCACGCCGATGGGCTCGGTGGCGGAGAACGGCAGCACCGCGCCCTCCGGCAGCTCCAGCTGCTCCGTCAGCTCCCGGAGGCGCGGCTTGCGCTTCGCCTTCGGCAGCCGGTCGATCTTCGTCGCCGCCACCAGGATGCGCGCCTTCCCCTCCGCCAGGTAGTCGAGCGTCTGGAAGTCGTCCGCCGTGGGCCCCACCTCCGCGTCGATGATGCTCACCACCACCTTCAGCGGCCCGCGCGCTTCCAGGTACTCGGAGATCATCTTCCGCCACGCCTTGCGCTCCACCTTGCTCGCCTTGGCGAAACCGTAGCCGGGGAGATCCGCCAGCCGGAGCGCCCGCCGCGCGCCGCCGCCCGCGTCCAGCACCACGTCGAAGAAGTTCAGGGTCCGCGTCCGCCCCGGCGTGTTCGACACCCGCACCAGCTTCCGCCGCCCCGCCAGCGCGTTGATCATCGACGACTTGCCGACGTTGGACCGGCCGACGAAGGCGATCTCCGGCCGGTCGGGAGGCGGATAGCCCTCCCGGTCCACCGCCGTGGTGACGAACGACGCTTCCAGCACCCGAGGCCCGGTCACTTCTTCGGCTTCTTCACCGGCGGCTTCTTCTTCACCGGCTTGCCGGGCTTCGCCGTCGTCGCCGCCGGCTTGGTGGTCGCCGCCGGAGGCGTACCCGCGGCCGGCTTCTCGCCCTCGTCCGGCGTCTCCGTCACCGCGGGCCCCTGCCCCTCCTGGGGCGGGTTCTGGAGAGGCGCGGCCACCGGCGCCGGCGCCTCGGCGGCGGCCGCCGCGGTGCGACCCTGCTCCCGCCGCTGCCGCTCCGCGGTCCAGTGGTCGATCAGCTTCAGCTTCTCCACGAAATCGAACGGCTTGAGCGAAGGCGACGAGGCGTCATGGCAGGACCGGCACCCCTTCTCCGACGGGTCCAGCAATCCCACCAGGCGCACCAACTCCGGGTCCTTCATCACGTACCCGGCGGCGTAGTACTGCCCGCCGCCGTGGCAGCTCTCGCAGGAGATGCTCTCCACCCGGCGGTCCTGGAGATTGGGCGAGTGGCAGGACAGGCAGCGGGCGTCGCGGCGCTGCGGCTCGGACAGGGATTCGATGGCGCGGGCGTGCTTGGACTGGCGCCAGGCGGCGTAGGCGTCCGGGTGGCAGGCCTTGCAGCTCTCCGGCCCGACGAACTCGGTCCCGGTCAGCACCTCCGCGCCGGCCGGCCACGCCAGCGCGCCGGCCAGCATCACCACCCCCAGGAACGACCGTCGGCCACCGCGCATGCCAGGTGGGTGACTAACACCCGCCTGCGCCGAGCGGCAAGGACCGATGAATGCTGGCCATCCCCTACCGTCAAGCCGTACAACATGGTTCACTCGGACGGAGGCCCCATGCGGAACGCACTCACGCTCGCCGCCCTCGTGGCGCTCGCCCCGGCCGCCCTGGCCAAGCCCTGGAACGGCATCGAGCCCGGCACCTCCAAGCGGGACGAGGTGGTCAAGAAGTTCGGGGAGCCCTCCAAGGTGGTGAAGGGCGACAACGGCAAGGAGACCCTCGCCTACCTGGGCGAGAAGGCGATCAAGGGCACCACCCAGTCCCAGTTCAAGGTCGACGGGACCAGCGGGACGGTGGAGCGGATCGACGTCTTCCCCGCCCCGGTCATCGACAAGGAGATGGTGGAGTCCAGCTACGGCGCGGCCTGCCCCACGTCCGGCCCCGCGCCCAAGGATCCCTGCTACGCCAAGAAGATCACCGACAACTTCAAGAGCTACTTCGTCTACGTGAAGCTGGGACTGGCGGTGTTCTTCAAGGACGACAACAAGACCGTGTCCTCCTTCGTCTTCACCCCCATGGCGTCCGTGGCTCCCAAGCCAGGCGGCGCGGCCCCCGGTGGAGCGGCGGGGGGAACCGGCACTCCCAGCAGCGAGCGGTGATCCGCGTCGTCGGACTCACCGGCGGCATCGCCTCCGGCAAGAGCACCGTCTCGCGGATGCTGCGCGAGCTGGGCGTGGAGGTCATCGACGCGGACGCGCTGGCCCGCGACGTCGTGGAGCCGGGGACGCCCGGCCTGGAGGCGGTCTCCCGGCACTTCCCGGGCGTGGTGGGCGCCGGCGGCCGGCTGGACCGCGCCAGGCTGGGCGCGCGCATCTTCTCCAACCCCCAGGAGCGGGCGGCGCTCAACGCCATCCTCCACCCGCTGATCCAGGAGGAGTTCCGCCGCCGCACCGCGGAGTTGGAGCGCCAGGGCCGGCCGCTGGTGGTCTACGACGCGGCCCTGCTGATCGAGAACGGGCTGCACCAGAAGATGGACGCGGTGGTGGTGGTCGACGCGCCCGGCGACGTGCAGCGGCGGCGGCTGATGGAGCGGAACGGGCTCACCCGGGAGGAGGCGGACGCCCGGCTGGCCTCCCAGATGCCGCTGCGCGAGAAGGTCCCGCTCGCCACCTGGGTGATCGACAACGGAGGGCCGGTGGAGAACACCCGCGCACAGGTAGAGCGGGTCTTTCGCGAGCTTCAGCGTATATGCTCGGCGCCAGGATGAGCGCCGGCACGTACTTCCTCACCGGGTATCCGGGCTTCATCTCCAAGCGGCTGATCAAGCACATCGCCGCCCAGGATCCCGAGGCGAAGATCTACGTCCTGGTCCTCCCCAAGCAGGAGGAGGACGCCCGGCGCGAGCTTCAGCGGGCCGGGGTCCGCGCGGAGATCCTCACCGGGGACGTGGTGGACATGCACCTGGGGCTGTCCGGCGCCGAGTACCGGACGCTCTGCGACCAGGTGACGGACATCTTCCACCTGGCCGCCCTCTCCTACCTGGGCGTGTCCCGCGAAGCCGCCTGGCGCGTGAACGTGGACGGGACGCGGAACGTGATCGAGCTGGCGCAGGAGTGCAAGCAGCTCCGCCGGCTCTCGCATTTCTCCTCCTGCTACGTCTCCGGCGACCGGGTGGGGGTGATCGCCGAGGACGAGCTGGACGCCGGCCAGGCGTTCCGCAACTTCTACGAGGAGACCAAGTTCCACGCCGAGAAGCTGATGCGGCGCGCGGCGGAGAAGCTCCCGGTCTCCATCTTCCGCCCCTCCAGCGTGGTGGGGGACTCCACCACCGGCGAGATCGACCGCTTCGAGGGCCCCTACTACCTGGGCATCCTGCTGGTGACCTCGCCGCTGGCGATGCCGCTGCCCTTGCCGGGCAATGGGGTGGCGCCGCTCAACGTGGTGCCGGTGGACTTCATCGTCCAGGCGGTGTGGCGGCTGTCGCGCGACCCGAAGGCGGCGGGCCGCACCTTCCACCTGGTGGACCCCAACCCCATGTCCGCGCGGCGCGTCTACGAGATCATCGCCGAGCGCAACAACAAGCGGCTCCCGCGGATCCGCCTCTCCGCCCGCGCCACCGACGCGGTGCTGCGGCTGCCGTTCCTGGAGAAGCTGGCCCGCCCGCAGCGCGCGGCGATCAGCTACGTGAACCACCTGGCCATCTTCAACTGCCACAACACGCTGGAGCTGCTGGACGGGACCGGGATCCGCTGCCCGCCGCTCTCCTCGTACCTGGACAAGCTGGTGGACTACGTCCGCGACTACTACAAGCGCCAGCGCGAGCAGCGCGAGGTCGAGGATCCGCTGGACCGCCCGCCGGCCTGACCCGGCTCAGGCCGCGGCCGCGGCGATCACCCCGGCGCCCACCAGCTGGGACAGGATCCGCAGCGTATCCAGGCGGGACATGCCGCAGATGGCGAACAGGTCCTCGTAGGTCACGCCGCCGTCGATCTGCGCGAGGACGAAGCCGGCGCGGTGGTCCAGGTTGAGCCAGATGATCTCGTCCGGCCGGAGCAGCAGGCGCGGCCGCTGGTCCAGGCGGCCCAGCTTGGACTCGAACATGGACTGGAGCACCACCTCGCTGTTCTCCTTGAGGCGCTGGACGAGCGGGTTGTCCGGGGCCAGCTCCGCCGCCTTCTCGATCAGGTCCATCGCCCCCGAGTGGTCGTCCAGCTCCAGCAGGTCCCGCGCTCCCTTGATCAGCGACTCCACCTCCTGCTGGACGTTCTGCGGCTTCTTGCGGACGGTGGGCGGTGGGGTGGCGCGGGGCGGCGCGTCCCCCAGCAGGTCCATGGCGTCGCGCGGGGTCGCGGGCGACAGGATGGCGCTCAGGTCCACGCCCGGCATGGTGCCGTCCTCCTCCCAGGCGTTCCGCGGCGACGGGGTGGCGGCCGGCCGCCCCGGCGGCTCGGGCGTCACCGGCTGCTGCCCGGACCGGCGCCGCAGCATGTTGGGGGGGATCTGCGGCGGCGGCGCGCTCGGCGGCGGCGTGAGCGGGTCCGAAGACGGCGCCGGGGGCAGCTCCAGCGAGACGACCGACCCGGGCGGAGGAGGAGGCATCGCCAGGTCCTGCGGGCGCACCTTGCTCCAGTCGACGTCCAGGTACTTCCGGCCGGACGGCGTCCGCTGCGGGAACGGCGTCGGCATGGGCACGGGGGTGGGGGCCAGCTCGGGCCTCGGCGGGGCCTGGACCCGCACCGGCTTCGACTCCTCGGGCTTGGGGAACTCCGGGAGCGTGGTGGCGTCCGTCAGGGCCGGCGCCAGGTCCGGGTGCCAGAGGTGCTGGAGCGACACGTCCACCATCGTGGCCTGCTCGTGCAACTCGGGATCGACGTGGGGAAGCAGGTCGTCCACCGACTGGTACTGGATGGGGGTGAGCTTCGGCTCCGGCGTCATCGCCTCCCGGATGGGCGCCGGGGTCGGGGCCTTCGCCGCGGCCTTCGGCGGCTCCTTCACGGGCGCCGGGGTCGGGGGCTTCACCGCGGCCTTCCGCGGCGCCTTCGCGGGCGCGGGGGTCGGGGCCTTCACCGCGGCCTTCGGCGGCTCCTTCACGGGCGCCGGGGTCGGCGGCTTCGAGGCCGCCCTCGGAGGTGGAGACTCCCGGGCGGGCTCCGGCTCCGGCTTCGGCGCGGGTGGCGGCGCGGGCGGGCGCGCCGGTTCCCGCTCCATGGCCTGCTGGGCGCGGGTGTTCTCGGGGTCAAGGGTCAGCGCCTGCTGGTAGAGCTTCCGGGCGCCCTCCAGGTCGCCGGTGGCCTCCAGCCAGACCGCGGCCTCCACGAGCTGCAGGGCCCGCTGCTTGCTCATGACTCGCCCGCCCCGATCCGCTCGAGCACGCCCCGGAACAGCGCCGTGGTCCGCGTGAGCTGGTCGACCGCGTCGGTGAGCTGCTTGAGGTCCTGCCCGGCGAGCACCTCCTCGGCGGCGGAGACCACCTTCTCCGCCCGGCCAATGGCCTCCTGCCCGAACTCCGATCCGCCGGTGAGCTGGCGGAGCCGGGGGATCATGTCCTTGAGCTCCTTGGCCAACGCGGCCACCTCCACCTTCCGCTGCCCCACCACCTCCGAAGACCTGGCCTCCAGCATGTAGTCGCGCTGCGCGTCCAGGATCTTCTGCAGCTCCTCCTCGGTGAGCGCCCCGGAGGCGGTGACGGTGATCGACTGCCGCTGGCCGGTCTCCCGGTCGCGCGCGGAGACGGAGACGATGCCCTCGGAGTTGATCTCGAAGGTCACCTCGATCTCCACCACTCCCCGCGGGGCCTCGCGCAACCCGCTGAGGACGAACTCACCCAGCAGCTCGTTCTGGTGCGCCATCTCCTTCTCCCCCTGGAGGACGATGATCTTCACCGTGGTCTGGGCGTCCTTGGAGGTGTGGAACAGCTCGGTGGCGGAAGTGGGAACGGTGGTGTTCTTGGAGATGAGGGTCCGCCGGTAGCCGCCGGCGATGGCCACCCCCAGGCTCTGCGGCGTCACGTCCAGCAGCAGCACCTGGCCGGCCTCGGCGGTGAGCGCGCTGGCCTGGATGGCCGCGCCCAGCGCCACCACCTCTTCCGGGTGGACGCCCTTGCAGGGGTCCCGGTGGAAGTAGGCCTTCACCCGCTCCGTCACCAGCGGCATCCGCGTCTGGCCGCCGACCAGGATGATCTCCTTGAGGTCCGCGGGACGGACCTTGGCCTCCTTGAGCACCGTCTCGGTGATGCCCACCGCCTTGTTCACCAGGTCCTGGGTCAGCTCCTCCAGCTTCTCGCGGGTGAGGGCGATTTGGAGATGCAGCGCCGCGCCGCCCCCTGGCGGGGTGACGATGAAGGGGAGGTTGACCTGCGTCTCGCGGGTGCCGGACAGGTCGATCTTGGCCCGCTCCGCGGCGTCCTTGAGGCGCTGGAGCGCCATCCGGTCCTTGCGCAGGTCGATGCCGTGCTCCTTGGCGAAGGCCAGCACCAGCCAGTCGATCACCCGGAGGTCGAAGTCCTCCCCGCCCAGGAAGGTATCGCCGCCCACGGCGATCACGTCGAACACGTCGCCGCCCACCTCCAGCACGGAGATGTCGAAGGTGCCCCCGCCCAGGTCGAAGACGGCGATCTTCCCGTGGACGTTCTTGCCGAAGCCGTAGGCCAGGGCCGCCGCGGTGGGCTCGTTGACGATGCGCAGGACCTCCAGGCCGGCGATCTTCCCCGCGTCCTTGGTGGCCTGGCGCTGCCCGTCGTTGAAGTAGGCGGGCACGGTGATCACCGCGCGGCTGACCGGGCGGCCGTAGTACGCCTCCGCGTCCTGCTTCAGCTCGTGGAGCACCAGGCCGGAGACCTCCGGGAGGGAGACCTTCTGCCCGCCCAGCATCACCCGGACGTCGTCGTGGTCGCCGGCCACCACCTCGTAGGGAAGCACCTTGAGCGCGGCCTGGACCTCGCCCGACGAGAACTTCCGCCCGATCAGCCGCTTGGAGGCGAACACCGTGTCCAGCGGGTTGGTGATCGCCTGCCGCTTGGCGATCTGCCCCACCAGCCGCTTCCCCTGCTTGGTGACCGCCACCACGGACGGCGTGAGCGCCTGTCCGCTCCGGTTCTTGATCACCACCGGCTGATTGCCCTGCACGGTGGCCACCACGCTGTTGGTGGTGCCGAGATCGATGCCGATCACTGGGTCCTGCGACGCAGCCATTCCCGCCCCGTACTGACCCCCAGTTATAGCGTCAGAACGGTCACTTCACCTTCTTCAGGAGCGCCTTTACGTCCGGATGGTCCGGGTCCAGCCGGAGCGCTTCCTCCAGCTCCCGCTTGGCCAGCTTCTTGAGATCTGCCCCAATCAGCACCCGGGCCAGCAGGACCCGGTGTCCGGCATGGTTCGGCAACAGGTCGACCGCCCGCTGGGCGAGGGTCTTGGCCTCCTTGAGGTCTCCCCCCTCGATCTTCAGCAGCACCGCGGCCGCCTTCGACGCGGCCTCCGCGTTCCGGGGATCCGCCGACGCCGCCAGCCGGTACTGGACAGCGGCCCGCTCCAGCTCCCCCCGCCCCTCCAGCTCCGCGCCGCGGGCCAGCTCCAGCTTCACCCGCGTCGCCTCGTGCCGGCGCCTCAGCTCCGCCAGCTCCTTCCGGAGCGATTCGTTGGCCGGGTCCAGCTGCACCGCCTGGCTCATCAGCGACACCGCGCGCGAGAGGTCGTGCCGGGCCTCCGCCTCCCTGGCCTCGCCGGCCAGGTCGCGCAGCCGCCGCCCGCGCGCCAGGTACGGGTGGCGCGCCAGGCGGGCCCGCCGCTCCTCGACGCGCTCCGGCGGCAGGTTCACCGCCGGCGTGGCGTGGGGAGGCGTGATCGGCGCCGACGAGAAGGGAAGGGGCGTCGCGCGGAGGTAATCGAACAGCTCCGGGTGGGTACGGTCGTACGCCGCGCGCCGCTCCGGGTCCGAGAGGGCGGCGTTGGCCTCGCTCACCCGCCGGAACAGCCGCTCGATCCGGGACCGGAAGCTCCCCAGATTCTTCTGGAAATACCGGTCCGGATGGAATCGCCGGGAAGCCTCGTGGTAGGCGCGGCGGATCTCGTCCGGGCCGGCGCTGGGGGACACCCCCAGGATGTCGTAGTGGGAGGCGGAGTCGATCAGCCCTTCCAGCGCCAGGATCTCCGCCTTCCGGTCCGACTCCAGGTCCACCTCTTCCAGGGTGGAGGCGTCCACCGCGCCCCTGGGGGCCGGCGCGGCCCGAGCGGGCACCACCAGGTTCTTGGCGCGCAGCCCCAGCAGCACGGCGATGGTCTTCGCCTCCGGGAGCCCGGCGCGCGCCACGATTTCACCGATGGTGGCGGCCCGCCCGATGGCGGTGATGACCTGGCGCTCGTCGCCGACCAGCGTCAGCTCGTCCAGATCCGCGCCTGGAGCCACCGCCAGGTAGTCCGAGCGACTACCTAGCCCTACGATGGGTTCAGACACGCTCACCAGCGAACAATTGTAGCACCGGCCGTCACTCCGCCAGCGCGCGCTCGAAGATCCGGAGCCCTTCGTCCAGTTCTTCCCGGGTGACGACGAACGGGGGGGCGAAGCGGACCGTCTTCTCGCCCGCCAGGTTGACCAGCAGGCCCAGCTCGCGGCAGCGGGCGACGATCTTCCCGGCGTCGCCCTTCACCTCCACGCCCGCCAGCAGCCCGCGCCCGCGCGCGGCGGCGAGCTGCTGCGGGAGCTTCTCCACCAGCTTCCGCGCCTGGCCCAGGAAGTAGTCGCCCTTCTCCGCCACCGACTGGAGCATCTTGGGGTCAGCGATCAGCTTGAAGGTGGCCTTGGCGGCCTCCACCGCGAGCAGGTTTCCGCCGAAGGTGGATCCGTGGGTCCCGGCGGTGAGCGACTTCGAGGCGGCCTCGCTGCAGAGCATGGCGCCGATGGGGATGCCGTTGCCCAGCGCCTTGGCCATGGAGATCGCGTCCGGGCGCACGTCCTCGTGCTGGAAGGCGAACAGCTTGCCGGTGCGCCCCATGCCGGTCTGGATCTCGTCCACCAGCAGCAGCAGGCCGTGCTCGTCGCAGAGCGCGCGCAGGGCGCGGAGGAAGCCTTCGGGCGCCGGCCGCACCCCGCCCTCTCCCTGGATGGGCTCCACCAGGATGGCGGCGGTGCGCGGGGAGACGGCGGCCTTCACCGCGGCCAGGTCGCCGTAGGGCACGTGGAGGAAGCCGGGGGGCAGCGGTTCGAAACCCTTCTGGTACTTGGTCTGCCCGGTGGCGGTGACGGTGGCCAGGGTGCGGCCGTGGAACGAGTTGTCGAAGCAGATCAGCTCGAAACGGTCGGCGGCGCCGCGGTCCTTCTGCACCTTGCGCGCGAGCTTGATCAGCGCCTCGTTGGCCTCCGCGCCGGAGTTGCAGAAGAAGGCCCGCTCCAGGCCGGACGCCTGGGTGAGCATCTCCGCCAGGTCGATCTGCGGCTGGCTGTAGAAGACGTTGGAGATGTGCCAGAGCTTGTCGGCCTGGGCCTTGAGCGCCTTCACCACTTCCGGGTGGCAGTGGCCCATGGCGCAGGTGGCGATTCCGCCCAGCAGGTCCAGGTAGCTCTTCCCGTCCGAGTCCCACACCCGCGTCCCCTGCCCGCGGTCGATGACCACCGGCTGGGTGCGGTAGTTCTGGAGCAGGTGCGCCTTGGCGCGCTCGATGATCGCTTCCTGTGGCATGCGGTGTTTCCCTTCTTAAAGGATGTAGCGGGACAGGTCCTCGTCCTGGATGAGCTCGGCCAGCCGCTCGCGCACGTAGGCGGCGTCCACGGCCACGTCGCGTTCCTTCTCGCCGCGCTCGGAGGCGGTGAAGGAGATCTCGTCCAGGAGCTTCTCCATCACGGTGTGGAGGCGGCGGGCGCCGATGTTCTGGGAGCGGTCGTTCACGCTCTGGGCCAGCCGGGCGATCTCCGCCACCGCGTCCTCCGCGAAGTGCAGCCGCACGCCTTCGGTGGCCAAAAGCGCGGTGTACTGCTTGAGCAGCGAGTTCTTCGGTTCCTTGAGGATCCGCACCAGGTCGGCCCCGGTGAGCGCCTCCAGCGCCACCCGGATGGGGAAGCGGCCCTGCAGCTCCGGGATGAGGTCGGACGGCTTGGTGACGTGGAAGGCGCCGGCGGCGATGAACAGCATGTGGTCGGTCTTCACCGGCCCGTACTTGGTGGTGATGGTGGAGCCCTCCACCACCGGGAGGATGTCCCGCTGCACGCCTTCCCGGGACACGTCCGGGCCCACCGAGTGGGAGCCTTCGCGGGAGGCGATCTTGTCGATCTCGTCGATGAACACGATGCCGGCCAGCTCGGCGCGGAGGATGGCGTCGCGGATG
>DATBSS010000414.1:0-14830 GCA_036559665.1 Myxococcaceae bacterium
CTGGATGCTCCCGGAGGACACATTGAGCGAGCTGCCCCCGGCCCCGCTCCCGCCGACGTACACGGCGCTCTCGAGGTCGGCCCAGGTGAACACCCGGAACTTCCGGGTCGCCCTCAGCCCGCGCGTGTTCTGGATGTGAACGGTCACATGGATGGCCCCCCTCACGAACGGCGCCGTCCAGAACGCCTCGTCCCCCTGCGGCGTGGCCCTGGCCACGGTCCCCTGCGTCGCCGACCAGGAGTACGTCAGCGGCAGCCCGTTCGGGTCGGACGCGACGATCTTGAAGAGGACCACGTTCCCGGGCTCCGCCCACGCGCGCGACTGTTCGCTGGTCAGGATCCGGGGGGTGTCCTTGTGGACCCAGCACGGAGTCCCCGCGCCGCCGCCGTGTCCCGGCGGGTTGTGATGCCCCCAACCCGGCGGAGACCCTCCACCGTGGCCGGGGTTCGGGCCGCCGTGCCCGGGAGGCGCCTGGCAGGCCGCCTCGGTGGCTTCCTCGCCCTGGTCGCTCTGCCAGGTCTCCTCGTCGCCGCAGCCCAGCCCCGACGACGCCATCGCTCCCAGCGCCGCCGCTCCCACCACGCCCAGGAGCCACCGCGCCCGTGCTCGTTTCTCGTGCCTCACGTGCCACCTCCGGAGTCAGAGGGGTGCGCCTGCACCGCGCAGGCGCACCCTCGATGACCGAGGGGCGCGCAGACCGGCCGCTATTCATGGGCAGAGCAGATCAGTGCTCCTCGCGGCGCTCGAGCACCTCCCGGAGGCTCCGCTCCAGCTTCCGGCGCGCGTCGTACAGGCGCTTGGCCACCGCTCCCGGCCGGACGCCCAGCTCACCCGCGATCTGGGCGTAGCTCTTGTCGCCCAGGCTCAATTCGTACACCTCGCGCTGCTTCCCACTGAGCGAACCGACGGCGGACCGCCATTCCTCGTCGGTGACGGTCTCGAACGGCTGCAGGGGCCGCGGATCCAGCGGCGCAGGCTCCAGCTCCCGGCGGAGCGCTGGATCCGCGGACCCGCGCCGCTGGATCCGCTGCTTCCGCACGGTCGAGAGGAAGGCGTTGTGCATCACCTTCCCCAGGTAGGCCAGGCAGCCGTGGCTCGTGGGGAAGGCTTCCGCGGGAAACCTGGCGGTGAACGTGGTGAAAGCGTGCTGGACGAGATCCTCCGCGTCGCCCGGGTACATCCTCCTCGCCGAGCGGAGGACCTGCGGGTAGAGGCGGGCGACCAGCTCATCGAGCCGCTCTCCCGCGAGCGCGCCGTCGGACCCGAGCCCGGCGGCAGATTCCACGTAGATTCGACGCACTGGTCCCCCTCCGGGCAACCCTGCTCGGACCGCCACCTACGTCACCGGACCTCGAACGCGACCTTGCGGATGCCGGGCTCCCCGCCCACGAAGGCGGGCCAGCCGCCGGCCCCACCGTTTCCACCGGAACCGAGCATGAAGACGTTTCCGATCTGAGACACGCCGGGCGACTCGTGGAACAGGATGCCGACGCTCATGCCTCCGGCGCCGCCCGCTCCTCCTCCACCGTTTCCGCCGATCCCGCCGTGACCGCCCGGGCCCGAGAAGAATCCACCTTCGCCGTCGGCGCCGGGCCCCCCCACGCCGCCATGTCCCCCTGCTCCTCCCGCCCCACCGTCCGACGTGGAGATCGCGTTGTTCTGGACCACGACCAACCCGGTCGAGTCGAGGACGACGACGCCGAAGGAGCCGCCCGCGCCGGTCCCGCCGGTGCCTCCGCCGCCGCCGGGGCCGCCGTCCCCTCCGCGACCGCCCAGAGTCGGGGCGCACTGCCACGGCCCGATGCAGATGAGACCGCCGCCCCCGCCTCCACCGCCTCCACCGCCTCCTCCTCCCCGGCCATTCCCGCCACCGTGCGCATGCCAGTCCAGGTCCACGATCTCGCCCAGCGCCTGGCCCTTGGGAACGTCGCCGCTGATGCCCGAGGACCCTCCTCCACCACCGAACCCCGTTCCGCCAAGGGGGCCGCCTCCATTTCCCGGCTCGCCTCCCGCGCCACCGTTCCCGCTGCACCCCCAGGTGCCTGGAGCGCCCGGTCCGGTGAAGTTCCCGCCCCATCCGCCGGACCCACCGCACGCCACCGATCCCCCGCCCGCCCCGGAACGGCCGGGACCTCCGCGACCGGGGCGGAGCGTGCTGTCCTGCACGGTGAAGGTCCCGGAGACGGCGTTGAGCAGCAGCGCGATGGAGCTCTGCTCGGGACCGGCGGCGGCCGTAGTAATGACAAGCCCCTGGATGGAACCGGACGAGGCGACGTTCCCGACCGCGGACGGCCGGGCTCCAGCCGGATCCGTCACGGTGATGCCCACGCGACCGGGCGATTCCACGATGCTCGCACTGCCCGGCACGTGCGCCCAGGTGTCGGGGTCGTACTGGCCCCAGAGGCGAACGTCGCCGGGAAGCTGGAGCGCTTCCCGGTACCCGCCGGCGGCGAGCAGCACGTCCGTCTTCCCGCCCGCGATGGCCGCGTCGATCGCCTGCTGGATGGAGCCGCCCGGGCTGACGAACACGGCCGTGTCCAGGTCCGCCGCCACGTGGACGTGGAAGGTCTTGAAGGCGGGAAGGCCCCGGGTGTTCTGCACCCGGACCGTCACCGCGACGGTGGAGTGGATGAACGGCGCGGTCCAGACCGCCTCATTCCCCACCGGCGACAGGCGCGCCGAGACGTTGCCCTGTGTCGCCCACCACGTGTAGCTCAACGCCAGCCCATTCGGGTCCGCCGCTCCCACCCTCAGCGCGACGGGATCGCCGGGCGCCGCCTGGTGCTTCGACTGGAAGCAGTCGGCGATCCGCGGCGCGTCCTTGTGGAACCACGACGGGTCGCCCGGGTCACCCAGGTGTCCCGGCGGGATGTCGTGGCCCACGCCCGGCGGCGGCGCTCCGCCCCAGCCTGGATTCGCCCCGCCGTGACCGGGAGGAGGCGCTTCGAGGCCCGCCGCGACGGCGCCTTCTCCGCCGCACGCCAGCGCCGAACAGGCCACCGCCACCACGACCGCCGAGCCCAGCAGTTGCCGCCGTTCCCACGTCCTCTCCGCTCGTCGCACATGTCACCTCGGATCCGGGACCCGGGGCGCCGGCCACCGCACCCCAGCCAACGGGGACACGCGGGGGCGCGGCTATTCACGAACGCTGGCGGATTCGACTCCTCGGGCCCCTCGGATTCCTACAGCGGCCCATCTTTTCCAATGACGATGAACGGGGCCCAGAAATGCGGGTGCGGCTTGCGCGCTCGAACCGCGAGCATCGCCTCGTGCAGCGCGGCGACACGGCCGCGGCCCTCGCCAAGGCGCCGGTAGAACTCCTCCATCAGCTCCGCCGTCGTCTCGTCCTCGACCGGCCAGAGGCTGGTCACCAGCGTCTGGGCGCCGGCCACCTGGAATGCCCGCCGCATCCCGTAGACGCCCTGGCTCCGCTCGACGTCGCCGCGGCCGGTCCCGCAGGCGGAGAGCACCACCAGCTCCGTCCCCCACAGGTCCAACCCCATCAGCTCCAGCGCCGTGGCGATCGATCCGCCGGTGCGCGCCGCCGGGTCCGGCGGCCTCGCCAGCACCAGGCCCGACCGCAGCAGCGGGTCCTTCGGGCATGCGGCGGGCGGCGCGGCCAGCGGTTCCACCTCCACCATTCCCCGCGCGCCGGGACGGCGCGAGGCGAGGTCTCCGGTAGAGATGCCGTGCGCGGCGATGTGCAGGACCCGCGGGCCCTGGATCCGCATCAACGCCGACTTGGTCGCCTCGGCGCCCAGCCACACCTCCGCCTCCGGGAAGAAGCGCTTGACCGCCTCCGCCTCGCGCCGGGCGCCCGGAAGCTGCGACCAGGACGCCCTCGACAGGTCCACGCACCGCGCCGCGGGGGCGGCGCCGCGGTTGACGACCGGGGTCAGCGGCGCGACCGGCGCGCCTCCACCGCCGTAGTCGGGATCCGCAAACACCATCACCGCCTGCCCGGGGGGTACTTCGCCCTGCGCCGGGAGCAGGTCCCTCCCGGAATTGAGGAGGACGATCTCCTTCTCGTCCGCGATGAACCGCTGGCCATCGTGCAGGGCGGCGTAGGAGACCAGCCCCAGCTTCCCATCTGGGACCAGGTAGACCCGGCGCGCCCCGGCCACCAGCTTCGACCACGGCCGCACCGCCAGCGCGTACAGGGTCTGGCTCTCCTCCAGGTACGGCGCGGCGGTCCCGGACAGAGCGCGGTCCAGCCGGGTGGCCGCCTGGTCGATGGCGGCCGCCGGACCCAGGTCCACCGCGTGGACGCCGCCGACCGCGGTCAGCACCAGCGCCAGGTACCGCGGTGGCCGGTGGACCCCCGGCTCCTGGTCCTCGTGCTCGACCAGCTCCACCAGCGCGGCGTCCGCGGGCAGCGCCAGGCGCACGGCCTCCACCATCTGGCCCGGCGCGGGGAGCGCGCGCAGGGTGCGCAGCGGCGCCGACCGCTGGCTCAGGTCCGCCTCCAGCGCGTCGCCGCGCGCGGCCAGCTCCGCCGCGCGCTCCCGCGACGGCGCGGCCGCCATCTGCGTGCGCAGCGCGCGAAGCTGCTCGAACGCCTCGCGGTCGCCGTCCTCCAGGTCTCGCGCGATGGCGCGGGACACCTCGGCGGCCTCCTCGCCGGACCGGCCCTTCCGCAACAGCGCCGTGGCCAGCGCCAACCGCTCCAGGTCCGGGTGGTCCCGGTGCCGGCGCACCAGCGCGTAGAGCCGGTCGTCCTGCGCGCGGAGCTTGCGGAGCCGCTCCTCCAGCTGCGTCGCCGGGAGGCTGAGCAACTCGCGCCGCAGGCGCCACTCGGAGATCTCCAGCGCGGACCGGAACAGCAGGACGGCCTCCACCAGGTCCCCCCGCGCGGCGCGGAGGCTGGCCAGCTCGTTGAGGGAGTGGGCCAGCTCCGGATCGTCCTCGGCCAGCGTCTCCTTCCGGATCTTCAGCGAGCGCCGGCGCAGCGGCTCCGCCTGCTTGAGCAGGCCCTGCGCCTGGTAGGACGCCGCCAGCTCGTCCAGGGCAGCCGCCACGAACGGGTGCCGGGCGCCCACCGCCCGCTCGATGAGGCTCAGGGAGCGCGCCAGCAGGCGCTGCGCCCGCGCGTACCGCCCCCGCTCCGCCGAGATCCGCGCCATGGGCACCAGCGTGAAGACCAGGTTCACGTGGTCCTTGCCCAGGGTGCGCTCCTGGATGGCCAGCGCGCGCTCCAGCAGCGGCTCCGTCTTGCGGTCCGGGCTCGGCGCTCCGTACACGCCGGCCAGGTCGCGCCTCGCCGCCGCCGCTCTCGGGGGGACTGGCACCGGCGCCCCGGACCCATCCGGAGGGGGAGCCGCTCCGGCGCCCTCGGCCGCGCTCGCCGCCTGCGCAGCCACCATGCACAGCGAGACGAACGCCGTCTGTCCTACCAGTCGACGCATGTGACCCCCCTCGGAGCCGGTGGACTGGTGCACGAGGGAGGCCACGGGGTCAGCCGAGCCGTTGCGCGCGTTTCGGCGAGGGGTGCAGCGGCCGGTGTGCCAGCCGCTGCACATTGACGACGCAGTGCTTCACAACCCTGCGCGCGGGCGCGGCGGCGGCATGTGCTGGCCGGAGGCCGGCGGCGCATGGGGGATGATCCGGGTGCGCAGGCGCGCATCGGGGTGCTCCTCACCCGTGCGGCGCGCCAGGCAGCGGTCGCCTCCGCCCAGGTCCATCTCCTTCCACTCGAACCGGGCGGGACACTCGCGCAGGACGGCGTCCAGCGGCTGCCCGGAGCGCGTGGCGGCCAGACAGGTCGCCCCGTCCACCGACCAGGTCGCCTCGAAGGCGTTCGCCAGGGCCGTGCTCCTGGCGTCCGCCTTCTGGACGCCGAGCGTGTCGTAGATGTCGATCATCGTGCCCTGCACGGTGTGGCTGCGCCCGTCGCCGCAGTAGTCGGCGCGCGCCATCCGCGTACAGGCCTGATGCAGCTCCGCCAGCGGCTGCCCCTCGCGACTCGACCAGGGGGAGTAACCCCAGCCGACGCACTTGGCGATCGCTCCGTTCTCGCACGCGAAGGTGAACTTCCCGCGCACGTCGCGGCGCACGCCGCTTCCGTCCCAGACGCCGTCCACCGCCAGGGCTCGCGGGTCGCCCACCGCGCTGGTGCGGGCGCACGGGTTCTCCCAGGTCCCTGCGACCGGGTTCCACGCCTGGATGCGGTAGCGGACGTATCCGCCTCCGTCCCCGGCCACGGGCTCGGCGCCGCAGATCGCCACCTCCACCGGCTGGCCCGAGCTGGAGCTGCCCCGCAGCACGGTGCCGTCGAGGCTCGCCCCGGCACCCGGGGCCACCGGGAGCAGGCGCCCCTCGCGCAGCTCGAGCGCGCGGGCCGGGCCCCGGACGGGCTTCTCCAGACCCACCGAGACCATCACGCTCTGCCGCTCGTCCGGAGCCGCCGCCGGGTCCCAGTCCTGCCGGGTTCCCCAGAGCATCGTCCCCTGCGGGTTGTAGATGCGACTCCTCGCCTCGGGCTGGCACATGCCCGCGTACCGGTCCGCAGCGTGCGCGAGCCCTGGAGCCGCCGCGAGCCAGAACAGCACCGACAGGCAGGTGGGTCTCCCCCGGGCCCATCGACACACCGCTCCCTTCGAGTACAGCACCCGTTTCCGTTGCATGGTCACCCCTCCCGGCGAAACCAGCTTCGCCGCCGTCAGTAGGGGTCCGGCCGCGGCTCAGCTATTCATCGGCGCAGAGCGTCAAGGATGGCGCGCGGCGCCGGCGCCGGCTGCGGCGAACGGCGCGCAGACCCGGAACCCGCCCAGCACGTTGCGCAGCGCGAGCTCCGCCGCGGCCCGGTTCTCCAGGTTCACGGAAGGGGCGTCGTGGTACCAGCTCCCGCCGCGCAGCACGACGAGGCCCATGCCCGGCGTGATCGTCCGCGTGAGCTCGAACACGTTGCCGACCGCGTCCAGCAGCCCGAAGGGGCTCACCGACGCCGGGTGCGCGCCCACCATGTCCGGTCCAAAGCTCCTGGGCTCCCGCCCGTAGGTAGCGTCCACGTTGGCGTCGTCAGGCAGCAACCGGCTCCCATGCGGATAGGAGCGCCCGTCGGCGCCGCGCGCCGCCCGCTCCCACTCGTACTCGGTGCACAGGCGCGCCCCCGGCAGCGCGGCGGTCCGGTCCAGCCACGCCAGGTAGCCCTGCAGGTCCTCCAGGGCCACCCCGGAGAGCGGGAAGCGCCGCCAGTCGGCCTCCGCGCGGCGGTCGCGCTTGGGATAGCGCACCGGTTCGCCCTCGCGCGCCTCCAGGAGCGGGGTGCGCGAACGGAAGAACGAGAACACCCAGCCGCCGCGCGCCTCCCGCAGCGACACCGCGCCCGCCTCGGAGAAGCGCGGCGAATCCAGCACCGACCGCTCGGGCGCGCCAGCGGGCAAGGTGGCCAGGTAGCTCAGCCAGTCCCCGAACGTCACCTCGTACCGGCCGATGAGGTAGCCCTCCTTCATGCAGAACTGGTGCAGCGGCGCAGAGCGGAAGAACCCTCCCCGGATGATCTCCGGTCCCCCACCGCCCGAAAGGAAGCAGCCGGGAGGAACGTAGACGAATCCGGCCGGGACGCTCCCCTCCGGAGCGAGCGGGAGCCGCACCATCTCGCGCTGGCCCCGCCCCAGCAGCAGCGGCAGTACGGCCTCTTCGAACCCGGGGTGAACCGCGCGGACGCGGTAGGACCCTTCGGCCAACGCCACGTCTCTCAGCGGCATGCGCGCGGCCTCCGCGACCTCCGGCGCCCGCTCCAGCCGGAGGGCGCCGTCTTCCCCGGCGTAGCGCTCCAGCACCACGCGCGCGCCCGGGGGATCCACCTCCACCGAGAGCAGCGCCGGCTGCGCCACCCGCTCCCGCCAGCGCGGGTCGTCGAACCGGTCTTGCAGGCTCCGCACGTCCTCGTCCAACCGCCCCTCCGGGTGAAAGCACTCGGCCAGGAGCAGGCGCTGGTAGGTGAGGTCCATCAGCGCCGACCGGGCGGCGTTCCGGCCCAGGCTCCGGTCCAGCGCGTGGTCGATGGACCGCTCCGCCGCCCCGTAGCGCGCCTCCGCCTCCTTTGCCCTGGCCAGCGCCCGGGACCAGCGCGCCTCGGCGGCGTCCCACGCGGCCTGCTCCGCGGCCTCCCCCGCCTCCTCCGCGCGGCCGAGCCCCACCGGCGCCCCGGCGCCCTGGCGGGGAGTGGCGCCGTGCGGAGCGGGCGCCGCCGCCTTCGGGCCGTCGTAGAGCGGCAGCACCTCCGCGCGGAGCTGGCACGCCTCCACCCGCGCAGCGTCGCCCAGCTCGCGCGACCCGCGCGCGGCCTCCAGCCAGCGCGAGGCCTCCATCCACTCCCGCGCCAGCAGGCCGGAGGCGGTCGCCGCCACCCCGAACAGGGCGCCCAGCCCGGCCAGGAACCGGCCCCGCCGCCTCCGCCGGGCGCGGTCCCTCGAGGCCCGCAGGAACGCCTGCTCGCCTGGCCCCAGCGTCCGGAGCGAGACCGACCGCGCTTCCTCCAGCTGCCGCTCGCGCCAGAGCGAGTCCGGGGCGCGCCCCAGGCGCTCCCACTCGGCGGCGGCGGCGGCCACGCGCTGGCGGAGCGCCCGCTGGCCGATGTCCTCGTCCAGCCACTCCCTCAGGGTGAGCCAGTGGTCGATCAGCCAGTCGTGGGCCAGCTGGTAGCGGGGCCGCCCGGCCACCATCCGCACCTGGACCAGCCGCCCCTCCACCAGCGCCTCGAGCGCGGCCCGCCCCTCCGCGGAGGGCCCCAGCTCGTCCTCGCTGCGCTCGACCCGCGTCGTGGCGGCGCCCACCAGCTGCAACAGGATGGGGCGCGCGGCCAGCCGCTGCGCCTCGCCCAGCCGCGCCAGCACGCCGTCCGCGTGCCTGGAGAGCGCGCCGCGGACGCCGCCCAGGCCGTCCAGCGCCTCGCCGGTGATCCGCCCCGCGGCCACGTCGCGGTGCTCCCACAGCTCCGCCAGCGCGAACTGGAGCAACGGCAGCCTGCGCGCGTCTCCCGCCGCGGACGCCACCAGGCGCTGCACCAGCTCCTCGGACTCGAACACCACGCCGCGGCTGCGGGCGGGGCGGACCACAGCCTCCCGCACGTTGCCGGACGTCATCGGCCGCAGCAGGTACAGGGACCGGTCCACCAGAGGACCCAGGCCGGGCAGCGCCCCCACCCGGGTGAGAAGGTCGCCGCGGACGGCGGCCAGGACGCGGACCCCGGTGGCCGGCAGGGCCAGCTCCGCCAGCAGCGCCGCCAGGACATCCGCCTGGGACGGCTCCGCCACGGTCACCAGCTCCTCCATCTGGTCGACGAACAGCAGCAGGCCGCCGCGCTCCCGGTGGCGGGTGCGGAGCAGCGCGCCCACCGGGCCGGGCTCGGCCGCCGACACCCGGGCCAGCGCGTGCTCGCTCCAGCCCAGGAGCGGCGCCAGCGCGGCGGCGAAGGCGTCCAGCGGGCGGTGCCCGGGCAGCAGGGTCACCGTGGCCAGCTCGCGCCCCAGCGCCCCGGAGGCCACCCGGGGCAGCACGCCTGCGCGGCAGAGCGAGGACTTGCCGGCGCCCGAGTCGCCTGCCACCAGCACCAGGGACTGCCGCTCCAGCCGTTCGATCACCGCGGCCACATCGCCGTCGCGCCCGAAGAATGCGGCCGCGTGCTCCGCTTCGAAGGGGGCCAGCCCGCGGTACGGGTTCCCCTGGGCGAGCGGCGCCGGGGTGCTCGCCGCCAGGCGCTCCAGGGCCTCCGCCACCGCCGCAGCGGAGGCCCAGCGCCGGTCCGGATCCGGCTCCAGGCATCGCTGGATGAGCGCGGCGAAGTCCGGGTCCATCCCCTCGGGCAGCTCGCCGGCCAGGGCAGCGGAGGTGGGGTCCGGCCGGACGCCGGTACACAACTCCCAGAGCACCAGCCCCAGCGAGTAGAGATCGCTCCGGGGCGAGGCGGGCATCCGCCGCGACAGCACCTCCGGCGCCATGTAGCGCGGCGTCCCGGCGCGGGCCGCGATGCCGGCGTGCGGAGGCGCGTTCGGGTCGAAGCGTTCGGCGAGGCCGAAGTCCAGGAGCTTCACCTCGCCGGACCTGGAGAGCAGGGCGTTGGACGGCTTGAGGTCCCGGTGGAGGAGGCCCCGGTCGTGCACGGCGGCCAGGCCCCGCGCCAGGTCCAGCCCCATGGAGACCGCGTGGCGCCAGGGCACCGGCAGTGGCAGCTCCGCCAGGCTCCGGCCCTCCACGTACTCCGAGACGATGTAGGGGCGCCCGTCGATCCGGCCGGTGCGGAAGACGGTGACCACGTTGGGATGCTTCAGGCGGGCCATGGCCCGCGCTTCCATCTCCAGGCGCTCGAGGGTGGCGGGCCGCGGATCCTCGGAGGGCACCAGCTTCACCGCCACCCGGCGGTCGAGCGCGGTGTCGTGCGCCAGGTACACCACGCCCATCGCCCCGCGGCCCAGCTCGCGCTCCAGGCGGAGGCCGTCGAACTCCCGGGGCAGCGTCCAGCGCCCCTCGTCCACGGCGGGCGGGGGCGGGGTCCCCCAGCCCGGCACGGTGGTCGCCGACGACCCCGCTTCGTCGAGCGCCCAGCCGATCTCCACCAGCAGCGCCCGGCACTCGGCACACTCCGCCGCATGGCGGTGGAGCGCGGACCGATCCACGGGCGGCAGCTGGTCGTCGATGAGGAGCGCCAGCGCCTCGTCGGTCAAGTGGCCAGGGGAGTCGATGCCCGCCAGCGTATCGCCAATGACCTATCCTCGGCCGCATGCGGACGCCGCTGGCATCCACCTTCCTCGCGCACGCGGCCGTCCACGCCGCCTGGCCGCAGGAGTTGGAGTTGGAGCAGCTGCTCCGGCGCGCCTGTGACGACGCGCGCACCGCCCGGCCCGGGATGAGCCTCCCGGACGAGCGGTTCGTGCGACACCTGGCCGAACGGATGCCGGCGATGGCCCCGGGCGAGTCGCTGGAGGCGGCGGTGGGCACGCTCTCCCTGGGCGACCTGTACCTGGCCTGCGCCTGCGCGGAGGGGCTGCCGGAGGCCATCACCGCCCTGGAGCAGGAGTACCTGGCCAAGCTCCCACGGCAGCTGGCCCACCTCCGCGCGCCGGACGACGTCATCGACGACGTGCGCCAGCGGGTGCGGGAGATGTTCCTCATCCGCCCGCCGGACGGAGGCCCTCCTGGCATCGCCGCGTACGCCGGCCGGGGCCGCCTGCTCAGCTGGGTGCGGGTGGCCGCCGCCCGCGTCGCCCGCAGGCAGATCACCGCCGGGCTGAAGTCCCTCCCGGAGGCGATGGAAGACCTCCCTGCCGCCGCCCTGGACCCGGAGCTGGACCTGATCCGCAGCCGCGCCAGGATGGAGTTCGGCCCCTGCTTGCGCGACGCGGTGGCCGCACTCTCCGGCGAGGAACGGCACCAGCTCAGGCTCCACTACTCCGGCGGCCTCTCCACCGTCGCCATGGCCAGGCTGTTCGGCATCAGCCAGTCCACCATGTCCCGGAAGCTCCAGGCCAGCCGCCTGGCGGTGCTCGAGGAGACGAAGCGGCTGCTGAAGGAGCGCCTCGATCTCTCCAACTCCAGCCTGGAGAGCTTCCTGGGGGGCCTGGGCAGCCGGCTGGACCTGAGCATGAGCCAGATCCTGGGCCGATCCGAACCGTGACCGGCTCCTCACGCTCCCTCAGGAGATCTGCGCCAGCTCCGGCAACAACCGGATGCCCCATGAGTCGAACCAGAGCAGGCGGTCGAGCGCCTGCGCCGGCTCCAGGAGCACGAACGGGTGCGTCTTGCAGAGCGCGCGGAGCGGGTCCAGCGCATCGACGACGGCGCGGGTGAAGGCGTCCATCATGGGAAGGAAGTGCTCGGGGCCGGCCCGGCGCTCCTCCTCGCGCTCCGGCACCGGGACCGCCCCGGTCACGAAGGCGACGGCCGCGTCGTCCATCAAGGGCACCGTCTCCGGCGCGAGCAGCGCCAGCACCTTGGCCACATCCGCCAGCTGCTGCCCGTCCGCGCACAGCTGGGCCACCCACTGCTCCGCCTGCCGGCGCTGGTCCTCAGGGCGGGCGAGCCAGGCCTCCGGGCCGCCTTCGACCAGCGGCACCAGCGCCCTCCAGGCGTCTCGCAGGGAGGTCCCCAGCCACTTCTGGAGCACCGGCGAGGGTGCCTGGCTGTTCAGGAGCCAGCTCGCGGGCAGCGCCGCCGCCAGCCGGTCCTCGACGGCCATGCCCCGCACCCGCGACCGCTGCAGCGCCTCCGCGCACCGGTCGTAGACGTACGCTCCCGGCAACGACACCCGCGCCAGGAGCTTCTCCGCTCCGCTCATCACGTTCCATGGCCGCGCCGGGAGGGACACCAGGAACGCCGCCGGAGGTTGCGCCTCGTGGGAACGCCCCGGCAGATCCATCCCCTCCCGCGGCACCAGGGCCTGCAGCCGGTCCGACATCGCCTGGAGCCGTTGCGCCGCCTCCGCGCGGGCGGGTCCCTCGGCGTCGAGGCCGGCGCCGCAATTCGGGCAGGCCTTGCTCCCGGGCAGGACGTGCTGCTGGCAGCTCGGGCAGAGGGCGAGCCGCGGCGGCACCCGGAACTTCGCGGGCGGCAGCGGGGGGGAATCCATGACCGGCTCACGCAACAGCAGCGGGGAGCACGATGACCTCCCCTTCCGGCACCGGCGCGTCGATCTTCTCTTCGACCAGCTCGAACCGGCCGTAGTCGAACGGCGTGCCGGGCGCGTCGGCCACCTTCACCACGCGTTCGCGGAGGCCCTTCTTGGCCAGCTCCAGCACCCGGTAGTGGCAGTACGGGTTGTTCCCCGGCTTCCCGAACAGGACGTGCGTCGTCCAGCTGCAGCCGGCGCGGCAGACGTCCGCGTAGTAGCACGTGCGGCAGTGCCCCCAGAGGTCGTTCACCGTCCGGTCCCGGGTGAAGGAGAGCTGGGGGGTCGACTTCCAGATGTGCTCCAGCGTCAGGTCGCGGATGTTGCCGCCGGCGTAGTCGTTGGTCGGCAGGGACGGGCAGCCCTTGATGGTGCCATCCGCCTCCAGGCCGATGGTGTGCTGTCCGGCGTTGCAGCCGGTCCAGTGCGCTTCCCCGCTCTCGCCGCCGCGCCAGAGCCGCTCGTACGGGCCGAAGTACCCGATGTTGTTCCCCGGCTGCATCACCAGGCCCCGCTCGATGCCGGACGTGTAGAGCCGGGCCAGCATCGGCATCAGCTCCTTGAGGTGGTACGGCTGGAGCAAGACCTCCGGGTTGTCCACCGCCCGGCCCATGGCCACCGAGAGCTGGATCTGCCAGTTCCTGGCGCCGGCCTCGATGATGCGCTCCATCAGCTCCGGGAGCTGGGGCATCGACTTCCGGTGGATCTGCGTGTTCACGCTCACCACCATGCCGGCGGCGCGGCACCGCTCCAGGGCGGTCATCGCGGCCGTGAACGACCCCTTCACACCCCGGATGTCGTCGTGCACCACCTCCAGGCCGTCCAGTGAGACGGACACCCCCTGCAAGCCGGCCTGGGCGGCGACGCGGACGCGCTCCTCGGTGAGGTTCCGCCCGCCGGTGGTCATGGTGCAGTCCATGCCCGCGTCCCGGATCGCCTTGATGAGGACGGCCCAGTCCTGGCGGAGGTAGGCCTCTCCCCCGATGATCGTCACCTCGCGCGTGCCGAGCCTGGCGAGCTGGCGGATGACGTCCAGGCACTCCTCGGTGGTCAGCTCACGGGGCCGCGCCTTGCCCGCGCGCGAGCCGCAGTGATGGCACTTCAAGTCGCACTTGAGGGTGATCTCCCAGACGGCATAGACGGGCCTGCACTCCTGGAAGTCGTCGCCTTCGACGTGCCGGGGCGGGATCTTCTGGGTGCTGGCGGACTCTGCCATTCGGGGCTCCGGGGCGATGGAGGACCGGAGTTCAGCGCCTCCCCAGCAACTGGTCAATCAGGCTCTGCAGCTGCGAGATCACCTTCGCGAAGTCCTGCATCCAGGGCGGCTGCGTGACGGGATTCCGGATCGGCGCGCCGTACATCGGATGCGCCACGATGGGCGGCTGGCCGGGGTTCTTCGGCGGGAAGATCGGATCCCGGATCGGCGCGCCGTACATCGGGTGCGCCACGATCGGCGGCTGACCGGGGTTCTTCGGCGGGAAGATCGGGTCCCGGATCGGCGCGCCGTACATCGGGTGCGCCACGATGGGATTGAACCTGCCGGCGTCGAACTTGATGGCCACGCGCTGCCTCCTCACAACCGGACAACCTTTCGGTTTGTCGGGGTGTTTGGCAGCCGGTTGCGCACATGACCCGAGCCTGGCGCCAAGGAACTGGAACGACTGTGGTTCTGCTGGGTCTTCCCAGCCCAAAACTCGCCGTCTCAGAACCCGAGAATGAGATCTCAAGGTGCTTTTACACCTTGATTTTCCTGATGATTTTCCTGATTACACTCTGGACGGGATCACTCGGCCTTTCGCGGCACTACGAGCACCGGCCGCCGGGTCTTCCCCAGCAACGCCTGGCTCACCGATCCCAGCACCACCTTGGCGATCGGCCCCCGCGCGTGCGAGCCCACGCAGATGGCGTCCGCGCCCATGCGCTCGGCGGCGCTGGCGATGGCCTCGCTCGGCTCGCCCCAGACCACCTCCACCGCCGCGCGTTTGGCCTGCTCCGCCGCTTGTGCCGGCACCAGCGCACGCAGCTGCCTCTCCAGCTTGCGGCGGTCCGCCTCGGACGGCGCGGCGTGCAGCGCGTGCACCAGGTGCACCGTGCCGCCCGGACTGACCAGGCTGAACGCGTACGGGATGGCCCGATCCCCCGACGGCGAGAAGTCCGTGGCCGCCAGCACCTCGGTCAGCTCGGGGATTTCAGCGTCCGCCGCCCGGTGCGCCACCTCGGCCGGGA
>DATBSS010000415.1:0-10498 GCA_036559665.1 Myxococcaceae bacterium
GGCGTTGGCTCGAAGGCGATCCTCTGCGCGTCGATCACGCCGGCGAGGACCTGGCCCGCGACGAGCGCGATGTAGATCTCCTCATTGTGCGTCTGTCCCGTGAACAACCCGTGCCTGAAGACCGAGACGACGGCCCCGACCGCCCCGGCGCCCCAGAGCGACAAGAGCCGGACCCCGACTGAGAGCAGGGCCCCCAACCCGTTGCCGTGCACCAGGTGCACGATCGGCGTGACCACGAAGAAGAGCCCGATGCCCACTCCGGTGAACGTGTTGCCGGGCTTGTGATCCACGAGGGTGCTGAGCAGGACGAATCCCGTGCCGGTCAGGAGCACCGCCGAACCGTCGGCGATGATCGTCTGCAAGCCGTACCAGGTCACGACCTGTGGCTGCTTGTCGGCCGGCGAAGCGGCAGCGCCGGAGACGACCGGCGGCGGAGTCTGGGGCGAAGCGAGGAGCTGAAGGGCCAGGAGGGCGGAGAGCATCTCCACTTCATACACCGCGCGCCGCGCACCCCGGGACGGCGCCTCTCCCGAAGGACTTGACCCGGCTCGCGGTCGATCCGATACGTGGTTTTACGATGTCTTCCCTCGCGCCACGCGGCCGCGCGCTGCTGTCCCTGGATGGGTTGAGGCGTCTCCTCCAGCACCTGCGGCAGGACGGGTACCGGCTGATGGGGCCCACTGTTCGAGACGGCGCCATCGTCCACGCGGAGATCTCCGGCATCGAGTCCCTGCCCGCGGGATGGACCGAGGTCCAGGTCGCCGGCGCCTACCGGCTGGTGCACAGGCCCGACAGTGCCCTCTTCGGGTACTCGGTGGGCCCGCAGTCCTGGAAACAGCTCTTCTTCGCGCCGCAGCTGAAGCTGTGGACGGCGCGCCGCTCGGAGGACGGCGCCGGCTTCACCGTCGAGGCGGAACCGCCCCAGGCGCCTCGCCTGGCGCTCATCGGCGCGCGCTCCTGCGACCTCCACGCCATCGAGGTGCAGGACCGGACCTTCCTCCAGGGGCCCTCCGTCGACCCGGACTACGCCGCCCGGCGGAAGGACGTGTTCGTGGTGGCGGTCCACTGCGGCCAGGCGGGCGGCACCTGCTTCTGCGTCTCGATGAAGACCGGCCCGCGGGCGACCTCCGGGTTCGACCTCGCCCTCACGGAGCTGATGGACCCGCACCGCTTCGTCGTCGAGATCGGCACCGAGCGCGGGGCGGAGCTCGCCGGCCGCGCCGGGGCCATGCCTGCTGATGAAGCCGATGCCGGGGCCGCGGACGCCGCCGTCGAACGGACCGCACGCTCCATGGGCCGCGCCATGGATACCTCGGACATCAAGGAGTTGCTGTACCGGAACCAGGAGCACCCGCGCTGGGACGACGTCGCGGAGCGCTGCCTGGGTTGCACCAACTGCACCCTCGCCTGTCCGACCTGCTTCTGCGCGACCGTGGAGGACACCAGCGACCTCTCGGGCGACACGGCCGAGCGGTGGCGCCGCTGGGACTCCTGCTTCACGCTCGACCACTCGTACCTCCACGGCGGCAGCGTGCGCGCCTCCATCCGGTCGCGCTACCGCCAGTGGCTCACCCACAAGGTGGCGAGCTGGATCGACCAGTTCGGTACCTCCGGCTGCGTGGGCTGCGGGCGCTGCATCACCTGGTGCCCGGTGGGGATCGACATCACCGAGGAGGTCGCGGCCATCCGCGCCACCGACGGCGCGCAGGGCGAAGGGCCCAAGGAGCCCCCGGCATGAACGAGGCGGAGCTGCTCCGGAAGCATCCCTTCACCCGCGGCCTCCCGGACGCCCTGGTGCAGCGGCTGGCCCCCCTCGCGCGCCGGGCGCGCTTCCCCGAGGGCGCCGTCATCTTCCGAGAGGGCGGCGCGGCGGACGCGCTCTTCCTGGTCGTCTCCGGGCGCGTGGCCCTGGAGCAGCACGTGCCCGGGAAGGGGGCCCTCCAGTTGGAGAACCTCTCCGGGGGCGACCTGCTGGGCCTGTCCTGGCTCTTCCCCGGTGGCCGCTGGACGCTGGACGCCCGGGCGGTCGAAGAGACGGAGGCGCTGGCCCTGGACGCGGGGGCCCTGAAGGCGCAGCTGGACGCGGACGCGGCGCTGGGCTTCGCCGTCTCCCAGCACGTCATCCAGCAGCTCTACCGGCGGCTGGAGCGCGCCCGCCTGCAGCGGCTGGACGTCTACCGGGGCGAAGGATGACGCCGCCGGTGCCGCGGCCGGCGCCGGCGCCTCCGGGCCCCATGACGCCGGAGCCCGCGCGCGTACTCTCCACGCGCCGCGAGTCCCACGACACCGTCACCCTGGCGCTGGACGCCGCGTCCCGCCGGCCGTTCCAGCCCGGCCAGTTCAACATGCTCTACGCCTTCGGCGCCGGCGAGTCCGCCATCTCCATGAGCGGCGACCCCGGCAGCCCGGGCGTCGCCGTGCACACCATCCGCGCAGTGGGCGCCGTCACGGAAGCGCTCTGCCGCCTGAAGCGCGGCGGCGTGGTGGGCGTGCGCGGCCCGTTCGGGATGCCCTGGCCGGTCGGCGAGGCGGGCGGCCAGGACCTGGTCATCATCGCCGGCGGCGTGGGGCTCGCTCCGCTCCGTCCCGTCGTCTACCACGCGCTCGCGCATAGGTCGGACTACCGCCGCGTCTTCCTGCTGGCGGGGGCGCGCACTCCGGAGGACCTCCTCTTCCGGCGCGAGTTGGAGCGGTGGGAAGCGCGGGAGGACCTCACCGTCCTGGTCACCGTGGACCGGGCCCCGTCCGGCTGGAAGGGCCGGGTGGGCGTGGCGCCCGCGCTCCTGGACGACGTCGACGTGGCCCCCGGCGGCGCGGTGGCCTTCGTCTGCGGCCCGGAGGTGATGATGCGCTTCTGCGTGCGCGAGCTGGGCCGGCGCGGTTTCCCGGACGACCGCATCCACCTCTCCATGGAGCGGAACATGAAGTGCGCGGTGGGCTTCTGCGGCCACTGCCAGTACGGCCCCAGCTTCCTCTGCAAGGATGGCCCCGTGCTCCGGTACGACCGCATCCGTTCCCTCTTCTGGCGGCGGGAGGTCTGAATGCCGAAGCGTCGCGCGCGGCGGCCCACGCTGGCGGTCTGGAAGTTCGCGTCCTGCGACGGCTGCCAGCTCTCGCTGCTGGACCTGGAGGACGAGCTGCTGGCCCTCGCCGGGGCGGTGGACATCGCCTACTTCCGCGAGGCCACCAGCAAGGAGTCGAACGGCCCGTTCGACCTGTCGCTGGTGGACGGCTCCATCACCACGCCGGACGACCTGGAGCGGATCCGCGAGGTGCGGCGGCGCTCCCGGCACCTGGTCATCCTGGGCGCGTGCGCCACCACCGGCGGCATCCAGGCGCTGCGCAACTTCCAGGACGTGAAGGAGATGGCGGCGCTGGTCTACGCCAGGCCCGAATACCTCCGGACGCTGGACCGATCCACGGGCGTCGCCGACCACGTCCCGGTCGACTTCGAGCTGCGCGGGTGCCCTCCCAACAAGGTCCAGCTGCTGGAGGTGGTGAGCGCGTTCCTCGCCGGGCGCAAGCCGCGCATCGCCTCGCACAGCGTCTGCGTGGAGTGCAAGCTGCGCGGCAACGTGTGCGTGATGGTGACGGGCACGCCGTGCCTGGGCCCGGTGACGCACGCCGGCTGCGGGGCCCTGTGCCCCACCTACCAGCGCGGGTGCTACGGCTGCTTCGGGCCCATGGAGGCGCCGAACACCGCGTCGCTCGCCCGCGCGTTCAAGGCCGCCGGGGTCCCGGACGCCGACCTGGTGCGGGTGTTCCGGACCTTCAACGCCAACGCCCCCGCCTTCCGCGAGGAGAGCAAGAAGCATGAGTAAGCGCGGGCCGGAGCGCACGCGGACGCGCACCATCCAGGTCGACTACCTGGCGCGCGTGGAGGGCGAAGGTTCGCTCACCATCAAGCTCCGGGGAGAAGAAGCGACCGAGGTGCGCCTGAGCATCTTCGAGCCGCCCCGCTTCTTCGAGGCGCTCCTGCGCGGGCGCGCGTACCGCGAGGCGCCGGACATCACCTCGCGCATCTGCGGCATCTGCCCCGTCGCGTACCAGATGAGCGCCTGCCACGCCCTGGAGGACGCGCTGGGCCTGCGGCCTACGGGAGCGCTCCGGGAGCTGCGGCGGCTCCTCTACGCGGGTGAGTGGATCGAGAGCCACGGGCTGCACGTCTTCCTCCTCCACGCGCCGGACTTCCTGGGCTACCCGGACGCCGTCGCCATGGCGAAGGACCACGGCGACCGGGTCAAGCAGGGCCTGCGGATGAAGAAGGCGGGCAACGCCATCGTGGCCCTGCTGGGCGGCCGGGAAATCCACCCCATCAACGTCCGCGTCGGCGGCTTCTACCGGGCGCCGGCGAAGCAGGAGTTGGAGACGCTGCTGCCCGAGCTGCGCTGGGGACTGGGAGCCTGCGCCGAGACCCTGGAGTGGGCGTCCGGGTTCGACTTCCCGCCGCTGGAGCGCGACTACGAGTGCGTCGCCCTCCGCCACGAGCGCGAATACCCCTTCAACGAGGGCCGGGTGGTCTCCTCCCGGGGGCTGGACCTCGACGTGCGCGACTACGACGCCCACTTCGTGGAGGAGCAGGTGTCCCACTCGAACGCGCTGCGCTCGCGCATCCGCGGTGGGGGGGCGTACCTGTGCGGGCCGCTGGCGCGCTTCAACCTGAACGCGGACCGCCTCTCGCCGGAGATCCAGCGGCTGGCGGCGGGCGCCGGGCTGACCGCGCCGTGCCGGAACCCGTTCAAGAGCATCCTGGTGCGGCTGGTGGAGATGGCGCACGCCTTCGAGGAGGCCATCCGGATCATCGAGGGCTACGTCCCGCCCGACCGGCCCTTCCTCGAGGCCGCGCCGCGCGCCGCCACCGGCTTCGGCGCCACCGAGGCGCCGCGGGGGTTGCTGTATCACCGCTACTCCATCGACGAGCAGGGGGCCATCCTCGACGCGAAGATCGTCCCGCCGACCTCGCAGAACCAGCTGGCGATCGAGGAGGACCTCTTCCAGCTCGCGGGCCAGCTCGTCCGGCTCCCGCTTGGCGAGGCCACCCACCGCGCCGAGCAGGCCGTCCGCAACCACGACCCGTGCATCTCCTGCGCGACGCACTTCCTGAAGCTCCAGGTGGAGCGGGAATGAGCGCGCGCGCCGTCGTCGGGATCGGCCAGGAGGTGGCGGGAGACGACGGCGTGGGCCTGGCCGTCCTGGACGAGCTCCAGCGCCGCGACGTCCCGGCGGGGACCCGCATCATCCGCCTCGCCGACCCGGTGGACCTCGTCCCCCTCCTCGAATCCTCCGCGGGAGAGCGCGTGGTGCTGGTGGACGCCGTCCTCGGCTCGCCCGCGGGCGCGATCGTGGAGCTCTCGCCCGAGGAGCTGTCGAACCAGGCGCCCCAGCCGGCCTCCTCGCACGGCCTGGGCGTCGCTCGAGCCATCGCGCTGGCCCGGGCGCTGTCGCCGGACGGCGCGGCCTCGCGCGTGCGCGTGGTGGCGGTCGCCATCCAGGCCCCCGGTCGCTACCGCGCCGGCCTCTCGCCCGAGGTCGCGGCGGCCGTGCCGCGGGCCGCCGACCGCGTCCTCCGACTGCTCCTGGGCTGAGGCCGGGAGGGAGCGCGGCAGGCACCGGGTGACGGTGTATTCACGTGCGCGGATCGTGAAAATCGCGCTCCCGGTACGAGTCACGGGCGCACTCCGAGGCTCGAATCGCACGCATCCAGCAGCCTGGCGGGCAGCCGCAGGGTCGGACGTCTGTGAAATGTTCACAAGTGAATCATCTAGGGTCCCGCTCCCTCAAACGCCCGGATGCTCCGGGCCCGAACAAGGGGGAGCTTGTTTTGCGTTGGTATCAGCCGTTGGCCCTGTCGCTCGCAGTCCTGTCGTGCACGCCGCCTGATGACACCCGGACCGTTGGAGAGCCGTCCGGCGTTTCCACCCTCGCCCCGCATGCCCCGGTGCCCTGGAGCGGCTACCAGGCGCCCGCCCACCCGCAGGTCCTCTTCGACGCGGCCCGGCTGGCCCAACTCCGGGCGGCGCGGACCACCCCGCAGTACGCGCTGATCCACAACTTCGCCAGCGCCTGGCTCGACTGGCAGGGCACCCGCGCCGACAAGGGGGCCGGCGCGGACGGGTACTACTCCAGCGTCGGCGGCTACGCGGTCATCGCGGAGATCGAGCAGAAGCGCGTCAGCACCGCGCTGAGCTACCTGACCGCGTTCTGCCAGTCGGCCTGGTCGAGGGACCGGGACCTGATGGAAGCGAGCCAGCTCATCAGCGCGTCGCTCGCGTACGACGTCCTCTTCAACGAGCCCGGCTTCGCGTCCATCGAGCCCACCTGCAAGTCGAAGATGGTCACCGCCGCGCGCGACCTGCTCGCCGGCGTCCAGGGCGGGCAGTGGTGGTGGAGTGATTACATGAACAATCACAACTGGCACAACACGGCGGCGCTGGGGCTGGCCGGGCTGGCGTTGCGCGGAGATGCCACCTACGGCGCCGAGGCCACTACCTGGCGCGCCGCGACCGACGCCGACTTCGCCACGGTGTCCAAGGCCCAGGCGTTCATCACCGATGGAAGCTGGCACGAGGGCGCCGGCTACGGCCAGTTCGGCCTCTCCGGCCAGCTCCTCTACTGGATGGGCGCCGAGCGCGCCGGCTCCACGCCGAACGACGACACCCCGTTCGTCCGGAACTACGCGCGGCATCTCCTGGCGCTCCAGCATCCCAACCACCCGCGCACGTACGCGCTGACGACGGGCGACTGGAACTGGCCGCGGCCCATGGACGTGGCGATCTTCAAGTGGATCGCGCGGCGCTTCGCCGACCCCGTCTCCCAGGAGGCCGGCGCGCGCTGGGACCTCGAGGGCCGCCCGACCGCGACCTATGGCTGGCTGGGCCGCTACGACTGGGCGGAGGCGTACGCGATGGAGTACGTCGCGTTCGACCCATCGATACCGGCATTCGGCGCGGCGGTCCCCTTGCCGGTCGACACGTACAACGACGACGAAGGCTCGTTCGTGATGCGCAGCGGGTGGGGCGCGGCCACCTCCGGGAGCGCCTCGCAGGGCCTGGTGGCGGTCCTCAAGAACGGCTACCTGGGCGGGAAGGGCAACGCGCAGCGCATGTCGAGCTGCGCGGTCGCGCCGGGCTCGTCGCTGGACATCGACCACGACCACGAGAACGACTTCGGGGTGTACCTCTACGGCCAGGGCGGCTGGCTGCTGCCGGAGGCCACCGGGTACAACTGCTGCGGCACCGGCACCCCGACCGACCCGGACGCGTACCACAGCTCCCTCTGGCACAACTCGGTGACCTTCGACGGCGTGGGCCAGTTGGGGGACACCAAGATCAGCACCGGCGGCCTGGGCATCCCCTGCGGCAACGTGCCGGCGTGGTTCGCCCAGCGCCAGCCGAGCATTCCCGTGCACGTGTCGACCACCCACTTCGCGATCGGCCAGGCCGACGGAAGCCGCCTCTACCCCGCCTCGGTCGGCCTCACCCGCGCGCTGCGGATGGTGGTGATGGACCGCGAGACGTCCATGGTCGCGCTCAACGAGGAGTACACGTTCGCGCCAGGCGTCACCCGGACCGTGGAGCAGCACTTCCACGCGATGAAGGGTTCCACCAGCGCGGTGGCCGCGCCGTGGCTCTACCTCGACAACTCGGTGAACCCGGCCGACGCGGCGGCGGGCACGGTGAACGCGAGCAACACGGTGCTGGGCATCAAGGTGCTGGCGCCCCCGCAGCCGGCGATGAGCGTGGGGATCCAGCAGTCCAACCAGTACGCCGAATGGATGTCGCCCAACGGCGCCTACGCGCACGCGGTGGTGTCCACCGGGACGAAGGTCGAGAGCGCCCGCTTCCTCGAGTTGCTGTGGCCCACCACCACGTCAGGCTGGGCGAGCCGGCCCAACGCCGTCGCGCTCGACCCGGCGAAGCCGCACCGCGGCTTCTCGGTGCCCATGGGTGCGGGGGCGGAGATGCTCCTGGCCAACGCGTCCGGCACCGTCACCTCGGCCGGCGGGCTGCAGATCGACGGCAAGACCAGCACCGACGTGGCCGTGGTCCGGAACGACGGCACGCGGATCACGCGGCTTCTGTTCATGGCGCCCTCCGGGGGCCGGCTGTCGGACCAGAATGGCGCGCGCACGCTCATCGACCTGCGCAACAACCCGGGCGTTCTGGAGGTCGCGTACGACGGGGCCGGCAACGTGGAGCTCTCCGGCACCGCCAGCGTCATGGGCGTCCAGTTCTACTCGCCCAACGCCATCCCCAGCGTCACCCACGACGGCGCGGCCCTGTGCTGGAGCCGCGTCGCCGCCACTGGACTGGTCACCGTGACGAGCCCGTAGGCCGGCTACGGCCCGAGCACCAGGGTCCCGCCCGCGGCGGCGTTGTTGTCCTCGATCAGCTCGAAGATCCAGTTCCACCGATCCACGATGGCCCCGAGCGTGTACGAGCCGGGGCCCGCGGCGTTCACCGTCCCGCTCACGGTGGCGCAGGCACCGGGCTGGAGGAATCCGGCGGGCGGCAACGAGCCCGCGTAGAAGTCCTGGGGCGCGATCGTCGAGTCCGTGGAGAGGAGCACGTCGATCTGCCCCGCCTCGTTGGCGGTGGTGCCCTGGTTGCACACCGTCGCCGTCACCGTGATGGGGGACCAGGGGAGCGCGGAGGCCGGACCGCTGACGGAGGTGACGACCAGGTCCGGCGCGTAACCGACGCCGATCCGGTTCCCCGCCCTGGTGTTGTTGTCCTTGAACAGGTCCGGCATGCCGCCGAACTGATCGATGATGGCGCCGACGTAGTACGTCCCGGACTGGTACGGCGCGAAGACGGTCCCGGTCATCGTCGCGCACGCCCCCGGGTTCAGGAAGGACATCGGCATCCAGCTCCCGTAGTAATCCCCCGGGGTGATGGAGGTGTCGGTGGAGAAGTAGATGTTCAGCGGCGCGATCCCGCCCATCGTCCCCTGGTTGCAGACCGTCACCGAGACGTCGAGCGCGTCCGATGGGAAAGCACTCGACACCGCCGTGCTGACGGAGGAGACGAAGAGATCGGGCGCGTTGCCCACGCCGATCCGGCCGCCCGCCGTCGCGTTGTTGTCCTCCAGGAGCTCCGGCATGAAGCCGAACCGGTCGGCGATGGTTCCCACGTAATAGGTGCCGGAGTTGGACGGCACCATCGCGGTGCCCGCCAGCGTCGCGCACGCGCCCGCCTCCAGGAACGGCGGTGGCGGGAACGCTCCACCCAGGGAGTCGCCGGCGGTGATGGTCGTGTCCGTGGAGAAATAGACCTCCACCATCGGCGCGCTGGCGCCCTGGGTCCCCTGGTTGCAGAGGGTCGCCGTGACGGAGACCATCGAGCCCGGCAAGGCGCTCGGGTCCGCGCTGACCGAGGTGACGGTGAAGTCCGGCCCGTTTCCGATCACCAGCCGGTTGCCCGCCGTCGCGTTGTTGTCGTCGAACAGCTCCATCATGGAGTTGTACGAGTCCGCGATGGCGCCCACCCAGTACGTGCCCGTGGGCGGCGCCCCGACCATCGCCGACTGCGTCGTGCACGCGCCGGGCTCGAGATACGTCATGGGCGGGAAGCCCCAGGCGATCAGGTCCATGGTGGTGATGGTGGCGTCTGTGGAGAAGTAGAGGTCGACCGGCGCGCTCCCGGGGACCGTGCCCTGGTTGCACAGCGTGACCGTCACATCCACCGGCGCGCCGGGGAGCGCGCTCGGCGCGGTGCTCACCGACGAGATGACGAAGTCCGGCTGGTCGCCCACGCCCACCCGGTTCCCGGCCTTCACGTTGTTGTCCTCGAACAGCTCGGACGTGGAGTTGTACTGGTCGGCGATCGCCCCCACCCACCAGGTGCCGTTGGGCGGCGCGGGGAACGTCCCGCTCGCCACCTCGCACGTGCCCGGCGTCAGGAATGCGATCGGCGGAAGCATGCCGGCGAAGAAGTCCATCTGCGTGATGGTGGCGTCCATGGAGAAGACGACGGTCACCGGCGCGCTCCCGGGCGAGGTGCCCTGGTTGCAGATGGTGGCGGTCACCGTCAGCTGGCCACCGGGGGTGACGCTGGCGGCGGTGCTCACGGCGGAGAGGGAGAAGTCGGGCGCATCGCCGACCCCGACCCGGTTTCCGGCCCTGGTGTTGTTGTCCTTGAACAGCTCCGGCATGCCGCCGGAGAGGTCGGCGATGGCCCCGATGTAATACGTCCCGGGTTGCGACGGCGCCGTCGTCATCCCCGTCACGGTCGCGCACGCGCCCGCCTCCAGCCACGGCATCGGCAGCCACACCGCGTGGTAATCATTGATGCTGATGTAACTGTCGGTGGAGAAGTAGATGTCCAGCGGCGCGCTCCCGGCCATCGAGCCCTGGTTGCACACCGTGGCCGTCACTTCGAGCGTCCAACCGGGGGACACGGCCGCGACCGTGCTCACCGAGGAGATGGTGAAGTCCGGCAGGTTGCCCACGCCCACCCGGTTGCCCGCGGCCGCGTTGTCGTCCTCGAACAGCTCCGGC
>DATBSS010000416.1:0-2535 GCA_036559665.1 Myxococcaceae bacterium
TCCTTGTTCCGAAAGTAAGAGCCCAACGACATGGCGATCCTCGGAAACAAAACGAATCCACCGGTTCCATCTGGGACGAAGAGGGAGGAAGACAACGTGTCCGCGAGACCTGGAGAGGTCCACACGCTGCTGGGGAAGGGCAGCGAGTTCGAAGGAAAGCTGACGTTCGAGGGGCAGGTCCGCATCGACGGCAAGTTCAGCGGGCAGATCTTCACCAAGGACATCCTGGTGATCGGCGACGGCGCGAAGGTGAACGCCGAGGTGAACGCCGGCACGGTGATCGTCAACGGCGTGGTGGAGGGGAACATCCGCGCCACCCAGACCATCGAGCTCCACCAGCCCGCGCGCGTGAAGGGCAACATCGAGGCGCCCTCCCTCTCCATGGACAAGGGCGTCATCTTCGAGGGGAGTTGCAAGATGGAGGCGATCGGCAAGGGTGGCCCGGCCGCTCCGCCGCCTGTCCCGAGTGAGCCGAAGAAGTAGCGCCGTGGCGGTCGCGCTCGCCCTGGCCGGCGCGTGCCAGTGCCGCCGCCAGGAGGACGCGCCGTCCCGTCCGCCGCCGCCCGCGCCGCCGGAGGCCCATCCCAGCCGCGGCGTGAAGGTGCCGCTGGCGGACGGGTGGAGCGCGGGGCTGGGCGCCGAGCAGAGCCTCACCGTCGGTCCCGCCGGCCGCGCCGTCCTCCGCATCGACCTGCGCCCCGGCGCCGCCGCGTCCAAGCCCGACTCCACGCAGCTCGCGCGGTTGTTCGCCGCCGGGCTCGACGGCGGTGTGGCGCCGGTCATCGCGAAGAAGGACCAGGACGGGTACTCGTGGGTCTCCTTCCGCCTGGCGCTGGGCCCTCCCCCGGGCGCGCGCGACGCGGGCGCCGCCGGCGAGCCCGCGTTGCTGGGCGCCAAGGTGCTGGACGACGACCTCTTCCTCTGCGCCACCCTCCCGGGCGCCTCCGAGGCGGAAGTGGCGTCCGCCGCCAAGGCGTGCGAAGGCATCTCCTACTCGGTGGGACCCTGAACGATGAGCGCGCCCTTCGTCATCGCAGTGCACGGCGGCGCCGGTCCCATCGCCCCGGACGACGAGGGGGAGGCGGCGCGGCGCGGGTGCGTCCTCGCCGCGCGCGCCGGGCACGCGCTGCTGCGCGCGGGCGGGAGCGCGCTCGACGCGGTGGTGGAGGCGGTGGCCGTCCTCGAGGATGACCCGCTCTTCAACGCCGGCACCGGCTCCGTCCTCAACGAGGACGGCGAGGTGGAGATGGACGCTTCCGTGATGGAAGGCGAATCGCTGCGCGCTGGCGCAGTGGCGCTGGTCCGCACGGTGAAGAACCCGGTTCGCCTGGCCCGCGCGGTGATGGAGCGGACCCAGCACGTCTTCCTCGCCGGCTCCGGGGCGAGCGCGCTGGCCCGCGAGGCCGGCCTTCAGGAAGCGGACCCGCGCGCCTTCGTGGTGCCGAAGATGGCGGCCCGCTGGGAGCGCGAATACAACAAGCGCGGCCTGCCGCCCGTGCCGGGGACGGTGGGCGCGGTGGCGCTGGATGCCCGCGGACACGTCGCGGCCGCCACCTCCACCGGCGGCATCAGCTTCAAGCGCCGGGGGCGCATCGGCGACACGCCGCTGGTCGGCTGCGGCACCTACGCGGACGACGCCTCCGGGGCCGTCTCCGCCACCGGCCACGGAGAGCACATCATCCGGGTCGTCCTCGCCAAGACGGCCTGCGACCTGCTCGAGGTGGGGCTCCCCGCGGAGCGCGCGGCCGAGGCGGCCATCGCCAAGCTCCAGCGCGTGGACGGGAGCGCGGGCCTCATCCTGGTGAGCCGGACCGGCGAGATCGTCATGCGCTACAACACCGACCGGATGGCGCGCGCGTGGATCGACGTGTCCGGCCGCGAGCGGTCCGCATTCTCCCGCGACGCGCTCTGAGGCAGAGTCGCCGGCATGAACAAGCGAGAGCTGGAGCAGGGCATCCAGGTGGACCTGGCCGGGCACCTCACCTACGGCGACTACCTCAAGCTGGACGAGGTGCTCCGCGCGCAGGAGCTCCGCTCGAGCCCGCCGCACCACGACGAGATGCTGTTCATCATCCAGCACCAGACGTCCGAGCTGTGGATGAAGCTGATGATCCACGAGCTCACCGCGGCGGTGGGCCTGGTGCGCGCCGACAAGCTGGAGCCGAGCTTCAAGATCCTCGCCCGCGTGGGCCACATCCAGGAGATGCTGTTCGCGCAGTGGGGCGTGCTGGAGACGCTCACCCCCAACGAGTACCTGGAGTTCCGCGGCGCGCTGGGGCCGGCCTCCGGCTTCCAGTCGTACCAGTACCGCGCCATCGAGTTCCTCCTCGGGAACAAGGACGCGGACGCCCTCAAGCCCTACCGCCACCTCCCCCAGGTGCACGCCTGGCTGGAGCAGATCCTCCGCGCCCCGTCCCTGTACGACGAGTTCCTCCGCCACCTCCACCGCCGCGGGCACGCCATCCCCGCCGGCAAGGTGGAGCGGGACTTCACCCAACACTACGAGCGCGACGACGCGGTGATGCAGGTCTTCCG
>DATBSS010000417.1:0-25504 GCA_036559665.1 Myxococcaceae bacterium
TGCTCACCGGGATCGACCAGAACGGCAACATCAAGGTGGAAGATCCGATGGACGGGAACGTGCGGAGCATCACCCCGGCCCAGCTGGACCAGTTCAACACCGCGAACCCCGAGGGCGGCTTCAACATCGCCTTCGGGTAGCCCCCGGGCTCACTGGATGGTCTCGGCCTGGTTGACCGGGCTGCCCACGCCACTGATGGTGATGGTGTAGCTCCCGGTCGCCCCCGGGGCCTGGAACCAGAACTGCCCGGTCGTCATCCCCGCGGGGACCACCAGCACGTTGGTGCCGATGGCGCTCGTGCACGTGGCGTTCGTGTGGAACCCGCCGGGGGCGAGGCTGATGTTGGTGCTGCCCGCGGCCGGTGCCGGGTTGCCGAAGTTGTCCTGGAGCTGGAACGTCACCGGCGCCGGCGAGCACATGCCACGGATGACCGTCTGGGCCGCGCTCGTGTAGACCAGCTGCGCGGGCGAGTCGGGGTTCACCGTCTCCACCTCGTCGTCCTGGGTGAGCGGCGGGGAGCTGGCGCTCACCGTCCAGGCCCCGGCGGTGTCCGTCTGGAAGAAGATGTCCGGGGACGCGCTGGTGCCGGCGAAGATCTGGAAGGCGGTCAGGGGGCTGCCGTTGCAGTTGTGGTTGAAGGAGAACCGGATGGTGTCCGCGGGGACGCCGTTGGCCCCGGAGATGGCCACGTTGATCGTCGATGACACCGGCGACGGATTGCCGAACGTGTCCTGGACCTCGACCGCGATCGGCGCCGGGTCCCCGGAGCAGCTGCCGGCGGTCACGGTGACCGGCCCCTTCGTGATCCCCAGCTTGATGGGTGGGCCCGGGGCGATCGAGAACGACTGCGGCGTGGGGGCGGTGAGGCCGCCGGCGCTCGCGGTGAGGGTCCCGGCGCCCGCGAGGGTGCCCTTGAAGTAGTAGGTCACCCTGCTGTTCCCGCTGGGGAGGGTGACGCTGGGGACCGATCCCCCGGAACAGGTGCTCGACGTGTAGAAGGCGACCCCGGATCCGGCAGCCCCCGCGGCCCCGAGGGTGACGGTGGTGGCGGCGCCGACCACAGCCACCATGCCGCCCGCATTGTAGGCGGTGAGCCTGACGGCCGCCGAGCACATCCCCGCGAGCACGTTGGACTGCGCCGTCGAGGTGAATCGCAGCTCGGAGGCGGTGGCGGTGGGGACGATGGTCTCCGGCACCGCGTCGCCCAGCACCGCGCTCGCCGGATCCTCGCTGAGCGTGTAGCTCCCGGCCGTCGTGCTCCGGAAGTACACGGACGCCTGCAGCGAGCCCGCCGGGATCGTCGCCGTCACCACCGGGCCGCCCGTGCAGCTGCTGTTGGCGTAGAAGGTCATTCCGGTGGTGGGGCTGGAGAACAGGTTCATCGTCTGCGGGACGCCCGTGGCGGGATTGCCGTACTGGTCCTGCTGCTCCAGGGTGAGGGCGCCGCACGTGTTGGTGAGGAGCGTTTGCCCGCCACCGGCGACGATCGCCACCTTGTAGGGCGCGGCCGCCACCACGCCCTCCGTCTGGGTGGCGGCGGCGAGGACGTTGCCCGTGGTGGAGGCCTGGATATCCGTGCTGCCCGCCAGCGTGCCCCTGAAACGGATGGTGACCTTCGAGGTACCCGCCGTCATCGTGGCCGCGGTGATGGGCCCGCCCGAGCAATTGGCCGTCGCGTAGAGGGAGAGCCGGCCGGCCGGGCTCGTCGCCAGGTTCACGGTGGTGGCGGTAGCGACCGCGGTGGCGGCGCCGGAGGTGTCGCGCGCCTCGATCTCCACCGGCCCCGAACAGGCGCCGGCCACGACCGTGGTCTGGGCGGCGGTGGCGAAGGCGAGCTGGGTGGCGGCGGACGGGCTGATGGTCTCCGTCTGCATCGGGCTGCCGAGCGCGCCGCCGTCGGCGGTGATGGTGGGCGTCCCCTGGGGGCCCTTGAAGTAGAAGACCGTGGAGCTCAGGCCCGTGGTGAGGAGGGCGCTGGTGGCGGGGGTGGCGCAAGCGGCGTCCCGGAAGAAGGTGAGCGTCACGCCGGTGGCCGAGAGCGGGATGGTGAGGTTGGCCAGCACCGGCGCCGGCTGCCCGGTGGCGTCCTGGGTCTGCAGCGTCACCGCAGGCGAGCAGAGGTTCTGCCCGGCGGTCACCGGCGCATTGGGGAATACCAGCTGCGTCGCCGTCCGCGCCACCAGGCCCACCGACTGGGTCGCCGTCTTCCCCTGGGTAGTGGCGGTGATGGTGACCGTGCCGGCGGAGGTGGCGGTGCTCTTGAAGTAGAAGGTCGAGGTGGTGGCGCCCAAGGCCACCGGCGTCTGGGTGATCGCCGGGTTCAGGCACGCGGCATCCGGATAGAACTTGAAGGTCGTCCCCGGGTTGGCATCCGAGGTCAGCGCCAGGAACAGCGGCGTGCCCGCCGAGGTGGGGTTGGCGAAGGCGTCACGGAGCTGGACGGTCACCGGCTCCGAGCACCCGTTCAACGGGACGGCCGTCTGGGCCGGGGTGGTGAAGGCGAGCGCGTTGACTGCGCCGGGCTGGACGGTCTCTGACTGCTGCACGGTGCCCAGGCCCGGCGCGGTGGCGGAGAGTCGGGCGGGCCCGGCCACCGTCCCGGAGACCCAGACCTGGGCGCGGGACTGCCCGGCCGGGATGGTGATGGCCGTGGCCGGCGTGGAGCAGGCGTCCGAGAAGACGTTCAGGTTCCCGTCCAACGCGCTGAAGGTCACGGTGGTGGGGACCACGACCGGCATGACGCCGCCCGGGCCGGTGGTGTCGACGAGCACCGGCGCCGCCGAGCAGGTGCCCGCGGTCAAGGTCAGCGGCGAGCTGGCGAAGGCGAGCTGGGTGGGCACGGCGAGGCAGCCGGTGGCCGAGCAGGTCGGATCTGCACAGCCAATCTTCTGGTCGCAGTTGTAGTCGGCCGGCTCGGAGCAGTGCTCGGGAGCGCCGGGGTATACCGCGGCGGCGCCGTCGTCGCAGTCCGGGCCGTCCGGAAGCGCCACGAAGCCGTCGCCGTCCGCGTCCCCGGCCACGGGCGGATCCAGCGCCAGGTCCACCGTGGTGACGCCGGAGGGCGGGAAGGTGGCGGAGGTGACCGCTCCCGCGCCGTTGAAGACCAGCGGGTCCGAGCAGCCTGCGCCGAACATCGGCCGCGCGGTCACGAAGACCTGCGACGGCAGCGCGCCCTTGTAGATGGCGACGAAGACCTCGTCCTTCCCCGTAGGGCGCTCCACTTTTGCTTCGCCCGCCGCCTCGCCGGTCACGTCCGAGGAGGTGAAGACCGCGACGCGCACGCAGGTCGCCCGCACCGCCGGGTCCACCGACACGTGGACCTGGAGGGCCGGTTCGAGCCAGCCACAGCCGGACGCCGCCGCGAGTGCCAGCGCCGCCGCCACGAAATGGGCGAAGCGGGGGAAGGGAGAAAGCACGGCCCGGAGCGTATCAACTCGACGGGGTAAGCCGCGCCTTCGCCTCCAGCACGCGCCGTACGGCTTCTTCCGGTGTCACACCAGAGGCGGAAAGATGTCCCATCTTTCGGCCTGGGCGAGGGACACGTTTCCCGTACAGGTGGAGTCTTACGCCCGGGAGAGCCAGCGCGCGGTCGAACGCGGGCGGCTGGCTCCCCAGCCACAGATCTCCGAGCAGGTTGGCGATCGCCGCGGGCCGCACCACCTCCGTCGAGCCCAGGGGGAGGTCGCAAACCGCGCGCACGGCCTGCTCGAACTGGCTGGTGAGGCAGGCCACCTCGGTGGCGTGGAAGGAGTTGTGCGGGCGCGGGGCCAGCTCGTTGACCAGCAGCTCGCCGCCCCGGGTGAGGAACAGCTCCACCACCAGCAGGCCCTCCACCTCCACGGCGCGGGCGATCTCGGAGGCGATCTCCAGCGCGCGGGCGCGGACCGCGTCCGGCAGCGGCCCGGGGATGACGGACCAGGCGAGGATGCGGTGCTCGTGGTGGTTGAGCGCGGGCGGGTAGACCGCTACCTGGCCGGAGGGCGCGCGCGCCACCAGCACGCTCAGCTCGGAGTCGATGTCCAGGGCCTGCTCCACCACCACCGGGCGCCCGCCGAGCGCCTTCCACGCCTCCGCCGCCGCGGTCACGCCTTGCGCGCGCGCCTGGCCGCCGCCGTCGTAGCCGCCGAAGCGGGCCTTCACGAAGCAGTTGGTGCCCAGCGCGTCCAACGCGGAGGCCAGCTCCACCTCGGAGGCGGCCTCGCGGTATGGGCCCAGCGGGAAGCCGCGCTCGCGCAGCCAGGCCTTCTGGCGCGCGCGGTCCTGCACGATGCGCAGCACCTCCGCCCCGGGGCGCACCGGCGCGTGGCGGGCGGCGGCGGCCATGCCCTCCAGGGAGATCTTCTCGATCTCCACCGTCACCACGCTCGACGTCTTCGCCAGCTCCGCGGCCGCGCCAGCGTCGTCGAAGGCGGCGGTGAAGCACTTCTCCACCACGTAGCGCGCCGCGCAGGACGGGTCCGGGTCCAGCGCGTGGACGTGGTAGCCCAGCGAGCGCGCCGCCATGGCGGTCATCCGGCCCAGCTGCCCTCCTCCCAGGATGCCCAGCGTGGCGCCGGGCAGGATGGGGCCCGCCGCCGCGCTCACCGCTTCAGCTCCTGGGACATCACCTCGTCCGCGCGCGCCTGCTTATAGGCCCGCAGGCGGGCGGCCAGCCCGGCGTCGCGCAGCGCGAGGATCTTCGCCGCGAACAGCGCCGCGTTGGCCGCGCCCGGCTTGCCGATGGCCATGGTCGCCACCGGGGTGCCGCGCGGCATCTGGAGGATGGAGAGGAGCGCGTCCACGCCCTGGAGCGCGGTGGCCGGGACCGGGACGCCGATGACCGGGAGCCCGGTCTTGGAGGCCACCATGCCCGGCAGGTGTGCGGCGCCGCCCGCGCCGGCGATCAGGACCTCGAGGCCCCGCGCCTCGGCGGTGGAGGCGTAGTGGAACATCCAGTCCGGGGTGCGGTGGGCGGAGACGACGCGCGCCTCGTACGGGATGCCCAGCTCGTCCAGCAGCTCGCCCGCCGGCCGCAGCGTCTCCCAGTCGTTCTCGCTGCCCATGATGACGCCCACGAGCGGCTTCGGCCTCGGACGGCGTGCCATCGTGAAGCTGTCATGCTCCAGAACCGCGACCCGGTCGAGGGATTTTGCGGAGGCGCTTTCGGCGGTGTCCCTAAGCGTTCGGCGGCTCGCCCGGGTCCCATGGGGGCGCCACCAGCCGGCGGCCGTCGGCGCGGGCGACCTGCGCGTCGTCCGGCAGCTTCAGCCGGTCCCAGGTCTGGCAGGTCACCGCCTTGTGGGCCTGGTCCAGCCCCTCGCAGTAGTTGGTGAACAGGCACCGCCGGACCTCGCCGCCGCGCCCGAGGCGGATCTTCCGGAACCAGTCCGGGTCGGCCAGCGACTGGCGCGCCGCGGCCACGATGTCCGCGTCCCCGCGCTCGAGGATCTCCTCCGCCTGCTGGAAGGTGGCGATGCCGCCGCACGTCACCACCGGCGTCTGCAGGCCCGCGGCCCGCACCGCCCGGCGGATGGCGGCCACCGCGCCCACGTTGCGGCCGAAGGGGCCGGGCGGGCCGATGTTGGTGGTGGGCATGCACTCGTGCCCCGAGGGTCCGGTGTACGGGTACGAGGCCCAGCCGACCTTGGGCTGGCGCGCGTCCTCGAACTTCCCGCCGCGGGAGAGCGAGAGGAAGTCCATCCCCGCCCGCGCCAGCTCCACGCCGAAGTAGACCGCGTCCTCCGCCCGGTTGCCGCCTTCGATGATCTCGTCCGCCAGGTAGCGGCACCCCAGCGCCACCTTCGGGCCCAGGCGCGCGCGGGCGGCCCGGTAGACCTCCAGCGGGAGGCGGATCCGCTGCTCGCGCGCGCCGCCGTAGCCGTCCTCCCGGGTGTTCCGCGCGGAGAGGAAGCTGGCCATGGTGTACGCGTGGGCGTAGTGCAACTCCACCCCGTCGAAGCCGGCGGCGGCGCAGCGGCGCGCCGCCTCGGCGAAGAGGTCCGGGAGCAGCTTCGGCAGGTCGCGGATGTGCGGCTTGTCGGTGTCGGTGACGCGCTCGCGGAAACCCATCCGGTAGGACTCGAGGTCGCGCGGGCGGAGCAGCGCCTCCAGCTCCGGCTCGCTCAGCGCCAGCAGCCGCGCGCGGACGGTAGGCTCCGGCGCGTCGAGGAGGGAGGCGTCCTGGGCCAGGTCCGCGAGCGCGCGGCGGTACTCCACGTCTAGCGCCAGGAAGCGCCCGAGGAAGGCCTCGCGCGCCGGGCGGCGGCGGATGGTGAGGAAGTCGATGATCTGGATGAGCAGCTTCGTCCGCCCGCCGCTGGCCCGGTGCACCGTCTCCACCAGCTCCGCCAGGCCGGGGACGTAGCGGTCGTGGCCTACGCGGAGCAGCGGGCCGGAGGGGATGTCCCGGATGCCGGTGGCCTCCACCACGATGGCGCCGGGCTGCCCCTCCGCGAACCGCCGGTACCAGGACAGCACGTTGGGCGTGACGAAGCCGTCCTCGGTCGCCCGCCAGGGGACCATGGCCGGGACCCAGGTGCGCTCGAGCAGCGGCAGCGGGCCCACCTGGATGGGCGAGAACCAGCGCGAGCGCTCCGCCTCCTCGCGCGTCGGCCAGCGCTGGACCGGCAGCAGCTTCTCGCGGCGCTTGTCGACGCCCATCAGGACGCCTGGAGGACGACCTTGACGATCTCCGGCGGTGCGCCCACCCGGAACGGCGGGCCCCAGAAGCCGGTGCCCCGGCTGACGTAGAGCTGCGCGCCCTGGTGCCGGTAGAAGCCGGCGACGTACGGCGTGGTCATCCCCACCACGAAGTTGAACGGGAACATCTGCCCGCCGTGCGTGTGGCCGGAGAGCTGGAGGCCCACTCCCAGCTCGGCGGCCTTCTCGAAGCCGCGGGGCTGGTGGGCCAAAAGGACGGTGGCGCGCTCCGGGTCCCTCCCGGCGAGGGCGGCCTGCAGGTCGGAGCGGCGCTCCTCCGGCGCGCTCCAGTCGTCCACGCCCACCAGGTCGAAAGAGGCGGCCGGGTCGCCGATGGAGATGCGCCGGTTGCGCAGGACCTGGACGCCGGTGGAGGCGAGCGCGGCGCACCACTCCTCGTCCCCCGAGTAGTACTCGTGGTTGCCGGTGATGAACGCCACCCCGTTGCGGGCGCTCAAGTTGCGCAGGGCGGCCACGCAGGGGCCCAGGCTCTCGACGCTGCCGTCCACCAGGTCGCCGGTGATGGCCACCAGGTCCGGCTTGAGCGCGTTCACCCGCGCCACCATGTCGTCCAGGAAGCGCCGGCCGATGGTCGGGCCCACGTGGATGTCCGTCACCTGGGCGATGGTGAAGCCGTCCAGGGCGCGCGGGAGCCCGCGCAGCTTCACCACCAGCTCGGTCACCTCCGCGGGTGCGTAGGCCCGGAACAGGCCGTACCCCGCCAGCCCGGCGCTGGCCGCCACCGCCCCGCCCGCCGCGGCGCGCGTGAGGAAGCGGCGGCGGGACGCGTCCACCTCCGGGGGCTTGCGCGCGGCTCGACCGACCGCGAAGGCGAGCAGGCCCAGCACCGCCGCGCTGAGGCTCAGGTACCAGGCCACGCCCAGCCAGGTCCACGCCACCGCGCCCACCAGCTCGCTGAACGTGTTCTGGAGCACCCGGGCCACCGGCATGGCCACCACCAGGCTGGCGAAGAGGCCGGTGAGGACCCAACCGCCGATGCGGCGGAGCCGGACGTTGTCCGTCACCGCGCGGACCAGCCGGCGGTAGAGGAAGAAGTGGCCGCCCCCGATGACGCCCAGGAAGACGGTGAAGAAGATCGCGAAGCGGGCCCAGGTGGGCATGCCGCTGAGCCTATCTCAGCTTTCCGGCACGTCGCGCATGGTCGTGTCCGCGTGGCCGCCCGGCGCGACCGGGTCGTGGGGGAGGCTGCCGCGCGGGGAGCGGAGGTACACGTAGGGGGTGGCGTAGAGCAGGTTCGACACGCGCGAGGTGTAGATGTCCGCGTACCGCTCCACCTGCCGCGCCAGGTGGCTCTTGTCGTTGCCGGCGCGCATCAGCAGGCCCCAGGTGCGGTTGTGCAGCTCGGTGGCGGCCCGGGCCAGCGGGGCGATCAAGAGATCGAGCGCCTCCGCCTGCTGCCGGAGCTTGCCCAGCTTCTCCGCCAGTTCCGCCTCCGTCGCCGGTCCCGCCTCGGCGTAGCCATGCTTGCGCCGCTGGAGTTGGAGCCTCGCCTCGCAGGAGGCCGCCTCCAGGGTTTCCTTCTCCGCCATCAGCTCGGAGAGGCGCTGCTCGTTGGGGAGGGCGGCGTAGATCTCCCGGATCTCCTGCTCCAGCTCGCGCAGGACGAGCGCGGTGCGCCAGCGGAGCACGTCCTTGGTGACGTGGACGTCGCCGAACATGTGGTCGCCCACGTAGAGGATCTCGTCACCGGAGAGCGCCAGGTGCTTCTCCACGTCGCGCGCGCTTCCGCCCAGGTAATGGGCGCCCTCGCGCAGCCCGCCCACGCTGGGCTTGAGCAGGCCCTCCTCGGTGACCACCTCGAAGAGCTCCCGGCGCTCGGTGAAGAAGGCCGGCTTGCCCGCGCCGACGATGACTACGTCGAACAGCTTCCGCCAGGTCATCCCTTTCGGCAGGAACGGGTCCAGCGCGTACGACATCATCGGGACCGTGTAGGCCCACTCGGAGTTGGTGATCAGCAGCAGCTTCTTGCCCGCGTAGCGCTGGTCCAGCAGCGCCAGCGCCGTCTCCGGGTCCTGCACCACGTACTCCGCCGGGTTGGCGAGGATCTGCGCCTTCAGCGTCCCCTCCATGTGCGCGGCGTCGATGTCCGCGCGGACGCGGCGGTAGAGGTCCGCGTAGCCCAGCACCTCCGGGATCTTCCCCGCGTCCAGCAGGTCCACCAGCTGCGCGTACATGCAGCCTTCGGAGAGGGAGAAGAGGGTGTTGAGGAAGCTCCAGCGGGGCTCGTGGAGGTCGATGATGGTGCGCGCGTACGCCTTCCGCTGGGCCTCGTAGTCCAGGACCTTCGTGCCGTGCGCCGCCTTGCGCACGAAGCCGAAGCGGTTGGCCTTCACCACGTTGCCCTGCGCGGTGTCGATGATCAGCCCGCGCATCACCGCGTCCGGCTGGAACTCCAGCGACGCCACCGGCCAGCCGCGCGAGAGCAGCCGCTGCTTGAGCGCCAGGTACGCGGTCCGCTCCCAGACCTCCGGCCGGTAGTGGACCAGCGTGTAGTCCATGTCGTAGCCGATGGCCTTGATGGCCCGGAGGTTGAGGGTGCGGTTGCAGAAGATGCCGCGCTCGGGAGGGGGACGGTGGGTGGGGGCGTGGGTCACGGGCGTCATCACCTGGTCTTGACGAAGAGCTGCGCGAAGGCCGCGTCCAGCGTGGGATAGGCGAACTGGAACCCGGTCTCCAGCGTGCGGCGCGGCAGGACGCGCTGGCCGTCCAGGAGCAGGGTGGACATCTCCCCCAGCGCCAGGCGGAGCGCCGCCGCCGGGGCGCGCAGGAAGGTGGGGCGGTGGACCGCGCGGCCGAGCGCCTTGGTGAAGTCGGCGTTGGTGACCGGCTCCGGCGCGGTGGCGTTGAGCACGCCGGAGGCGGCGGGGGTCTGGAGCGCGTGGAGCGCCAGCGAGACCACGTCGTCCCGGTGGACCCAGCTCATCCACTGGCGGCCGGAGCCGAGCGGGCCGGCCACGCCCAGGCGGAAGGGCGGGAGCATCTTCGCCAGGGCGCCGCCGTCCGTGTGGAGCGCGACGCCGATGCGGAGGATGGCGAGGCGGAGGCCGGCGTGCCCGGCGGGGCGCGCCGCTTCCTCCCACTCCGAGCACACCTGCGCGGTGAAGTCGTTTCCGGGCCCGCTGCCCTCGTCCAGCGGCTCGTCCCCGCGCGCGCCGCCGTAGAAGCCGGTGGCGCTGGCGCTCACCAGCACCTTCACCGTGCCGGAGCGCCGGGCGGCCTCCACGACCGCCGAGGTGGCCTGGACGCGGCTGTCGAGGATGCGGCGCTTGGCGGCGGCGGTCCACCGCTGGCTGATGGGTTCGCCCGCGAAGCTCACCGCGGCGTCGCAGCCCGCCAGGTCAGGCGCGGGGAGGAGCGCGGCGGCCTGGAGGCCGGGGCGCGGGAGGACCCGCCGCGGGTCGCGGGTGAGGAGGCGGACCTGGTGGCCCTCCTGGAGGAGGCGGTCCACCAGCGGCCGGCCGATGAACCCTGTTCCACCGCTGACGGCGACGTGCATGGGTCCCTCTATGCTAAGGCGGCGCACCATGAGCAACCGGGTCGCGTTGATTACTGGAGGTTCGCGCGGGGTGGGGCGGGCAGTGTCACTGCGCCTGGCGCGGGCCGGCTACGACATCGCCTCCACCTACCGGCGGGACCAGGCGGCCGCGGAGTCGCTGCAGAAGGAGGTCTCCGCGCTGGGGCGGAGGTGTCTGACCCTGGTGGCGGACCAGCTGGAGCCGGAGAGCCTGGGCCCGGCGTTCGACCAGGTCCGCGAGCAGCTCGGCGGGCTGGACGCGCTGGTGGCGAACGCGGCCTCCACCGCCTTCCTGCCGCTGATGGCGACGAAGCTTCACCAGATGGACAAGACGTTCAACGTGACGGTGAAGAGCTTCTTGTATGCGACGCAGCTCGCGGTGCCGCTGATGAGCGGGCGGAACGGGAAGATCGTGATGGTGTCCGGGATGGATTCGCGGATGCCGCTGCCGTTCCACGGGATGCTGGGGGCGATGAAGGGGGCCATGGAGATCCTGGTGCGGTACCTGGCCTGCGAGCTGGCGGCGGAGAAGATCCGGGTCAACGCGGTGAACCCCGGGTACATCGACACCGACTCGTCGCGGTTCTACATGGGGGACGCGTGGAAGGATCTGGAGGCGGGCGTGACGGCGACCCTCCCGTCCGCGCACGTGGCCTCGGCGGACGAGGTCGCCGCGCCCATCGAGTGGCTGTGCGGGGACGACTCCGGCTACGTCAACGGGCAGACCCTGCTGGTGGATGGCGGCCTGGACGCCAGCTACATGATGAACCTCACCCAGCGGATGACGGCGCCGAGCAAGCGGTGACCCCAGGCGGCGTGAGGACGTGAAGTACGCGGTCTCGGTGGCGTACTGGCTGATCTTCGGGCTGACCTGTCCTCTGGGGTTGGTCGTGGGGTTGCTCGTGGCGCTCTACAGCGCCGCCACCGACCCCGACCGGCGGCTGGTGCACGCGTACATCTGCTGGCTGACGCCGGCCTACTTGAAGTGGTGGCCGGGCTGGAAGCTGGAGGTCACCGGCCGGGAGCGGATCCCGCCCGGGGCATGCGTGCTGGTGGCGAACCACCAGTCGATGGCCGACATCCTGGCCTGCATGACGCTGCGCACGCAGTTCAAGTTCGTCTCCAAGGCGTCCTTGTTCAGCCTGCCGGTGGTGGGGTGGATGATGCACCTGGCGCGCTACGTGAGCGTGGTGCGCGGGCGGCCGAAGTCGATGCAGCGGATGATGCAGGCGTGCACGGAATGGCTGGGGCGCGGGATGCCGGTGCTGCTCTTCCCCGAGGGCACGTACTCCCCCGGCAAGGAGATGCTGCCCTTCAAGAAGGGCGCGTTCGAGCTAGCCATCGGCGCGAAGGTGCCTTTGGTGCCGGTGCTGCTGACCGGGACCACCGGGCTGGTGGCCGGCGACGGGCCGTGGCTGAACCCGCGCTGCCACATCCGGGTGGCGGTGCAGGAGCCGGTGCCGCCTTCGGAGCTGGGGGAGGACGCGGACGCGCTCGCGGAACGGGTGCGCGAGCGGTACCAGGTGCTGCTGGGCCACGGGAAGGGATGACGGCGCATGTGCACGCTGATCGCCGCGGTCCGGCAGTTCCCGGATGCTCCGTTGGTGGTGGCCGCCAACCGCGACGAGCGGCTGGACCGGGCGGCCCGGGCGCCGCTGCTATGGACCGGCGGGCCCATCCCGTTCGTGGCCGGGCGGGACGAGGTGGGCGGAGGGACGTGGCTGGGCCTCAACCGCGCGGGCGTGTTCGTGGGGGTGACCAACCGGTTCGGGGTGGGCCGGGACCCGAAGCGTGAGTCGCGCGGGGCGCTGGTGGTGGAGGCGCTGGGGGCGGGGAGCGCGCGCGAGCTGCACGCGAAGCTGGGAGCGCTGGATGCGAGGCGCTTCAACGCCTTCCACCTGCTCTACGCGGACCGGGCCGGGGGCTTCGTCACCTGGTCGGACGGGTCGGCGGTGCGCCAGGAAGTGCTGGAGCCCGGCGTGCACGTCGTCACCGAGCGGAGCCTGGGCGGCGACGACCGGGCACGTACCGAGACCGTGCGGTCGCTGTGGGCCGGGCTGGCGCCGGGCCTGGTGCCCACGTCGGAGGAGCTGTTCGCCATCCTCCGCCACCACCGACCGGAGGACCCGCTGGGCAGCGTCTGCGTCCACGTGCCGGCGCTGGGCTACGGGACGCGCTCCTCCTGCACGCTCCGGCTGGGCGCCGGCGCCGCGGACGTGGAGATGTGGTGGGTGGAAGGCGCGCCCTGCACCGCCACGCCGGTCCGGCTGGATGGGTTGGTGCAGGCGCTCCGGTCCGCGTAGCGCCGGGTCAGGCGGTCTGGCCGACCTGTTCGGTGTACGCCAGGGCGATCACGTACAGGCCCCACGGCGACCACCTGGGCTTGTAGTGGGTGACGGCGACGAACACCACCAGCTGCGGGCGCCGGAGGAGCTCCTCCGGGAAGGGGAGCTTCTCCAGCATCCCTGCCTGCACCACGCTCCCTTGCACGTTCCGGCTGGTGAGGTTGACCGCCCGCTGCATCACCACCTGCAGCGCGTCCCGCGCCGAACCGCCCCGGGCCAGCGCCTCGTCCATCTCCGTCCGGGTGTCGGCCGGCAGCGCCACCAGCTTCGCCGGGCCCAGCCCCTTTTCGGCGCGCGCCTTGTTGAGCGCGTCCATCACCTGCCTCGCCTCCGCGCCCTGCGGCTGCTCCTCGAAGGGCGCGTAGGTCGTCACCAGCGCCCCCAGCACGCCACGCGACGGGAGGCGGAACGTGCCGAACGCCATTGCCCGCACGTGCGGCTCGAACAGCGTCCGCCGCGCGCCCGGCGTCTCCAGCATCTCCGCCAGCAGCGAGCCCACGTCCCCGGAGCCCACCCAGTCGGAGAAGTACGCGCCGCGGGTGACCTGCTCCACCTCCCAGCCCGCCAGCATCCCCAGCGCCACCGTGTCCGCCACCGCCTTCGGCGCCAGCCCGAACATCGACGCGAAGTAGTGGGGCGCGATCTTCGTGGCCACCCGGCTCTCCCCCTCCGACAGCGCCAGGGGCGCCAGGCCCTGCTCCGCGCGCAGGCCGTTGAGGAGGGAGGCGAAGCGGGCCCCCGCCTCCTCCGGCGCCCCGGGCGGAGCGCGCAGCACCGGCCGCGCGTAGGTGGAGCTCCCCTTCCCCTGCGGGAAGACCAGCAGGTCCACCGCCACCGTCCCCAGGACCTGGTCCGGCGGGAAGACGAACAGGCTGACCCAGGCGCTCGGGTCGCCGTGGTTCACCGGGCACCGGAACGAGAAGCGCGGGAGCTTCGTGGCCGGGTCCGCTTCGCAGACGGCGTACTGGGTGCGGCCGCGGGTGACCAGCGCCTCCAGCCGGCCCGACTGGTTCACCAGCGCCCCCGTCACCGCCACCGTCCCATCCGCCGCCGGCGCGAACGCGAGCGTCTCGAGGTCCACCTCGAGGTCGGCCACGGCCAGGGCGATGATCGCCTTCTTCCCCCGGTGCCCGAACCAGACGCCGGCGGCCCGGGTTTCCGGCCCGCCCGGAATCTTGCCCATCAGCTTGGCGAACCCGTCCTTCCAGTGCGCCAGCACATCCTCCTCGGTGGCGCGTTCGGGCACCTCGCCGGAGAGGGAGAGGACGCGGTGCCGCACCCCCGGCGAACCACACCGTCCGCCAATGTGCCGCTGGAGCCCCCCGGGCGGCAGGGTGTCCCGGTCGAGGAGGAACCGCCCGCTCTCCCGCGCCACGCACGCCATGTCGGCGGAGGCCAACAGCCGCCCTTTGCGCTGTTGCGCGAAGGTCACCAACTCCCCGCCGAACCCACCCCGGTACGCCGCGGGCACCACGCCAATCCGCTCCGGAAAGGGTCCGGCCAGGTCCCACTTTTCCACCGCCGCCATGTCCAGGGAGGACATCTGCTCCTCGGACGGCGCCGGCCCCAGCGTCTCCAGGGCCGCCCGCGTCGGGAAGGGGCTCTCCGGGGGCCGGTCGCCCCCCGTCCACGTCTCCTTCACCCGCCTCCCGGTGGCGGCGCAACCAGCCAACCCCAGGCCCACCACTGCGATGCCGATCCAGGCGCCCCACGCACTGCGTGCCGTCATGTCTCCCCCTCCGGTCCCTCCCCCCAGACGCCCAGCGCGCCATTTCTTTACGTGCCGGCCTACGTCCGCGCTTCGGCCTCCGCGGCGACCCCGGAGATGACCGCCGACAGCTGGTCGAGCTCGATCGGTTTCACCAGGCAGCCGATGGCCCCGAGCTGAACGGCCTTCTCCCGGGCCTCCTGGTGGCCCGAGATGATGCAGGCGGGGACGTGCGCCAGGCGCGGGTCGCGCGCCATCGCCTTCAGGAGGCCCTCCCCGTCCAGCCTGGGCATCATCAGGTCCAGGAGGATCAGCGAGGGGACGCTGCCCCGGTGCAGCAGGTCCAGCGCCGCCAGCCCGTCGGCGGCGACCTCCACCCGGTGCCCCTCCGCCTGGAGGACCAGCGCCAGCACCTCCAGGATGTCCTCGTCGTCATCGACTATCAGGATGTGCATCGCGCTCCGCCCTCACCCCCTCCTGGGGCAGCTCGACCTCGAACGTCGAGCCCAGGCCGGGCTCGCTGGCGACGCTCACCCGGCCGCCGAGCGCCTCCACGATGGACTTCACGATGTGGAGCCCCAGCCCCAGCCCGCCATAGTGGCGCACCGAGACGCCCCGCTCGAAGGGCTCGAAGATGCGCTCGCGCAGCTCGGGCGAGATCCCCATGCCGTGGTCCTTGACGAAGAGAAGGGCGGAGTCGTCCCGGGCGCCGACCGTGATCTCGATCGGCTTGCCCAGCCCGAACTTCATCGCGTTGGAGAGGAGGTTGAAGACCACCTGGTCCAGGTGGGACCGGTCCCACTGCCCCACGACCTGCTCGTGCTCCACCACCGTGAGCGCCGAACCGCTGCGGGCCAGCTCCGGGCCCAGCCGCGCCGCCACCTCGTGCACCACGTCCCCGAGGTTCACGTCCTCGACGTCCAGCTGGAGATGCCCGGCGCGGATCCGGCCCAGCTCGAGCAGCTCCTCCACGAACCTTGAGAGGCGGCGGTCCTGCCGTTCGACGACGTCGAACAACCTGGGGAGGTCGTTCGCCGGCACCCTGGCCTGCCGGATGGACTGAACGGCCAGGTGGATGGAGTTGAGCGGGCCGCGGATCTCGTGGGCGGCGATCGAGAGGAGCTCGTCCCGGGCGCGGAGGGCCTCCTGTGCCTTCCGGTACAGCCGGGCGTTGTCGATGGCCAGGGCGGCGCGGCGAGCCAACTCCTCGGCCAGGTCCAGGTCCGGGGCGGCGTACTGCCGGTAGGGCGCCGCGGACAGCGTGATCGCCCCCACCAGATGGCCCTTCATGAGCAGCGGTGCGCCCAGGCGGGAGATGGAGGACCTCCGGTAGAGGATGGGCTTGCCGGTGAGGACGGCCGGGTGCACCTCGAGTTGGGTGGTTCCATGCGCGTCCCGCGAGACCGCGGCGACCCGCCGCGGCGCGCCGTCGACGAAGAGGTCGATCGCGCAGCCGTCGCCCAGGAGCGGCACCGCCAGGTGCGCCACCCCGTCCAGCGCCTGCTCCATGTCGAGCGAAGCCAGCAGGCGCGTGGCGTCGGCCAGGAACGTGGCCCGGCGCAGCAGGCGCTCGCGTTCGGTGACGTCCCGGAGGCTCCAGACGCGCCCGGCGATCTCCTCGCCGATGCGCTGCGGAGCCGAGGAGCGCTCGAAGACGCGGCCGTCCTTGAAGCGGACGACGTCGAGGCTCCCCTGCCCCCCCTGGGCGTAGATCTCCTCCAGGCGATAGAGGAACGCGTCCGGATCCTCGAGCTGGTCGAGCGCCGGGATGAGCAACTGGCGGTGATGGGGGCGCGCCGAGCCCAGGGGCGGGAGGCCCCAGAGCTTCAGGAACCGCTCGTTGACGGACAGGACCTTGTTCTCCAGGTCCACCACCAGGATTCCCTCCGCGGTCGCGTTGACGGTCGCCTCCCAGCGGGAGACGGCCTGCTCGAGCTTGGCGATCAGCTCCCGCTGCTCGGTGATGTCCCAGCACGTGCCCATCATCCGGATCGGCCGCCCGCGCTCGTCCCTGACGACGTCCCCGCGCGAGTGGAGCACGCGGACGCGGCCGTCCTTCCGCACGATCCGGTGCTCGTACTGGAACGGCCGCTGGGACGTGAGGGCGTCGAAGACGATCTTCCGGGTCGATTCGGCCTCGCCGGCGGGGACGCGCTCCAGGAAGGCCTCGAACGTCCCGGCGAACCCGCCGGGCTCGAACCCGTAGATGCGCTGGAGCTCGTCGGACCAGGTCAGGGCGTTGGGCTCCATGTCCCACTCGAAGCTGCCGACGTGCGCGACCCGCTGCGCCTCCCGCAGGCGCTCCTCGCTCCGGGCGAGGCGTTCGGCGATCTCCCGCTGCCCGGTGACGTCGATCGCCACCCCCACGCACCCCACCACGCGCTGGTCCTGGTCGCGCACTGGGTCGAGGAGCACCGCGTACCAGCGGCCCCGGAACCGGTGCTCGTAGGACCGGCGCTCGCCTCGGAGCGCGGCCCGGTGGTGCGCGAGCACCTCGTGCGTGGGATCGCCGGCCGAGAGGGCTTCGTCCACGGTCCTCCCGACCGGCCCCCCCGCGCCCAGGTTCACGTTGCTCATGTGCCCGGTGGCGTAGGTGAAGCGGAGGTCCCGATCGACCGCCCACACGGCGCCGGGGAGCTGGCGGAGGACCATGTCCAGGTAGCGGTCCCGCTCCTCGCGCTGCCGCAAGGCGTCGCGCAGGTCGCGGTGGAGCCGCGCGTTGTCCAGCGCCACGCCGAAGCGGCGGACCACCTCCTCGGCCAGTGCCAGGTCCGCCCGGTCGTAGCGCCGGGTCGGGCTGGAGGAGCCGAAGGTGACCGTCCCGGCGCTCCGGCCGCGGATCACCAGCGGGACCACCATCAGGGACCTCGGATCCAGGGTACGGACGAGGCGCAGGTGGCGCTCGTCGCGGACCGCGGCGAGGACGGCCTCCTCGTTCAGCCTGGAGAGCAGGAGGGGTTTGCTGGACCGCAGCACCTGGCCCTGGGGTTGGGTGGAGCTGGCCTCCACCGGGTACCGCTGGTGGATCTCCGCGAGGGCCGGCGCCCGGGCCGGATCGGCGTGGGCCCAGGCGACCGGCCGCAACACGCCGTTCTCGAGCACCTCCACGATGCAGAAGTCCGCCAGCGATGGGACCGCGAGCCGGCCGATCCGCGAGAGGACCTCCTGGTCATCGAGCGTCTCCGCCAGCTGGGCGCTGACCTCGGAGAGCAGGCGGAGCGCCGCCGCGGAGCGCTGCCGCTCCTCGAAGAGCCGGCTGTTTCCCAGCGCGATCGCGATCTGCGCCGAGAGCAGCCTCAGCATTTCGGCCCGGTCGGTGGTGAACGCGTCGCTGACCAGGTTGTTCTCGAAGTAGAGGACACCCAGCGCCTGGGCACCCCGGATGATCGGCACGGCGAGGACGGAGCGCACGCCGTGCTCGGAGATGTAGGGGTCCGCGGTGAAGCGGCCTTCGCGGGCGGCGTCGCCGAGCACCAGGACCTCCCGGGTCCGGAACACGTGCTCCAGGACGGACGTGGGGACGGAGCGAGACGCGTCCACCGGTTGCTGCACGAGCGAGACCTCCCCGCGGGCGGTCGCCGTGGCGCGCAGGACCAGCCCGCCCTCGTCGAGCGCCAGCGCGGTCCGCTCCGCCTCCACTGCCTCTCCGCTCGTCCGTACCAGCGTCTCCAGCAACCGGTCGAAGACCAGCTCCGCGGTGAGCGCTTCGCTCGACCGGACGAGACTGGAGTAGTCGAGCGCGGGGGGAGCCGGGGACGTGATGAGGGGCCGGGCCTTCCCGCTCAGGTCCAGGGGTGGGAGCTCCCGCTCCATCTGATCCACCTTCGCGGTGGCTCCCCACCGGGCGTAGCCATCTATCGACGCGGCCAGGTGGAGGTCCGCCATCCGCGTCGCGCCCCGCGCCCGGTGGAATCGCGCGCACAGCTCGTGGGCGAGCGCCTCGTCCTGCGTGAAGCCCTCCCGGCCCGCGCCCTCGATGGCGCGGTGATAGAGCGCAAGGGCATCCACCGGCCGGTCCTCGATTCGCGCCACCTCCGCGGCCACCAGGTCGCGTTTGTGCTGGAAGTTCATCGGCGCGTTCACCGACCAGGTCTCCAGCGCGCGCAGGCACTCACGGAGGCTCCCGGTGAGCCGGCTCCGTTCGGCAGGGCCGGCACCGGGGACCAGCGCGGCGGCGGCGAGCGCCTCGTAGTAACGGAAGTCGACCTGGAGGAAGAGGCTCCTCAGGGAGGGGAGCGTGGCCACGTCCTGGGCGTATCGCCAGGCGCGCTCCGGGTCCCCGAACAGGTAGCAGGCCTGCACCCGCAGGATGTGGAAGATGGTCTGGCCCAGCTCGTTCTCCGCCCCATGGGCCAGGAAGCGCGCCTCGTCGAACGCATCGTCGTCGAACGAGAGGGGATCCCGCGTCAGGCCCTTCAGGCACCGGACCGCCTGGACGAAGGGCCGCACGTACGGGATGCCGGAGAGGTAGAGGACCTTCCGGTAGAAGGCCAGGCAGGACTCGGCCTCCGCCAGCACCTGGTTGAGCTCGGCGCCGCTGGACATCCTGGTGAAGACGAGGTTCGCAAGGCCGTACGCGGCGAAGACGACGTCTCCCGACTCGAGCCCAAGCGCGTGACAGCGCTGCAAGAGCGGCACGCTCTCCGCCATTGGCGCGCGCCAGGGGCCAATGTGCCCGCCCAGGAGCAGCAGCGCCCGACACAACTCCGCCGGATCGCCCCGCCGTTCGGCCAGCCGGGCGCCGAGGCAACCCCAGCGGTAGCCTTCCTCGTAGTCCCCGGAGATGGCCAGGCCGGCGCCGTAATAGGTGTAGGCGGCCGCGGCGCCCGGCGCCACGCCCTTCTCGGCGGCCAGCGTCGCGGCGCGGCTGGCCACCACCTGGAACGTCTCCGAACTGGTGAACCAGCTGGAGGAGAGGTTGATCAGGAGCTGGAGCGCGGCGCGGCAGGCGGGGTCCTCCATCGGGGGCGCCTCCAGCAGTTGCCGCTCCGAGCGCAGCCGCAGGCTGGCCCGCGCGCGCGCCGTCTCCGCGCTCGCCACCTGGGCAGACATCTCCCCCGGGAGGTCCATCCCCAGCGCGGCGAGCCCTTCGCGGCCGCGCCGGAGGGCCTGCGCGTGCTCGCCGTACAGGGCGTTGGTGAGGGCGCTGACGGTGCCGAGGGCCGCCCGCTCGAGCGCGTCGCCGGTCCGCGCCAGGCCCTCGTCCACCAGGGACTCGCCCAGCTCGCGATCTCCGGTCAGCCCCGCGCACTCGGCCGCGTCCTTGAGCAGCGTGAACCACAGCGGTTGGAGCTCGCCCCGCCACGCTTCCGGGGGCAGGAGGCTTCGCCCCGCCAGGAAATAGCCGAGGGCCGACGCGAGGGCGCCCTTCCGGCGCGCCTGGTCACCCGCCTGGGCGTTGAGGCGTGCCAGGTGCAGGCGCTCGGCCCCGTGCACCTGGCCGGCGGCCCGGTTGAGCTGGTCGACGATGGCGCCCAGCGCGCTCTCGAGCCGCTCCCGGGGCACGCGCTGCTCGAGCCAGCGCCCGGCGCGGAGGTGGAGCGTCTGTCGCGTCTCCTCGGGAAGCCCTTCGTACGCGGCCTGCTGGATGCGGTCGTGGGCGAACCGGAAGGCGGGTGTCACGGTCGTCCCCAGCTCCACCGGTGTTTCGGCGGCCCAGCCGAATCGGGGGCCTTCGGCCGCCGGGACCAGCAGGCCCTGCTGGATGGGGGCCCAGAGCGCCCTCGCGGTCGCGTCCCTCGGCTGGTCCAGCAAGTGTGAGAGCAGGCCGAGCCCGAACCGGTTTCCGACGCACGCCGCCGCCCGGAGCGCCTCCTGGCTTTCCAGGGGCAGTGTCGCGATGACGCTGGAGAGCATCTCGACGACGTTCTCCGTCAGTTCCGCCGCCCCGATGCTCGCCAGGTCCCAGGTCCACCGCGCCCGCTGCGCGTCGAAGGCGATCAACTGCTTGCGGTAGAGGTACCCGAGGAACTGGCGGACGAAGAACGGGTTGCTCCCGGTCTTCCGCCGGACGACCTCGGCCAGCCTGGCCACTTCCGGGGGCGCGGCGCGCAGCGCGTCGCACAGGAGGGCCTGGACCGCATCGGAGTCGAGCGGCTCCAGGTCGAGCCGGGTGACCCGCGCGCCCCCGGCCTGGATCGACTCCAGGGCCTGGGCGACGGGGTGGCCGGCGCCCACCTCCTCGCTCCGGAAGGCGCAGAGGATCAGCAGGGAGCGGATCTCCGGATCGGCCGCGACTGCGCGGAGCAGGTGGAGCGACGCCGGGTCGAACCACTGGAGGTCGTCGAGGAAGAGGACCAGCGGCGGCCCCTCGGCCAGCAGCGCGCGCACGAAGGCGGTGAACACCAGCCGGAAGCGCTGCTCACACTCCACAGCGCCGACCTCGGCGACCGGGGGCTGGTCGCCGAGCAGGGCCCGCAGGTCCGGGACCACGTCCACCAGGACCCTCCCGTTCGGCGCCGTCGCCCGCTGGACGCGCTCGCGCAGGGCCTTCAGCCTGGGCTCGGGCCAGGCCAGCAGCGACCGCGCCAGCCCGCCGAGGGCTTCGGCGAACGGCGCGTAGGGGACGTTGTCCCGGAGCTGGTCGCCCCGGCCGGCGCTCCACAGGCCCTTCTCCAGCGCGGCCTCGCGGACCTCGTTCACCAGCGCCGACTTGCCGATCCCGGCCGGCCCGGCGACCACTACCAGCTCCGCCGCCCCGGACGCGGTGCGCTGGACGGCCTCCTCCAGCCCCCGGGCCTGCTCCTCGCGGCCATAGAGCTTGTCCCCCTGGAGGAACAGGCCGTACGGCAGGTCGCGCCGGCCCAGCTCGAAGTGCGCGATCTCGCCCCGTTCCCTCCGCTGCCGCCGGGCCTCCTCGAGGTCTGCGGCCAGCGCCGCCGCCGTCTGGTAGCGCCACTCCGGCATCTTCGCCAGGAGCTTCACCACGATGTCCGAGAGGACGGTGGGCACCTTCGGGTTGACGACGGCCGGCGGATGGGGCGCCTGCGCGGCGTGGGCGTGCACCAGCTCCAGCGGATCCCGGGAGGTGAAGGGCGGCTGCCCGGTGAGCATCGCGTAGAAGGTGGCCCCGAGCCCGTAGAGGTCGGCCCGGCGATCGACCAGGCGCTTCATCCGGCCGGTCTGTTCGGGGGCCATGTAGGGGAGCGTGCCTTCGAACGCTCCCGGCACCCCGGGCACCTTGGCGAACGCGGGCACCGCGGTCGCCGATCCAAAGTCGACGAGGGTGACCGCCGCGCGCGGCTCGTCCAGCACGAAGTTCGCCGGGCAGATGTCCCGGTGGATCACCCGGCGCTCGTGGACCTCCCGGACCATCTCCGCCATGGGTACGGCGAGCTCGAGGAAGGCATCCACGTCGAGCGGGCGGCCGTTCAACCGGTCGGCCAGGTTGCGTGCGCCGGCGTCCTCGAGCACCAGGGCGGCGTCGCCTTCGAACGTGGTGAGGTCCAGGGCCCGGGCGGTGCCGGGTGCGTCGAGGAAGCGGAGGATCTCGTATTCATGCCTGAGCCGCTCAGCGCTCCGGAGCTCGGGCCGGCCTGGGTGCGCTCGCTTGATGATGACTCCGACCCCGCCGGTGCGGCGTGCTCGGAGCACTGAGAAGCGGGCGCCGGAATAGATTTCTCGCGACCATTCGTACGGTGAGGGTTCCACCTCACGACGAAGGTGGGGCCGCTGTGGCGCGGCGTCAGGTGCCGCGCCGTGACGGTGCTTCCAACAGAAGCGAACGCTTGCCCGCGCCCGGGCCCCTCACCGCACGCCTGGCGGGCGGCGCAGCGGCCCCTGGCGCAGGCGCAGCACCGCGCGGACGGGGAGATGGTCGGACCCGGTCGCCGAGCCCACGGTGACGTCGATGGGCTGCACGCCCCCGCGAACCATCACGTAGTCGATGCGCACCAGCGGCCCGGGGGCGGAGGAGACCTGGGCCGGGTTCGGGAAGGTCCGGCCGGGGAAGAGCGTCGTGGACCCGGCCGCGTCGACGAATCCGGCGCTGATCCGCCGGTAGAGCGGCTCGTAGTCGCCGGTGTTGAAGTCCCCGACCGCCAGCGCGGGGCCGGCGCTCCCCCCCAAGTCCAGCCACGCCTTCACCCGCTCCCACTGGGCCGCCCGCGTCCGGGCGTTCGCCTCCAGCGCGCGCAGGTGGGTGGTCATGGGCGGCGGCATCAAGTGCAGGTTGCAGATGGGGAGCGGCCCGGACGGCAGCTCCAGCCGCGCGCACTGGGCGAAGCCGTTGTGCCCGCGCGGCCTCAAGGTGGCCGGGCTGGTGAGCGGGTAGCGGGAGTAGAGGGCGTACCCCAGGGCCCCCGGGTGCGGCTCCAGGATGGCGTAGGGGTGGCCCGGCCGGAGCGCCCGCTCCAGCCTCGCCGCCCAGGCGGGGGTCACCTCCTGGAGGGCCACCACGTCCGCGTCCGCCGCCACAAGGGCGTCGACCGTGCGCGCCGGGTCGCCGCCGGTGAAGAGGACGTTGTGGGTGAGCACGGTCAGCTCGAAGGCGTCGTGCACCGGGACGTGCTCCGGGGCGGCCCGCCCGGCGCGGGTGGAGACCCAGTCCGCCGAGAGCGCCCCGGCCGTCGCCAGGGCCGCCAGCGCCAGCGCCGGGTGGCCGCGCATTGCCCGCATCGCCAGCAGCCCCGAGAGCGCGGCCAGCGGCCAGCGGAGGAACCAGAGCGCGCTTCCGAACAGCAGCGTCTCGCGGCCCAGGAGACACGCGGCGGCGCCCGCGCCGCAGGCGGCGATGCCCAGCACCAGGAGGATTGGCCGGCGATCCACGATGAGCGGTCTGGATGCAAGGGTCATGCTGTTCGGGAGCCGCTGAGAACGTTTTCTTGGGACTGGTGCTTGGCTCCGATCCGAGTAGGGTGGCGCCTCCGCGGCGCCTCGACGCCGCGCTCTCTTGGCCACCCGGTCGTCACAGGGATGGGGAGCGATGAAGGCGACGCAGATCGGCAGGCTCAGATGAGCGCCCCTGGATCACCAGCCGGCGTACTGTTCGACCTCGATGGGGTCCTCCTGCGGTCCGAGGAGGTGTGGTTCCGCCTGGTGGAAGAAGCGGGCCGCCGCTTCCGGGGCACGCCCATCACCCGGAAGGAGTTCGGCCCCACCTTCGGGCAGGGCACGGAAGCGGACATCCGGGGTTTCCGGCTGTCCTGCACCCCCGCCCAGCTCGACCGCTACTACGCGGAGAACTTCCAGCGCTACGCGGGCGACGTGTGGGTGGATCCGGAGGCCAGGCCCACGCTGGAGGCGCTGGCGAAGCGGAGGGTGCGCCGGGCGGTGGTGACCAACACCACCACCTCGCTCGCCGGGTCGCTCCTCGCTCGCGCCGAGCTGCTGGACCTGGTGGAGATGGTGGCCTGTGCGGACCAGGTGCCCAAGGCCAAGCCGGAGCCGGACGTCGTGCTCCACGCGCTCAAGGGTCTGAACCTCCAGCCGTCCGACGCGTGGATGGTGGGTGATTCGCGGTTCGACCGGACCGCCGCCGAAGCCGCCGGCGTCCGCTACGTCGGGCTGCGGATGGAGGGCTCGGCGCGCATCGAATCCCTCGTTGGGGTGCTGGGGCTGATGGAAACGGCCTCGTGAAGGCCGCGGCGATCGACCGGTACGGCGGCAACGAGGTGGTGACCGTGAAGGACCTGCCGGCGCCCATGCCTGGGCCGGCGCAGATCCTGATCGACGTCCACGCGGCCGGGGTGAACCCGGTGGACTTCAAGGTCCGCGGCGGGAAGCTGAGCGCGGTCCGGAAGGTCACCTTCCCGTTCATCCTGGGGAACGAGGTCTCCGGCGTGGTGCGCTCGGCGGGGGCGGCCGTGCGGAGGTTCAAGGTCGGGGACGAGGTCTTCGCCCGGCTCGCCAAGCTGGACTGCGGCGGGTTCGCCGAGCAGGCGGTGGTGGAGGAGTCACTGGCGGCGCGCAAGCCGGCGAAGCTGACGCACGTCGAAGCCGCCGGGCTGCCCCTGGCAGGGCTGACGGCGTGGCAGGCGTTGAACGACCGGATGGGGGTGAAGGCCGGGGAGTCGGTGTTGATCCACGCGGGTGCGGGGGGCGTGGGGACGCTGGCCATCCAGCTCGCCAAGCACCTGGGAGCGAAGGTGTTCACCACCGCCAGCGCCGGGAGCCGCGCCCTGGTGGAGTCCCTGGGGGCGGACCGGGTGATCGACTACCGGACCGAACGCTTCGAGGACGTGGCGCGCGGGGTGGACGCGGTGTTCGACACCATGGGTGGGGAGACGCTGAAGCGGAGCTTCCAGGCGGTGAAGCGGGGCGGACGGGTGCTGAGCATCAACAACCTCCCGGACGCCGCCACCGCCCGCCAGATGGAGATGAAGGCGCCGCTGGTCGCAGTGATGGCGGTGCTGGGGTGGCCGCTGGCGCGGCGCGCGAAGAAGGCCGGCGCCAGCTACCAGTACCTCTTCATGTGGCCGGACGGGTCACAGCTCCAGATGCTGGCGGACCTGGTGGACGCCGGGAAGCTGAGGCCGGTGATGGATCGGACCTTCCCGCTCGACCAGGCGCGCGAGGCGCTGGCGTACGTGGAGGCGGGGAAGGCGCACGGGAAGGTCGTGCTGACCGTCCGTTGACGCGCGCCTAGTACGGGACGCCGAAGACGGACTTGGCCGCGGACCAGGTGGAGCTCTCGGAGCCCCAGACCGCCTTGTTCAGCCCGGCCACACCCGCGTACTTGAGGTAGTCGGTGGTGTCGTGCAGCGCGGTGGAGCGCTGCAGGCCGGTGCGCTCGGGCGCGAAGAGGACCGGCGTGCCCGGCGACCCGGTGACGCCCAGCCCCGGCGAGGCCTGGGAGAGCGCCTTCGGGTCGGCGCCGGTGATGGCGGACAGCAGGCCCACCGTGAACTGGTGCGACGCCAGGTTGCGGGAGCCCGGTACCCGGCGCTCGGTCTCGGCGCGGTCCGAAGGCGTGTCGGCCAGCTTGGACAGCGGCACGCGGCTCATCTGCATCAGCATGTCGTTGGTGATGCTCGGGTTCTTGAGGATGCCCTCCGTCAGCATCCGCTCCACCGAGTCGCCGCCCAGCTTCACGTCGAACTGGCGGGCGCGGTTCACCATGGTCTGGATGGTCTTGCCGACTTCCGTGTTCGGGCCTCCGCGGAACGCCCATGGGACCTGCGGCGCGGCGGCGCGCGGCGTCTGGGCCGGGGCGGCCGGCCGCGGGGCGGCGGCGGCGCGGGCCTGCACGGGGGCGGCGGAGGGCTGGGTGACGGGAAGGCGAGGCGTGTTGGAGCGGAT
>DATBSS010000418.1:0-3421 GCA_036559665.1 Myxococcaceae bacterium
AGGACCGCGTCCTCGGGGACCACCAGGCCGTCGGAGAGGTAGCCGTACCGCGCCCAGAGGTAGTCCTGGGACGCGACCAGCACCGAGCCGACGTCCAGCCGGGAGGTGGCGACGCACACCGCGGGGACGTCCAGCGGCAGCGGGTGCTCGGCGAGGAACCGCTCGCGCGCGTCGTAGGTGAGGTCCTTGACGCTCTGCGGATCGCCGCGGAGCACGTCCTTGATCACCTGGTTGACGACCGGCTGGAGCAGCGGCGTGGACTGGATGTCCTGGGCGATGGGCGACCCGCCGAAGGGCGACTGGATGGCCACCAGCGCCAGCACCGCCGCCTTCAGATCCGGGTACATGGAGAGCGCGGCCGCGGCGTCCACGCCTCCCTTGCTGTGGCCGATCAGCACCAGCCGGCGGCCGGCGGTGGCGGCGCCCAGGATGGCGCGGCGGACCGTCTTCGCGTTCTCCTGCACCGAGGCGTCGGAGTCCACCGGCACCAGGCGCGCGTCCAGGCCATACCGCTTCAGGGCCTCCAGGTTCGCGCGCATGTAGCCCGGCATGTGCTTGCCGAACAGCCCGCCGATCACCAGGTAGCCGTGGCCAGCCGCGCCGGGTGGCAAGACCGGGTGGTCGTGGGCCGCGAGCCCAGTGAGCTCCAGGAACCTGCGGGTCACGTCCCTGGTGGGGGTGGCGTCGGCGCGCGTGATCCATCCGGGCCGGCCTTCGGAGCCGCGGGGCAAGTGGAACGAGGGTATCTGGGTCATGGTCATCTCCTTGGCTGCATCAGGGTGTGAGGAAGGTCAGATGGCTCGGCTGACGTTGTGGGCGAGGCCCTCCCGGCGTTGCTCCACGGCCGGGCGCGCCGCGCGCGCGAAGGCCTGCCAGCGTGTGCCGTCCAGGAGCTTCGCCATTCGCTGCTGGAAGGGCTGAGTCGATTCGGGCACTTCCACGCGGGCCAGGTCCACCGTGTCCGCGTACAGGCGGACCGGGGCGATCTCGAGGTCCTCGCTGACGAGCAGCATGGAGGCGCCATTGAGGGGCTCGGGCGCCGGCGCGTCCACCACCCATCCACCGGTGTTGAAGATCTCCACCGGCTGGGCGAACCCCGGGACGTCCAGCGCGCGCGCGAACGCCCGGTGGGTGTGGCCGAAGACGAACGCGACGGAGGGAGGGACCGGACCCACCTCGTCCAGGATCTGCCGCCGGAGCGGCCCGGAGAGGTAGGCGCACAGCCCCCGCCGCTCCTCCTCGGTCAGGTCCTGGTCGGAGCGGCCGCGGAAGAAGTCCAGCAGCGGCAGGGCAATGGGGGCCAGGACGCGGTCGAAGAGGAAGGTCTCCAGGCTGGTGAAGACGCCGTTCGGTTTGAGCTTCCGGGTCTGCTCCTTGGACTGGAGCTTCTCGTAGAGCACCGCCACGTCCGGCCCGACGTTGCCGCTGCTCCCCATCGAGGACCAGAAGAAGTCGATCCAGGCGCCGTTGTCCGCCTCCAGCTCCGCGACGGTCCGCGGAGGCTGCCGGTCGGGGATCAGCGCGCCGAGGAGCTGGCTCATCGCGGAGTAGAGCGGCTCCAGGAAGTGGCCGTGGTGGATGACCACCAGGCGCCGGCCGCTGGCCGATCGGAGGGCGAGGTTCGGGTAGACCACGTCCATCGGGACGCCGAGGCGGTCCACGCCGGCCAGCGTGTCCAGGAGCGCCGCCCGCACCGGCGCGGCCCCCAACAGCGGGGTGATGTGGGGGACCTGCGGCAGCGAGCCGCCCGGCTGCAGCCGCATCACCTCCGCGCAGTACTGCTGCTCGCGGGCGGCCTTCCACACGTGGTGGTCGTGGTTCCCGGGCAGGTAGACCACGCGAGAGAAGATCGGCGGCTGGCCGGCCGGCATCAGCGCCTCCAGGAAGCGCTGGAAGCAGGTGACGGCGACGTTGGTCGTCGCCAGGGCCAGCTCGATGACGTCTCCGTTCAGGACGAGGACCGGCTTCTCCGGACCCTCGTTCGCGGCGACCAGCTCCCGGAGCGCGGCGGCGAGGCTGGCCAGTGGTTCGCTCGGGCGCGACGGGTCGACGCGGCCGTCGGGGGTCAGCGCGGTGAGGAGGCTGGTGTGGGCGCCGAGGTGGAGATCGGAGACGACGATGTATCGGATGTCTGGCATCGGGTGATTCCTCCAGTTCCGATACACAGACGCTTCTCGCGGGGCGGTTTTTCCCGCCGGCCGCGCGCGCGAGGGGACCAATCGAGCGGAATTTCACGCGTTCATAACGCCGTCACGTGTCAGATAACGCGTCTCGGACACGTGTTGTAGGTGATGAAAGCATTGGAGGCGTCGTGACGGATCGCGAACAGTCGAAGTCGAGGACCAGTCCTCCCCTGGGCCTGGTCCTGGTCTTCCTCAGCCCCTTGTTCTGGTTCTGGGAGCTCCTCCAGAACCAGCTCTATCGCCTGCTGGAAGGGGGCTGGGCATGGACCTACCCAGCGTCTCCGCACCATTGGTTCTATTTCCCCACGGTATTCCTCTGGGCGGGCGTCCTCGCCACCATCTGGGCGCTCGACGCCCGGGTGTTCGTCCCACGCGCGGTCGCCCAATGGTTGCGCGTGCCGGCCCTGGCGCTGGTGTGCTGGGGGAACGAGTGGCTGGTGGGGTTCCTGGCCAATGCCCTGGGCCACCCGTTGCAGATCTGGACGCACTCGCCCCTGGTCTACATCCGCGTGAGCGCGTACTGGTTCTATTGCCTGGACGTCCTGTTGTACGACGTGTTGAGACAGTGGTTGGCGGCTTCCAGTGGTGTAGGCTTAGTCCTGGATGTCCGTGACGGGTCGGGGTCCGCAGGTGACGCTCCAACTTCTCGGGAGTCCCCGGCTGGGGGGGACGCCGATGGAACCGTCCCGCGCGGGGGTGCTGGCCTACCTGGCGCTGGAGGGGCCTACGGATCGCCTCAAGCTCTCCCAACTCCTGTGGGAAGGGGCGCCGCCCACGAGGGCGCGGAACAACCTGGCGCGGCTCGTGTTTCGGCTTCGCCAGTCGCACCCGGGCGTGTGCGTCGTCGGTCCAGGCTCGCTCTCGCTGGCGGAGGACGTGGTGGTGGACGTGAGCCTGCTGGAGGCCACGGCGGAGCGCCAGGACCACCGCAGCGCGGTCCCGCATGCCGGAGTGTTTCTGGAAGGCTGCGCGTTCGAAGCGGCGGAGCAGGACGCCGGCCGATGCGAGCTCCAAGACTGGATGGAGCGCCAGCGAAACCGGCTCAGGGAGCTCCAGCGCGTCGCGCATCTGGGGCTCATCCGGCAATTGGACCAGGAGCGCCGGCTCCCGGAGGCGCTCGAGCTGGCGAAGAAGGCGTGCAGCCTGTTTCCGGAGAAGGAGGACGCCTGGCACAGCCGGATCCAGCTCCACCGGGTGATGGGGGACCAGGACGCGGCCCTGGAAGCATTTCGTGAGTG
>DATBSS010000419.1:0-16290 GCA_036559665.1 Myxococcaceae bacterium
CACCCTGCTCACCAGCAGCGACGTCCCCACCACCACCAGGAGCGCGGTGGCGGTGAACACCTCGGAGCTGTGGGTCCCGGCCACCACCTTGAAGATCGGGCGCATCACGTAGCGCCCTCCGGCCACCACGCCCACCAGCACCGCCACCACCTTGAGGGCGCTCAGCCACATCGGCCCGGAGGACGGTTCGGTGGCGACGCCGAGGAAGGGGAGGGCGGCCAGCAGCGGGATCACTCCCAGGTCCTGGAAGAGGAGGATGCCGAAGGAGGCGCGGCCGTACCGGGTCGCCAGCTCGTTCTTCTCGGCCAGGAGCTGGAGCGCGAAGGCGGTGGAGGAGAGCGACAGCCCGAAGCCCGCCACGATGGCAGCGGCCCAGCCCAGCCCGAAGAGGAGGCCGATGGCCGCCAGCACCACCGTGGTCCCCGCGACCTGGATCCCGCCCAGCCCGAACACGGACTGGCGCAGCTCCCACAGCCGCTTGGGCTGGAGCTCCAGCCCGACCAGGAAGAGGAACAGCACCACGCCGAACTCGGCGAAGTGGAGGACGCTCTCCACGTCCGAGACCAGGCCCACGCCCCACGGGCCGATCACCGCGCCCGCGACCAGGTACCCGAGCACCGAGCCCAGCCCGAAGCGCTTGGAGAGAGGGACCGCGATCACCGCGGCGATCAGGTAGACGAGGGCTTCTTGGAGGAAGTGCATGTGGAGCGATTGTCTCCCATGGCGGGGGTAGAGTCGCGGTTGTGACCCGGAGCACCCGCGGCGTCCTCGCGTACCTCGCGCTCACATTCGGACTGACCTGGCTGCCGGCATGGCTCCTCGGCTCGGCGTGGATCGGTGAAGGACGCCCGCTGGTGACCCGCCTGCTGGCCAGCTCGCTGTTCTACGCGGCGTGCATGGGCTGGCAGCCCTTCGCGGTCGCCTCGGTGGTCGGGCGGTGGGTCGATCCGTCCGGCGGTCGCGACCGCGGGCTCGCGCCGGCGCGCACGCGGTTCATCGTGCTCGCGGCGGCCGCCCCCCTGGTGCTGGCGGCGGCGGCGGTCGCCCTGGCCTCGCTGTTCGGGCTGATCGGCGCGCCCGTGCCGGATTCGCTGCACGGCCACGCCGAGCCGGAGCTGGCCCTCGCCGTTCCGTCCGCGGGAAAGGCCTTCGCGCTCACGGTGGCGTTCCTGGCCACGGGGGCGCTGATCCTGGCCCAGTCGCTGGGCGAGGAGATCGGGTGGCGCGGGTACTTCATGGTCCACCTGATGCGGCGCTTCGGGCCATGGAAGGGGCTGTTCTGGCACGGGCTCGCCTGGGGCCTGTGGTACGCGCCGGTCTTCGTGATCGGCCGGGAGGACGTAGAGGGCTCTACCCTCCGGAGCGCCGCCTTCGTGCTGACCTGCGTCCTGCTCGGCGTGCTCCTGGGCTGGCTGCGGCTGGCGTCACGCAGCATCGTGCCGACGACCATCGCCAACGCGGTGCTGACCCTCACCGCGGGGTTGCCGTTCCTCCTGCAGGGCGTCGACGTCGGGCTCCGCGGCTCCGCCTACGGACCGCCGGGCTGGCTCCCGATGGCCGCCGCCATCGCCATCCTCGCCGCCGGGAGGTGGCGGGCCACCGTCGCGGTTCCCCGGGAGGGGTACGGGTGGATCGTGTACGGGCAGCAGCCGGAGCGCCGGGTGCTTCACTGAGGCTTCACCCGGGACCGCGGGTGGAGCAGCTCGTGCACGTCCGCCATCACGCTGATGATGAACTGGTGATCGGAGCTCTTCAGCGCGACCTGCTTCTCGCCGGCCACCTCCAGCACCAGGACGTAGGTCGCCCCGCCGAACGTCACCCGGAAGATGGAGGCGAAAATCGTGGCCGCAACCAGCCCGTACGAGAGCGCGGCGTACCGGTCCCCGACGGCGTTGAGGAACGGGATCGCCAGCACCGCCATCCCCAACCCGATGAACCATGGCCGGTACCGGGGCCTCCGTTCCTCGGCGGAGATGCCGCTGACCCGTTCCAGGGGAAAGCCCCGGCTCCCGATCACCACGTTGGGGCCATCCAGGTGGACCAGCTCCGGCGCCGTCATCGGTCGTCGCTCCGCACCAGCGAGTGGACCAGGCCTTCCAGGAACGCCAGCGGCGGTCCCGGGCTTCAGCCGCGCTCGCGTTCGCGGTCGCGCCTGTGGATGGTGGAGACGTCGATGCCCAGGATCTCGGCCGCCCGCGTCTTGTTCCCGCCGCACTGCGCGACCACCCAGGCGATGTAGTCGTCCTCCAGCCGCCTGAGCGTCACCAGCTCCTTCCCGGCGGTGGCCAGCGGGTGCGGCGCGGCGCCCAGGCTCCGGGCCAGGTGCGCCTCCACCTCGGCGCGCTCCACCCGCGCGCTCCCGGAGACCACCACCAGCCGCTCCACCAGGTTCTCCAGCTCGCGCACGTTCCCCGGCCACCGGTGGACCGCCAGCGCCCGCATGGCGTCGTCCGTGAACCCCTCCAGTAGCGCGCGCGGGGTCCGCTGCCGGGCCTGCTCCAGGAAGTGCGCCACCAGGAGCGGCAGGTCCTCCAGCCGGTCCCTCAGCGGAGGCACGGCGATGGGCACCACGTTGAGCCGGTAGAACAGGTCCGCCCGGAAGCGGCCCTCGCGGACGTGCGCCTCCAGGTCCTGGTGCGTGGCGGCGACGATGCGCGCGTCCACCTTCCTCGGGGCGTCCGCCCCCACCGGCCGGATCTCCCCGTCCTCGAGGACGCGCAGCAGCTTGGACTGCAGCTCCGGCGCCATGTCGCCGATCTCGTCCAGGAACAGCGTCCCGCCGTCCGCCTCCACGAAGAGGCCGCGTCGCGGGGCGGACGCGCCGGTGAACGAGCCGCGCACGTGCCCGAACAGCTCGCTCTCCAGCAGGGTGGGCGGCAGCGCGGTGCAGTTGACCGGGACGAAGGGGCCGGCGCGCCGGGGCCCTTCGAAATGCAGCGCGCGCGCCACCAGCTCCTTTCCGGTGCCGCTCTCGCCGCGGATCAGCACCGGCGCCTCCGAGTGCCGGACCCGCTCCACCAACTGGAACAGCGCCTGCATCGCCGCGCCGCGCCCCAGCATGCTCGCCAGGGAGGAGCGCTGGCCGGCGATCTGCCGGAGCGAGCGCCACTCCGACCGGACGCGGCGCTCCTGCAGCGCGCGCTCGACGTAGACCCGGACCTCCTCCAGTCGGAACGGCTTGGTGAGGTAGTGGTACGCGCCCCGCTTGATCGCCTCGATCGCCGTGTCGATGGCGCCGAAGGCGGTCATGATCAGCACCGGGAGGCTGGGGTCCACCTCGAGCGCGGCCTGGAGCACGTCGAAGCCGTCGGTCTTCTCCATCCGGAGATCGGTGATTACCACGTCGAACGGCGCCGACCGGAGCGCGTCCACCGCCTCGCCGCCGGAGGTGGCCGTGGTCACCCGGTATCCCAATTCGCCCAGCTGATCCCCCAGCAGGCGCGCCATCTCCACGTGGTCGTCCACCACCAGGACGCGCGGCTCAGACCGCGACATGGGGGCTTCCTTCCTCCGCGCCGGCGCCGGCCCGGGGAGCGCTGGGCCAGAGCACGGTGACGCGGGTGCCCCCGCCCTCGGCGCTCTCCAGCTCGATCTGGCCGCCGTGGTTGCGGACGATCTGGGCGACGATCGCCAGCCCCAGCCCGGTGCCCTGGCCGCGCTTCTTGGTGGTGAAGAACGGATCGAACACGCGCGCCCGCAGCTCCTCGGGGACGCCGTACCCGTCGTCCTGGACGGTGATGCGGGCGGCCCAGCCCTCCTCGCCGGGAGAGGCGCCGACCACCACCCGGCCCCCGGAGGCGCACGCGTCGAAGGCGTTGAGGACGAGGTTGACCAGCACTTGCTGGAGCTGGTCCGGATCCGCCCACATCGGCGAAAGGCCCGGACCCAGCGCGGCCGACAGCGCGATGGAGCGCCGCTGCGCCTCTAGCCCCAGCAGCTCGAGGACGTTCTCGACGATCGGCTCCAGCGGCGTGGGGCGCGCGGCGGCCGGCTGGATGCGCGAGAAGTCGAGGAGCTGCCGCAGCGTCCGGCTGACCTGGTCGATCTGCTCGATGATCACGCCCAGCCCGGAGGCGTGGGTGGAGCCGGCCGCGGTCTTCCCCAGCAGGTACTCGGCGCGCCCGCGCACCACGCCCAGCGGCGTCCCGATCTCGTGGGCGACCCCGGCCGCCAGGACGCCGATGCTGGCCAGCTTCTCCGCGCGCACGAGCTGGGACTCGAGCGCGCGCACGTTGGAGATGTCCTCCACCACCAGGAGCGCGCGGACCTCCGGATCCAGCGGCTCCAGCGGGACGGCGTGGACGTTGAACTGGCCTTCGTCGCCGAAGAGCGCCAGCCGCTCGCCGAAGAGGCTTTGTACCTCGCCCGCGCGCTGCGCGCGGTCCAGCAGCGCGTCCAGCCGCTGGTGCACCGCGCCCGGCGCGCGCGGGAAGGCGGAGGCCAGTGGCTGCCCGGCCGGCGCCACCGCGCCCAGCCGGTCCTGCAGTGCCCGGTTGACGGTGGAGATCGTCCGGCCGGCGGAGAGCGCGAGGACGCCGGTGGGGATGTTGTCGAGGATCTTCCGCACCCGCTCGTGGAGGTGCGCCAGCCGGTCCGCGTGGCGCTGCGCCTCGCGGAGGGCGACCGCGCGCCGGGAGGCCGCCACCACGTACGCGGCGAAGACGGCCAGGAAGGCGGTGACCAGCAGGGCGGCGCCGCCGATCCGGAGCGACACCCGGCGCTCGTGGGCGGCCAGCGTGCGCGTGGAGGTGACGGTGGCCGCCGACCAGGGGTCCCCGTCCGCCACCGGGATGGGCACCTCGCACATCACGGCCGGCGCGGCGTCGAACCCCACCGCCACCGCCTCCTGCTCCGGCAGGCGCAGGCAGGACGCGCGGCCGGCCCGCATCCGTGCCACGCCCTCCTGGAGGAGCGGCGTCGCGCCATCCAGGGCCGCCCGCGCCAGCGCCGGGTCGCTCGCCGAGGTGGGCCGCCCGTGCGCGCCCAGCATCAGGAGCCTGGTCCCGGGCTGCGCGGCGAGCAGGCGGAACGGCGCCATCAAGGGACGGATGTCGACGAGCACCGCGACCGCCACCAGGCCCTGGTCCGCCCGGCGCGCCGTCGTCGCGAAGGCCCGGAACTCGCCCTCGGCGAGGAGGATGGGGAGGGAGGTGGAGAGGGCGCCGGGCTCGGCCGCCAGGGCGGCGCGGCTGGTCGACGCCAGCGCGGAGGCGTACGGCTCCGACCGGATCCCGCCCGGCGCGTGCGGGTCGGCGATGAAGAGGGCCTGGCGGCCGGACGCGTCCGTCACCGAGAGCGCCTTGTACTGGCCGACCACCTCCACCAGCGTCCGCAGCTCCCGCTCGTGGTCCCGGATGGCGCCGCCGCTGGCGAGCAGCCCCCCGGCGAAGCGCAGGTTGTCCCCGATGTCGTGGAGGTCGTCCCCGAAGCGGCGGGCCGCCTCCTGCAACTGCGCGTGGTGCTCCCGCTCCAACTCCTCCAGGAGCGCCTCGCGGTCGCGCGCGATCAGCACGCGCACGGCGGCGCCGATCGCCGCCAGGGCGGTGACGAGCACGGCGAGGACGATGGCGGCGCGGCGTCGCATGGAACGCCCGGACTCTGGCACCTTCGCATGGAAGTGGAGATCCCGGCGCCCGGCCCACCGCGCCGGGACCTCCCCCTTCACAGCGTCGACCGCGTTGCTTTTCGACAACTCCCCTCACACGGGAACCCCAGGGTGGGGTCGGGCCGGAAGCGCGGGCGGCCCATCGGGCCCAGCAAGACCCCGGCCAACGCGCGCCATCCATGGGGGGTCGGAGTGGCTCGGCCCCCGGCCCGCCGCAATTCGCCACGGCGCCCAGGCAACGTGCAACGGTGAACGCCCGTCGCGCGATGGCGCTGCAAGCGGCCGGGGCCAGTCGATCGATCGGCTCCTTGGCGGGCGCTAGAGTATCGGCGCGATGATCTCGACGACGCTCGCGACGACGGCCGGAGCGCACGCGGACCCGGCGGCGGCGGTCGCGCTCTGGCTGCTGGTCATCTTGCTCTCGGCGAAGCTCGGGGGCGAGCTGGCGCTCCGGGTTGGCCAGCCGCCGGTGCTGGGCGAGCTGCTGGTCGGGGTGGTCCTCGGGAACCTGGGCCTCCTGGGCTTCACCGGCCTGGAGCCGATGAAGGCGGACCCGTTCATCGACATGTTCGCCCGGGTCGGCGTGCTGGTCCTGCTCTTCGAGGTGGGCCTGGAGTCGACGGTCGGCCAGATGCTGAAGGTTGGCGGGTCCTCATTGCTGGTGGCGACCCTGGGGGTGATCGCGCCGTTCGGCCTCGGATGGGCCGTGGGCGCCTGGCTGCTTCCGGGAGAGGGTCTCTACGCCCACGCATTCCTCGGCGCCACCCTGTCCGCCACCAGCGTCGGCATCACCGCCCGCGTCCTCAGCGACCTCGGGCGTTCCCAGAGCGGGGAGGCGCGCGTCATCCTGGGCGCGGCGGTGATTGACGACGTGCTGGGGCTGGTCATCCTGGCGGTGGTGGTGGGCGCCATCGGCGCGGCCGAGCGCGGGGGCTCGCTTGCCGCCGTGGACGTCCTGCTCACCACCGGCAAGGCCCTGGGGTTCCTGGTCGCCGCGCTCGGGCTGGGCGTCCTGCTTTCCCGGAGGATGTTCTCGCTGGCGTCGAGGCTGCGCTCGCGGGGCGTCCTCCTCGCCGCCGGGCTGTCGTTCTGCTTCCTGCTCTCGTGGCTGGCCAGCCTGATCGGCCTGGCCGCCATCGTCGGCGCCTTCGCCGCCGGGCTCATCCTCGAACAGGTGCACTACCGGGACTTCGTGGACCGCGGCGAGCACGGGTTGGAGGAGCTGATCCACCCCATCTCCGCATTCCTGGTGCCGATCTTCTTCGTCGTCATGGGCGCCCGGACCGACCTGCGCTCCTTCGCCCGGCCCGGGGCGCTGGTGCTGGCGGGCGTGCTCACCGTGGCGGCCATCGTCGGCAAGCAGGTGTGCTCGCTCGGCGTGCTGACGCGGGGCGTGGATCGGCTGTCGGTCGGCATCGGGATGATCCCCCGCGGCGAGGTGGGTCTGATCTTCGCCAACATCGGGCTGGCACTCTCGGTCGGCGGAGCCCCGGTCATCAACGAGACCACCTTCTCCGCGGTGGTGGTGATGGTGATCGCCACCACGATGGTGACCCCGCCCGCCCTGAAGTGGAGCCTGGGCAGGCGCCGCGGGTGACTCCGTGCCGGCGCGCCCGCTCAGTACGGCGGCAAGTCGAAGCGGTCCAGGAGGTCCCCGGCGATGAGCCGGTTCGCGAGGAACGGCACGGACAGCAATCTGGTGGCCTGGTTCCGCAGGAACAGCCTGAGCCTGGAGCGCGGCACGAAGAAGCCCGCCATGCCGGTGGCCGCCCGTTGCTTCGCCGCCATCATGCCCCCGAGCCGGTCCTGGTACCGCGCCAGCGCCAGCTCCGGCTCGCCCCCCGCGTTCTTGAGCTCGCCGGCAAGCACGTACGCCCCGGTCATCGCCAGGGCGGAGCCCTGCCCGCCCAGCAGGGACACGCACCAGGCGGCGTCGCCCAGCAGCGTCACCCGCCCCCTCCACCAGCGATCCATTCGGATCTGGCTGACGCGATCGAAGTACACGTGCTCGGCCGACTCCAGCGCCTCCAGGATCCGCCGGCTCTCCCAGCCGTCGGCGCCGAACCGCGCCCGGAGGATTGCCTTCTGCGCCGCCGCGTCGCCGGGCTCCGGGAGGCCCGGGTTGGGGTCGGCGAACATGAACAGGAACAGGGTGCGGTCGCCGCGGAGGCTGAAGCGGTTGAGCTGGCGCCCGACCCGCGTGTACATCAGGTATACATCCTCGTCGCGCGGGTGGTAGCCGGCCACTTCGAACGCCGCCACCTTGATCCCGAGGTAGCGCTCGAGCCCGCCGTCGCCGAAGGCGATCCGCCGCACGTTGGAGTGCAGCCCGTCGGCGCCGACCACGAGGCCGTACGTCCCCGGCTGCGAGCGCTCGAATTCGACCCGGACCCCGGTGCCGGTGTCGTGGAGGGACGTGATGCTGTCACCGAACAGCGTTTCGACGCGCCCGTCGATGGTCGCGTAGAGCGCCGCGGCCAGCTCGCCGCGCGGGATGCTCACGAACCGGTCATCCGCCAGCCGCGCCAGGGCCTCCACGGGAAATCCACCGACGCGCCGGCCGCCGCCGCCCACCATCCGGACCTCCTTCACCCGGTACCCGCGCTCCCGGAGCACGGGGAGCAGCCCCATCCGCTCTGCCACGTCGTAGCCCGTGCCCCAGAAATCGATGACGTAGCCCCCGGTCCGGAGCCTGGGCGAACGTTCGACCAGCGTGGGCTCGAAGCCGTGCTTCAAGAGCCAGTAGGCCAGCGTAGGCCCGGCGATGCCAGCTCCGGAGATCAGGATCTTCATGGTCTTCACCTGGCGAGGGTCAGCGCCCCCCAGAGGAACGGCGCGATCACGGACGCAGCTCCCAGACGACGCCGTAGAGCAACAAGACCATCGCCGCCAGCGCCACCCCGCCGCGCGGGACGGTGAGGTCCACGGCCGGGACCACGATCAAATCCACGAACAGCAGGATGCTGTTGAGCGCCAGCCCGACGAAGCACAAGCTCGCCCACAGCAACAGGCGCTCCCTGGCCTGCCGGTACCCGCGGATGAGGAACCCGGCACGGGCGGCGCTCGCCATCGAGCGCAAGAGGAGGCCGACTCAGCCATCCTTCTTCTCCTGATTTCGCAGCAGGAAGGCGTCCACGAAGACCTGCAGCGCCGCGGCCCGCTCCTGCTCCTGGCGCTGTTCGGCGAGCCGCTTCGCCAGCTCCAGCGGCTTGTGGTCCAACACGTCCAGGAACGCCGTGGCCTCGTCCCGCAGCGCTTCGGAGCCGGGGTTGTACCGGAAGTGCAGCTCGGCGCTGATCCGGACATCGAGCAGGTTCCGGGTGCACAGATGATCCAGTGCCTTGGCCGCTTCCGCCGAGGCCACCCCCAGCTCGCGGGCGACCGAGTCCGCCGTCCAGGAGTGGTCGGTCGCCGCCGCCAGGAAGCGCAGGACCTGGACCCGCACGTCGCCATCGAGGTTGACCTGGAAGAAGCGGGCCGCCCGCTCGACCTCTGCGTTCAGGGATGCCGTTTCCATCGAGGTCGCGATGCGCCGGAGCGGGGGAGTACCCGGCGTTCATATCGAGGATTGATTTGCATGCAAACTATCAAGACACGGGGGCGGCCTCGCCGGGGGCCCGCTCGACCCGGCGCTCCTACCTCTTCCTCCGCTTCCGGGACGAGCCCGCCGGTAGCGCCGCCCGGGAGGCTGGCCTGAGGGCGGCGGCGAGCGCCCGCAGCACCTCGGCGGCGACCTCGCGCTTCCCCCTGGGCAGCCGGTCCAGTGCGCGCGCGACCGCGTCCTCGACCGTGCCCACGCGGGCGCGGTCGAGCGCGGCCCCGGCCGCGGTCAGCCCCAGGAACGAGCGGCGCCGGTCGCGCGAATCCCTCCGCCGTTCGATCAGTTTCTTGGCCTCCAGGCGGGCCAGCAGGCCCGTCATCGTGCTCGGGTGGACCTGGAGGGCCTCGGCGAGCTGGCCCGCCGTCATGCCGGGGAAGCGGCCTACCAGCTTGACGATCAGCCGCTGCGGCCCCGTCACTCCGAGCGCCGATTCCATGCGGCGGGACGTGCTTTGCAGGCCGTGGTCGATCGCCCAGACCAACCGCATCAGCTCCAGCACCTCGCCGAGATCCGGCAGCGGTGCGTACCGGGGAGGCGCGACCACCTAGGAGTGGACTCTACGCCGTTCGCCGCCCGCCCGCAGGAGGATCAGCGTTTCGATCAGCCGATCGACCTCCGGCTGGGAGTCGATGAAGAAGGGCGCGCGGGAGCGGCTGCTGGCGCCGACCCGGATCCCCAGCAGGCGTCCGGGCTCGTCCATGGCGAAGACGTCCTCGTCCGTCTCGTCGTCGCCGACGTACAGGGCGGTGTCGCACCCGAGCCGGTCTCGCGACGCCTCCAACGCGATCCCCTTGTGGGGAGCGCCTTCGGGGATGAGGTTGACCACCATCCTGCCTCCCACCAGCCGGAGCGGTCCAAGGCCCGCGGCGGCCTCCAGGATGGCTTGCCTGGCGATCTTGATCTGCCGGCATCCCCGGTAGTGCACGGCGACGGAGACGCCCTTGTCCTCGATCTCCACGCCCGGCAACGCGGCCAGGGCTCGCGACAGGTGCCGCACCCAGCCGCGCACCAGCACCACCAACTCGTCCGTCTGGCGCCACGGCTCCAGCCCGTGGTTCCCGATCACCTCGCGCAGGCCCACCCCGCGCGTCCGCTTCAGCACGTCTCCCTGCGCCCGGCCGGAGATCACCACGCAGGGGTACAGGGCGCACAGGCGTTCCAGCAGCTCGCGCGTGCGCGGCGGCATCACCGCGCGCCGCGGCTCGTCCACGATCGGCGCCAGCGTGCCGTCGAAGTCGAAGGCGACCAGCAGGTCCGACCACGAAAGCTGGGCGAGCACGCGGGCGTTCGCCCTCGCCAGGATGGGCTCCATCACGCCGTGCCCCGGCGCCCGTTCGCCTCGGTGGGCGCGACCGGTGTGGCGCCCGCGGCGTGCTGGGAGGCCGCGCCGGCCTGGAGGCGGCGCCGGATGGCGGCGCGGGTGATCATGCCGATCGCCGGCGGCCTGGCGCGGCCGTCCAGCACCGGCAGCACGTCGATGTCCTCGCGGTCCATGGCCGCCAGGGCGGCGTGGAGGTCTTCCTCGGCCCGGAGCACCGCCGTGCGGCGCACCACGTCCACCGCCCGGAGCATGTTGGTCAGCGACGCGTCGCGCCACACCTCGTGCACCTCGTGCAACTGGAGCAGGCCGGACACCTCTCCGCGCGCGTCGAGCACCGGCAGCGCGGTCTCCCCCGAGGCGACCACGCTGTCCACCGCCTCGCGCAGCGCCTGGTGCTCCGGCACGGCGGGCAACTGGACCATCAGGTCCCGGACCAGGGTCCGGCTGAGGACGTCCTGTGTGGACGCGCCGGGGTTCGGGTGGCGGCTCACCAGCCAATGGCAGAGCGCGGACGAGATGGTGCACGCGACCATCAGGGGCAGGACGATCTGGTACGTCCCGGTGAGCTCGTAGATCATCATCATCCCGGTCAGCGGCCCGCGGGTGAGGCCGGCCACCGCCCCGCCCATGCCGACCAGCGCGTAGGCGCCGCCCGGGCCCGTCGCGGAGGGGAAGAGGTGGTGGAGGACGGTGCCGAACGCCCCGCCCGCCATGGCACCGATCACTGTCGCCGGGAAGAACGTCCCTCCGGAGCCGCCGGAGCCGATGGTGAGCGCGGTGGCGACCAGCTTGAGCGCGCAGGCCGCGATCAGGAAGCCCACCGCCAGCTTCCCGCCGGCGGCGAGGTTGGTGAAGTGATGCCCGGTCCCCCACACGGAGGGGTTGGCCACCGCCAGCGCGCCGACGAGCAGGCCACCGGTGGCCGCCCGGATCGGGAGCGGACGCCGGGAAAGGAACGCGCTCAGCCGTGCCCTGGACCGGCCCGCGAACAGATCTTCCACCTGGTGCAGCAGGCGGACGAACACGTAGGCGAGCAGCCCGCACAGCAGCCCGAGCGCGACGTAGGAGACCAGCTCCCAGGCGCTGACCAGGTGGTAGGGATAGCGCTGGAGGAGCGTCACCGCGTCGCTGGCGCTCCGGCTGATCAAGGTCGCGATGACGCTGGCGAGGAGGATGGGGGAGAGCACCTTGAGGTCGAAGTCGCGGAGGATGATCTCCATCGCGAACAGCGCGCCCGCGATCGGCGCGTTGAAGGAGGCGGCGATTCCCGCGCCGGCGCCGCTGGCCAGCAAGATGGTCAGCTCCCGCCGCGTGAAGCCCAGGGTCCTGGCGACGCCGGCCGCGACCGCCCCGCCCCCGTAGACGATGGGCCCCTCGCGCCCGGCGGATCCCCCGGTGCCGATGGTGGCCGCGGACGCCAGGAGCTTGAGCAGCCCGGCGCGGACCCCGAGGCCGGCGCCGTCCTCGCGGACCGCTCTCTGCACCTCGGGGATGCCGTGCCCGTGCAACTCCGGGCGGCCGGAGAGGAGCCGGCCCACCAGGAGACCTCCGGCGGCCGGTACCAGCACCGTCGCCCACCACGGGAGCGCGCCCAGGTGCTCCGGCTCCGCGCTCGCGCCTTGCAGCGCACGGTTGAGAGCGGAGAGGCCGATCAAGGGGTACTCCAGCGCCAGGGCCCCGAGGACGAGCAACGACAGCACCCGGATCCTCCGCCGTGCCAGCCGCGCCGGGCCCACCGGGGACATGCTCCGGGCCAGCAGGAGCGCCCCGGCGGCCGGGAGCCCGGCCAGGAGGATCAGCTCCAGGTGCCATCCCGCCCGGCTCATCTCGGCCCCCAGGCGCTCCAGCAGCGAGCCCCCGCGCGCGAACTGCGACAGCGCCATGACGCCGGCGCTCACCAGCGCGATGAGGTTGGAGAAGATGCCCGCCAGCAGGCCACTGTAGAGCCCGACCACCGCTCCGGCGGCCGGCAGGACGGCGGGGCCGGGAAGGCGGAGCCGGTTCGACGCCAGGACGACGTGGTGCGCCCACCTGGCGAGCTCTGCCATGGCGCGAGCCGGGATCCGCTTCCAGGCGGGGCCGCCACCGACCATCCTGCTGAACACGGCCCGGAGCTTCGCAGAAATTAGTTGGAGTGCCAATGAACAGGTGGACCGACCTCTGGCGCTTCGGAAGTGGGGCCTTGAGAAGAACGCCGCCGGGCTGCGCCCGCGTGAGCTAGAACGGGCGCAGGCCATGCCCGCGCCGAACCCAACCGTGGAGTGCCTCTCCGCGCTGTCGGTGATCCTGGACCTGGCCAACGGCCTGGCCGAGGACAAGAGCCTGCTCACCGCCTCGCTCGCCGTGCAGTTGGCGGAAGCGGCCGGCGCGCCCGCCGAGGCCCGCGCCGCCGTCTTCTTCGCGGCGCTCCTGCGCCACCTGGGCTGCACCGGGTTCGCGTCCGTGGAGGCCACGCTGGCCGGCGACGACGTGGGCCTGCGCCGGCGCCTGATCCACTCGGATGCCTCCCGGCCGCTGGACGTGCTCTCCGCGGTGACCCGCTCCGGGACCACGTTGGGGGAGAAGGGGCGCGGCCTGTACCGCGCCGCCACCCGCGCCTCCGAGCTGCGGGCCGGGTGGGCCGCCGAGGCGTGCGGCGCCGCGCGCCAGCTCGCGCTCCAGCTCCGGATGCCGCCCGAGGTCCCCCTCGCCCTGGACCAGGTCTACGAGCTGTGGGACGGCAGCGGCGCGCCCCGCGGCCTGGCCCGCTCGGAGCTGTCGCTGGTGTCGCGCGTCGCCCAGGTGGCGCACGTCGCGGTGGTGTTCCACCTCGCCGGCGGGCCCGCGCTGGCGGCGGAGACGCTGAAGGCGCGCAAGGGCCGCGCGCTGGACCCGGCGCTCGCGGACCTGGCGGCGGGGATGCTGGAGTCCCTGGCGAACGACGACGCGCGCGCCTCCCGCGCCGAGGCGGCCCGGCGTGCGGCCGAGGCGGCGGCGCTCCCCACCCAGGTGGAAGACATCGCGGTGGCCTTCGGCGACTTCGCGGACCTCCAGTGCCCGTTCGCGCGCGGCCACTCGCGGTCGGTGGCGAAGGTGGCCGGCGCCGCGGCGGAGGCGATGGGCCTGCCGGAGGCGGAGCGGCGCGACCTGGTGCTGGCGGCGCACCTGCACGACGTGGGGCAGGCGGCGGTGCCCACCGGCGTGTGGAGCGTCCCGCGCGCCTTCCGCCCCACCGAGCGCGAGCGCGCCCAGGCCCACGCCTTCTTCACCGAGCGCGCCCTGGCCTCCGCCGCGCCGCTCGCCTCCGTGGCGAAGATCGCCGCCGCGCACCACGAGCGGCTGGACGGGTCCGGCTACCACCGCGGGCTGCGGGAGCCGGCGCTCTCCCGGCCGGCCCGCCTGCTGGCCGCGGCCGACGCGCTGTGCGCCATGCTGGAGTCGAGGCCGCACCGCCCGGCGCTGGAGCGCAGCGCGGCCGGCGATCAGCTGCGCGCGATGGCGAAGGCCGGCGCGCTGGACGCGGGCGCGGTGGAGGCGTGCCTCGCCGCGGTGGGCGACCGGCGCTCGCAACCGGCCCCCGCGGACGACTCGCTGACCGCCCGCGAGCTGGACGTGCTGCGGCTCCTGGCGCGCGGCAAGACGAACAAGGAGATCGCCCAGGCGCTGCGGATCTCCGACCGGACCGTCCAGCACCACACCATCCACATCTACGAGAAGCTGGAGGTGGATACCCGGGCGGCGGCGGCCCTGCGCGCCGCGCGGATGGGCCTGCTGGAACCGGACTGATCCATAGGCCATCTGGCGGATGCGGAGCGGCGGGCGGGAGCGGTACTCAAGCGCCCCATGACAACCAACTCCCCCCCGCATCGACTGGTCGTTCTCCTCGGCGCCTCGCTGGCCCTCGTGGCCGGAGGGTGCGCCACCGCTCGCACGTGCCCCCAGGCCTCGCACCCGCCGGCCGTGAGCGGCAACGCGGTGATCCGCCCGTACCACGCGCAGGCTTCGGACGGCACCTGCCTCCAGGCGTACGAGTGGAAGCCGGCCTCCGGACAGGTGATGGGATCGGTGGTGATCGTCCACGGCATCCGCGACCACGCCTCGCGCTACGCCGCGCTGGCGGAGGCGCTGACCGCCCGCGGCCTGGTCGTCTACGCCCAGGACATGCGCGGACACGGCGACTCCGGCGGCGACCGGCAGCGGTTCGACTCCCTCCCGCAGCTCGTGGAGGACACCGACCTGGCCGTGGAGCAGGCGCGCAAGCTGAACCCGGGCGTCCCGGTGTTCGTCTACGGCCATAGCCTGGGCGGGCTGATCTCCACCCACTACGCGCTGGCCCACGGCGACAAGCTCCGCGGCCTGGTGCTGAGCGGGCCGGCGCTCAAGCTGTTCCCCAGCGTCTCCGATGGCCAGAAGGGCGCGGCGCGCTTCTTCAGCGCCATCCTGCCCGGCCTGCCCGCGCAGTCGGTGGACGACACCGAGTTCGTGCGCGAGGAGGCGGCCAAGAAGGAGCTCGCCGCCGACCCGCTCGTCTGGCACGACAACCTCCCGGCCCGGTCCGCCGCGGCGGCGCTGGACGGCATCGACGACGTGCAGAAGCGGATGGGCGACCTGAAGGTCCCGGTGCTCATCCTCCACGGCAGCGCCGACAAGGCCACCAACCCCGAGGGCAGCCGCGAGCTCAGCACGCGCGCGGCCTCCACCGACAAGACGCTCAAGATCTACGACGGCGTCTTCCATGACCTGATGCACGAGCCCGAGCACAACCAGATCACCGGGGACGTGGTGGGCTGGATCACCGCCCGCCTGGGCAGCACGTCCGCCGCGCGCTGACCGCGAAGCGATGAGTCACCGGCTGCGACGTGCGCGGCCGGTAGCACCGGGTTGGTCTTCGAGGGTCGCTTCTAGCTTCGAGCGGAGCGCTCTCCCGCGGCCACGCGCTCCAGCAACTGCGCCGCCCGGTCCGCGCCGTCGCCGGCGATCCGCGCCCCGAGCGCTCGCGCCCGGTCCTGGAGCCCCCGGTCCTCCACGCAGGCCCGGATCGCGTGCGCCAGCGGCTCCGGGTCCGCCGTGTGCCGCCGGACCGCTCCCGGCCCCACGCCGGCGAGCGCCACCCGGTGCGCCCAGTAGAACTGGTCCAGCAGGTGCGGCATCACGACCTGCGGGACGCCCGCGCGCGCGGCCGCGTGCGTGGTGCCGGCGCCGCCGTGGTGCACCACCGCCGCGCACCGTGGGAAGAGCTTCCCGTGCGGCTCGGGGCCGATGAACAGCACCCCATCCGGCGCCTGGTCGGCGTCGAGGCCCGCCCACCCGCGCGAGACCACCGCCCGCACGCCGGTGCGCCGCACTGCCTCCAGGAGCCGCGCCGTGGTGGCGCGCGGATCCCGGTCGGACATGCTGCCGAAGCCCAGGTAGACCGGCGGCGGCCCGCGGTCGAGGAACCCGGAGACCTCGGGCGAAAGCGGGGCGCGCTCGAGGGCGAACATGGCGCCGGGCTGATCGAGGGGCGGCCCCGGCCAGTCGGACGGCGCGGGGGCGAGCGCAGGGTCGCAGGCGACGATGGGCCGGGCCGAGATCAGGTTGTTCCAGATCCGGCGCAGCGGCTTCAGGCCGCGCGAGGCGCGCGCGCGGTTCAGCGTGCCGATCAGGATTCGGCACCAGATCCACTCGTTGATCACCCAGGAGAGGCGGTTGAGCCAACGGGGCCATCGTTGCGCCTTCACCGTCGGGTTGGGGTGGTCGCCGGAGGGGAGCATCAGGGGGCAGAAGGCGAAGTAGACGTAGGGT
>DATBSS010000420.1:0-2002 GCA_036559665.1 Myxococcaceae bacterium
CCCCGTGCGCGATGGCGGCGGCGTGCGCGTTGGCCATGGACACCGCCAGCAGTGCGTTGGCGCCCAGCTTGGCCTTGTTGGGGGTCCCGTCCAGCTCCAGGAGCCGCGCGTCCAGCGCCACCTGGTCGGACGCGTCCATCCCCACCACCTCGGGGGCGATGGTGTCGTTGACGTTGGCCACCGCCTTCCGCACGCCCTTGCCGCCGTAGCGGGCCTTGTCGCCGTCGCGCAGCTCGACCGCCTCGTGCTCGCCGGTGGAGGCGCCGGAAGGCACCGCCGCGCGGCCCACGCTGCCGTCTTCCAGCGCTACCTCGACCTCTACCGTTGGATTGCCGCGTGAGTCGAGGATCTCACGGGCACGGACATTGACGATTTCGGTCATGGCGCGCGATGTACCCTGTTCGAACCATGGCCCTCAAGCAGCCCGTCCGCAAGCAACCACCGGGACGTAAACCACCCAACCAACCCGACCCCCAGATCGTCGCCAGCCGCTCGCGCGGGGCGCTGCTGGGCGTGGCGGTGGGCGACGCGCTGGGCGCCACCAACGAGACGAAGCGGTTCCCGGGCCCTCCCTTCCCCGAGATGCTCACCGGGATGCAGACCGAGATGAAGGGCGGCGGGCCCTTCTCGGTGAAGCCGGGCCAGGTGACGGACGACACCCAGATGGCCTGCTGCATCGCCTCCGGGCTGGGCGCCATTGGCAAGTACGACGCGCTGGACGTGGCCAAGCGCTACCTCGCCTGGCGCCAGCACGCGCTGGCCATCCGCACCGCGGAGGGCGAGATCGAGAAGTCCGACATCCCCGAGCAGGTCGGCAAGGCGCTGGACGAGATGCAGGGCGGGCGGATGCACCAGACGGCCGGGAAGATGGTCTGGCTGCGGAGCGCGCGGCAGTTCGCCGGCAACGGCTCGCTGGCGCGGACCGCGCCCATCGGGGTGAAGCTCGCCGGCGCCAACGACGAGGAGGCGCGCGCCCAGGCGTCGCTGGACGACTCCGCGCTCACCCACTTCGACCCGCGCTGCCAGATGGCGTGCGCCGCGCTCAACGGCGCCATCGCGCGGGCGATCACCCAGGTGAAGCCGCTCTCGCCGGACGACCTGGTGGACGGCGCGCTCTCCGGGGTGGCGGTGGCCGGCGCGCTCTTCGCCCGCCGGGACGAGGCGCAGGAGTTCGCCCGCGACGCGCAGTTCGCCGCCCAGTGCGTGCGCGAGGACATCGACGCCGCCCGCCAGCCCGACCCGCAGCTGTTCGGCCCGGAGCTGCACCTGTTCTCGATGATGAGCTTCGTCCGGGTGTCCTTCCGGCTGGCGTGGTGGGAGCTGTTCCACGCCCAGACGTTCGAGGCGGCGCTGGTGGACGTGGTGAACCGCGGCGGGGACACGGACACCAACGCGGCGATCACCGGCGCGCTGCTGGGCGCCTACCACGGCGCCCAGCAGGTCCCCGAGTCGTGGGCGCGCGCGGTGCTGGACGCGGTGCCGGCGCAGCGCGGGCCGCTCCTGGACCTCTACCACCCCAACACGCTCCTCGGCCTGCTGGACGGCTGAGCGCCCCTTCCCCTATGGTGCGCGCCCATTTTTCGAAAAGGGCTTGGACGCCATGGGCATGTTCGACGGCAAGGTGGTGATCGTCACCGGCGCGGGGGCGGGCATCGGCCGCTCGCACGCGCTGGCGTTCTCGAAGGAGGGCGCGAAGGTCGTGGTGAACGACCTGGGCTCGGACCGCCACGGCGGCGGGAAGAGCTCCGAGGCGGCCGACAAGGTGGTGGACGAGATCAAGAAGGCCGGCGGGGAGGCCGTCGCCAACTACGACTCGGTGGCCGGCCGCGAGGGGGCGGACGCCATCCTCTGGTCCGCGCTGAGCAGGTTCGGGAAGGTGGACGTGCTGGTGAACAACGCGGGCGTGCTCCGCGACCGTTCCTTCCTCAACATGTCCGAGGCGGAGTGGAACCTGGTGCAGGACGTCCACCTCAAGGGCACCTTCTTCTGCAGCCAGGCGGTG
>DATBSS010000421.1:0-8852 GCA_036559665.1 Myxococcaceae bacterium
TGACGATCGAGCCCAGCGGGTTGCGGAGGTCGTGGGCGACGACGCCCATCAGCTCGTCCCGTGACCGGATTGCCCGGCGGAGCTCCCCGTCCCGCCGCCGCTGTTCGGTGACGTCGCGGAGCGCCACGGTGAAGATCTTCTTCCCGGCCACCTCGAGCTTCGAGATGGCCGCTTCGGCGGGGAACTCCTCGCCGCTCTTGCGCCGGCCGGCGATCGCCATCCCGCGCTCGCCCATGCGGCGCGCGGCCGATTCCCCGGCCGCGAACGTCTCGACGTGCCGGCGGTGGACGGCGGCGAGGCGCTGGGGGATCAGGACGTCCAGCGGGGCCCCGATGACCTCCTCCCTGGAGTAGCCGAAGATCTGCTCGGCGCCGTCGTTGAACAGCGTGATGCGCTGGTCCTCGCCGATGGAGATGATGGCGTCCGCGGAGATGGAGAGGATCCCGGAGGACCTCGCCTCGGCGAGCCGGACCTCCTCCGCGGCCCGCCTCCGCGCCGTGACGTCGTGCTCGGTCCCCACCATCCGGGCGGGGCGGCCGCGCTCGTCCCGGGCGAAGACCTTGCCCCGGTCCAGGATCCAGATCCACTCGCCGGACCGGGTCCGGCTGCGGAACTCGGCCTCGTACTCGGGGGCGCGCCCCTGGAAATAGTCGTCCAGCGCACGTTGGACCCGCGGCCAGTCATCGGGGTGGATGCCGGAGGTCCAGGAGTCCACGTGGGGCCGGACCTCCTCCAGGCGAAAGCCGCGCATCTCGGCCCACCGCGCGCTGAAGATCACCTCGCCGGACTGGACGTTCCAGTCCCAGGTGGCGAGGTCCGCCCCCCGGAGGGCCAGCGCGATGCGCTCCTGCGCTTCCCGCAGCTTCTCCTCGACATGCTTGCGCTCGCTGATGTCGCGCACGAACCCCTGCCACCGGCCGTCCGGAAGGATGCTCGCGCTCACCTCGACGGGGACGTAGCTGCCATCCGCGCGGCGAAGCCGCCATTCCCCCACGTCGGCCGCGCCTCCGAGCATCCGGTCCTTCGACTGCGACAGGCGGTCCACGTCCTCCGGGGGGATCAAGTCGACGATCGTCTTTCCGACGATCTCCTCGCGTGTGGAGCCGAGGATGCGGCAGCCCGCGAGGTTGACGTCGGTGTAGCGGCCGGTGATGTCGGCCACGAAGATTCCATCGGGCGCCTGCTCCACGAGCGTCCGGAGCCACTGGCGGCTCGACTCCAGGGCCTCGTTCGTGCGGTTGAGGTGAACGGCGGTGATGGTGAGCAGGACGAGGCTCACCACCGTCAGCCCGGAGCTCACGATCGCGGTCAGGAGGGAGAGTTGCTCGAGGCCGAGGGCCGCCTCGGACCGGATGAGGACGAAGCCGAGGAACATTGGCGCCGCGATCGCCGGTATCGCCAGGCGCCTGAGGAGGACGCCGCCCGGGCCCGGGGAGGTGACGGCGCGCGCGACTCCCGTCGCCGGGTTCTGGAGCAACAGGCCCGCCGACGTCAGCAGCAGGCTGATCGCCGTCGGGAACGAGACCCCGGTGAGGGGCGCGTGGGTCAACCGGTAGAGTTGCCCCGCCCCGAAGGCGATTCCCGTGAGGCTGGTGAAGGCCGTGAGCCCGGCGGCCAGGACGAGCCATTCCAGGACCCGCGCGCGCGCGGTGGCGCGGCCGCCGGACAGCAGCACGGCGGCCGCGAGGAGCGCCAGCGCCAGGGCCGCCGGCGGCGATGGGCGTCCGGGGTAGGCGCCTGCCTGGCCCCGGACGAGCAGCCGATCGACATGCAGATCGAGTCCCAGCGCGTACTCCGCCAGCGTGGCAGCCCCGATGGCGAGCACGGCCAGGGCGGCCGAGGCGGACAGCGCGCGCCGCCACCGCCCGGCGCCACCGGCCTGGTGGCGGAGCGCTCCGGCGCCTCCGATGAGCAAGAGCGCGAGGGCGGTGTTCGGCTTCATGGACGGCTGGCCGGGCAAGATGGCGGTGAGGAGCTCCTTCCCGGCGATCCAGCCGATCAGTCCCAGCACTCCGAGCGCGGCACCTCCGATGCACAGTCCCCGGCCCAGGCGCGCGTAGCGCGAGCCGGGAATTGCCGTGACGAGATGGGCCATCGCGCGAGCTCTCCGCGCGAAGATAGGGACGTTCGGGTGGCTCAGCGCGGCCGGCCGCCCTACCGGCCAGCCAAGCCCTCGGGCCTCGGCGGCCTTCGCTCGGCGAGCGCTCGAGCCAGCAGGTCCGTCAGTTGCTGGAACGTGAACGGCTTGCCCAGGAAGTACGGCGTGCCGACTCTCGCCGCGACGCGAGGGAGGTCCACGACGCCGCTGCTCAGCAGGATGGGGATCAACTCCCGTCCGGCGTCCCCCAGGAAGATCTCCATCGCCATGTCGGGCCCGCTCATGATCGGCATCTCGACGTCGCAGATGATCAGGTCCGGCTTCTCCTCGGCGAGGCGCGCCAGCCCCTCCCTTCCGTTCGTGGCCATGCGGACCGAGTGGCCCTCCGCCCGGAGGACGTCGGCGAAGGCGTCAACCATGTCCAGGTCATCGTCGACCAGAAGGAGATTCGCCATCGCACCTCGCCGCCTGCGGGCCTCCCGGTCGATCGACGCCTCGCCTGGCCGATGCCTGATGCCCCCTTGGGCTCCAGGGTCCAACGTATGCACGGGCATGGAGGTGTTCCCGTGCGATGGCTATTGCTGGTGGCGTTCGTGGCGGCCGCGGGTTCGGCCCCGGCGGCGACCTTCCGATCGGAAGATCGGATCGTGGTGCCGCGCGGGGAGGTGCTGGAGGACGACCTCTACGCGTTCGGCCAGACCATCGTCATCGAAGGGGACGTGAGGGGAGACGTGGTGGCGTTCGGCTCCAACGTGCAGGTGCCGGGCCGCGTCCACGGCGACCTGATCAGCGCGACGCAGGACCTGCGGGTCGACGGCCGGGTGGACGGCAGCGTTCGCGGCGCGGGGCAGCGACTGGTGCTCAACGGGGAGATCGGCAAGGACGCCATCGTCGCGGGCCAGTCGATCGACCTGTCCCCGCAGGCGACCGTCGCCGGCGACGTGACTGCGGCGGGGGCCACGCTTCGCCTGTCCGGTTCGGTGGGCGGCGACGTCCGGATGGAAGGCCGGAAGGTGGCGCTGGATGGGGCCGTGGGCGGCGCGGTGCAGGCGCGCGCCGACGAGGTCTCCATCGGCGATCAGGCCGTGGTGAAGGGCCCGCTGGAGTACCGCTCCGTCCGCCAGGCCTCCATCCCGTCCGGCGCGCAGGTCGGCGACGTGCGGTGGCAGCCGGCCGAGCGCCGGGCTCCGGGTCCCGTCTGGTTCCTGCTCGGCTGGCTCCGGCTGTCGATCGGCTTGTTCGCGCTGGGGCTCGTCGCGGCATGGGTGGCGCCGAAGCTGGCGCGGGAGGCGCCGGCCACGCTGCGCGCCAGGCCCTGGGTGAGCCTCGGCATCGGCGCCATGGCCCTGGTCGCCGCGCCGCTCGTGGGAGCGATGGTGTTCGGGGTGGGCCTGCTGTTCGGGGGATGGTGGCTGGCGGCGCTGCTCTTCGCGGCCCTGCTGATCGCGATGAGCCTCTCGTTCCCGACCGTCGGACTGGTGGTGGGCCGGTGGCTGGTGGGGCGGTTCGCCGGCGCGCGCGGCGGGCTGGCGCTGATGCTGGCCACCGGGGTGGTGCTGCTGGCGCTGGTCATCCGCGTGCCCGTGGTCGGGGCGCTGGTGGCGTTCGCCGCGCTGGTGCTCGGGCTGGGCGCGCTGCTGATGGCGGGGTGGCACCTGCGGCGGGCGCCCGCGCCGGCCTGACGGTCCGGCCGGCTCCGCTACCGGCTCCACAGGAGCGCGAAGGTAGGGTCGACGTTCAGCCCGAGTTGTAGACCGGTCGATCGGCCCGGGAAGTAGCTCGCGCGGATGAACAGCGGCCCAGCGAAGCCGGAGGCCTGTGGGCCGTACGCGGCCGCCGCTCCGGGCTCCGCCGTGCCTCCGCGAATCAAAAATCTCCGGGCGGGCACCCAGCCTCATGGAGGAGCCTGGCCCCCCCCGCCCACTGCCAGCACTCGTTCTTCTTGTGATGCGTTCCAGCATGAACTTGAATTCGCGCCTCCTCAGCCCGGAGCGGCCCATGTCCCCGAATTTCCGTCTCGCCAAGCACCGCCTGGTGCTTGTTGCACTGTCCCTGTTCGCCTTCGCCTGCAAACCAGCGAGCGGCACCGTCGAAGGCACCATCACGGTGCAGGGCGCCGGAAACCCGGCCGACGCGCTGGTATCGGCCGCCGGTCGCGTCACCTCGGTCGCGGCGGACGGCAAGTACTCCATCGCCGACGTACCGGCGGGCGCCGTCACGGTGCGCGTCACCCTGGAAGGCTACGACGCGCAGGAGCAGCAGGTGACGGTGGAGGGCGGCAAGACGGCCACTGCGAACTTCACCCTCTCGCGCGGGTCGGGGGCGAACCGTGCTCCCGTCCTCTCCGCGCTGTCCGCCTCCCCCTCGCAGCTCTCGCGAGGTGGAACCGCCAGCGTCAAGGCGACGGCCACGGACCCGGACGGCGACGCGCTGACCTATACCTGGACCGCGACCGGCGGGTTCACCGTTGCCGGCGGAGCAAACGGCACGGCGACGCTGACCGCGCCCCCGACCGGCGGCGCCAGCGGCTCGGTGAAGGTGGTGGTGGATGACGGGAAGGGCGGCACCGCCACCGGCGAGGTCCTGGTTTCGACGTCGCAAAACTCCTCCCCGCTCCTGGCCTCTCTCACCGCCACGCCCCCCACCGTGGCGCGTGGTGGCACCGTGACCCTCAACGCCTCCGCCAGCGACCCGGAGGGCGACACCCTGACCTACACGTGGACCGCGCCGGCGGGCTGGACGCTGACCCCAAGTGGCGCCTCCGCCACCGCCATCGCGCCCACCACCGGGGGCGTGACCGGCACCTTCCAGCTCCAGGTCTCCGACGGGAACGGCGGGACCGCCCACGGCGCGGTGGTGGTCTCCACCGCCGCCAACGGCGCCCCGGTGCTGACCTCCATCACCGCCACGCCGCCGTCGGTCCAGAAGGGCGGCGCCATCAGCCTCCAGGCCAGCGCCACGGACCCGGACGGTGAGGCGCTGACCTACGCGTGGACGGTGCCGGCCGGCTGGACCCTCAGCGGCACCGGCAGCACGGTGACCGTGACCTCCCCGGCCACTCCCGCCGCCAGCGCGGTGATCGAGGTCCAGGTCGGCGACACGTCCGGCTCCAGCACCCGGGGCTCGGTGGTGGTCTCCACCCGGCCCAACACCAACCCCCAGGTGGCGTCCATCACCGCGACCCCGAATCCGGCGCCCAGGAGCGCCAACATCACGCTCCACGTGAGCGCGAGCGACCCGGACGGCGACGCGTTGAGCTACGCCTGGAACGCGCCCGCTGGATGGGCGCTCGCCGGCAGCGGCGCCACCGTGACCGTCACCGCGCCGGCCACTTCCGGCCAGCAGGCCACCGTAGGCGTGGTGGTGACCGACGGCTTCGGCGGGACCATCGGCGGCTCCATCATCATCTCCACCGCGCCCAACGGGGCTCCCCAGCTGGTGTCGCTGTCCGCCGCGCCCAACCCGGTGCTGAAAGGCGGGGCGATGACCCTGAACGCCAGCGCGAGCGATCCGGAGGGAGACTCGCTCACCTACACGTGGACGCCGCCCGCAGGCTGGACCCTGAGCGGTTCCGGTCCCAACGTCGCGCTCATCGCTCCGCCGACGCCCGGGGCCTCGGGCGCCGTGAGCCTCCAGGTGAGCGACGGCTTCGGCGGCTCCACGACCGGGTCCGTGACGGTCTCCACCAGCCAGAACAGCGTGCCGCTGATCTCCTCGCTGACCGCCTCGCCGGTCCCGGTGATCAGGAGCGGGATGGTGACGGTGTCCGCCGCCGCCAGCGACGCGGACGGGGACGCGCTCACCTATACGTGGTCGCCGCCCTCGGGCTGGACCCTGACCGGCTCGGGAGCCGACGTCACGCTCATCGCTCCAGCGACGTCGGGGGTCACCGGCTCCTTGAGCCTCGAGGTGAGTGACGCCTTCGGCGGAACCGCGACCGCGTCGGTGGTGGTCGCCACCAGCGCGAACGGCCGGCCGCAGCTCGCCTCGCTGAGCGCTACGCCGAATCCGGCGCCCAGGGGCGCGACGGTGACGGTGTCCGCCAGCGCCAGCGACCCGGACGGCGACGCGCTGTCCTACGTCTGGAGCGTGAACAATCCCGCCTGGACCCTGAACCCGAACGGCGCCCAGGCCACGCTGGTGGCCCCATCCGCGCCCGGCTCCAGCGCCTCGGTGCTGGTCCAGGTCACGGACGGGTTCGGCGGCGTAGTGTCCGGGACGGTGACCGTCTCCACCCCCGCCAACTTCGTGCCGATCATCCTGGGCCTGCAGGGGACGCCCAACCCGGTGCTCCCCGGCGCTTCGATGATCGCCGACGCCAACGCCAGCGACTTCGACGGCGATCCCCTCTCCTACGCCTGGAACGCCACGCCTCCGAGCTGGGTGAGGACCGGATCCGGGGCCTCGGTGAGCTTCCGCGCGCCCTTCACCAACAACGTCAGCGCGGCCATCGACGTGACGGTGTCCGACGGATTCGGAGGCCAGGCCTCCCGGTCCATGACCGTCGCCACCAGCAGCTGCCCGGCCAACACCATGAACTGCGACGGGAGCACGGCGAACGGGTGTGAGACCTCCCTGGGCAGCGACTCGAACAACTGCGGCGCCTGCGGGAACATCTGCCCGGCCGCCAATCCGTACTGCGTCCAGGGCGTGTGCTCCACCCAGCTGAGGTGGGTCGGCGTCCGCAACGACGTCCCGGTCTCCGAGATCACCGGAGGCGGTTGGACGCAATGCCACGTCTCCGACTACAACACCTTCACTGCGCTGAGCAGCATCACGTCGTCGTGCGACAAGGCGAACCTGATGTTGGCCTGCCGCCCCACCGGCAGCTCCATCCTCCGCGTGGTCGCCCACGCGCCGCGCACGGACGTGCTCTTCGACACCGGGACCGGCGACGTGACCCACGACGCCAACGGGGTGGCCTGGTACTTCAACAACAGCTGGTCGTGGGGCTTCGCGCCCGAGGGCGTCGCGGTCCGTCGGTTCAGCTGCGACACCAACGAGTCCTCGATCGGAACGCCGCCGGGGGCGACCGCCAACCAGCGCCTCTGCAATCACACCAGCAGCGACTTCGTGTCCCAGGGCTGGCGGTGCGGTAACCAGGACTCCCTGTTCACCCCCACCTGGGAGCGCCTCGTCTTCCACGCGGACTGATCGACGGTCATCACTCCCCCCGCGCGCGTTGGTTTCCGGGTCCGTCCTGTTGGCCGGGCCCCTCGCCCGGCAGCGTAGCGGGGGGGGCCGAGGCGATCGCCGTGACGGTCGGCGGGCGGTCCACCAGGAGGAGCGGGGTCCGCGCGCGAGCGCGGTTGTGGCGGTAGGCGTAGACCATCCCCACCACGCCGCAGGCGGGATGGAGGACGCCCAGCAGCGCGGCGATCAGGAACTTGGGGAAGAGGAACACCACGCCGGCGTAGATGGCGATCGCCGGCACCACCTCCTTCCACGCCCCGGCGTACATCCACCCGAAGGGGCCGAACAGGAGGGAGGCGCCGCCGGAGAGCAGGATGGACTTGCGCTCCGGGTCCGGCGTGAACCCCACCCGCCACCCCGTGCCGGGGACCGTGACCGAGTACGACTTCCCCGGGGACGGGGCCACCTCTCCGCTGATCGGCGGGGCCGGTGGAGGCCGGGGCGGCACCGCCAGGGCCGCTGCGCGCGGCGGATCGGCCGGAGCCAGGGTGGCTGGACCGCTCGTGGGCGCTGGGGCCGATGCCGGTGCCGGCTCGGGCGCGCGCGCCACGCCCCGCACGCACCAGGCGATGGCGCCGCTGGCAGTCACGTCCATGTCCACCACGCCCTTCCGCATCAGCCCCCGCATCAGGTGCTCCACGTCCGAGCGCGGCAGCCCGGACATCCGCTGCAGGTTCTCGTTGGTGAGGGGCGCGTGGGTGGTGGTCCAGGCGGTGCGGATGAATTCCTCGAACTCGCGGCCGTTCATGCGCGCCTCCCGGGTGCTGTTCCTTCCAGCGACCGTTCGGTACAGTCGCTCGCCGGACCGGAGCGATCAAGAGCTCAGGGGGCACCGATGAAAGCGGAGAATGCGGCGCGCGAGTGGGTGGAGGAGAGCGCCATCCGGGCGGCCGGCGCGGCCGCGATTCCCATCCCCGTGCCGGGAGCGCATACCGCGCTCTCCTCGGCCATCGAGGCGTACATGATCTACCACGTGGCGGGGATCTACGGGGTCAAGCTCTCCATGGGCGAGGCGCTGGCGATGATCCCCACCCTGGGCGCCGGCGTGGTCACGCGCAAGGTGGTGAACACGGTGATCGGCGAGACGGTGGGGTGGATCCCGGTCGCCGGCTGGTTGCTGAAGGGCGCGGCCAGCGGCGGGACCGCGTTCGCCATGGGCGTGGCCGCGGTGAAGTACTTCGAGGGCAAGTACCCCAAGCAGGAGGCGGAACCCTTCGAGACCATGTCCATCAAGACCTGGGTCAAGCTGGCGCTGGCGCAGTTGGGGATCGGGGCGAAGTAGCCGCGCCTGGATTTTCGCATTGAAGCAATCCGGGGCTTCCTCCGTCTGGTGTCCGCCATCATCAGGGAGGTACGCGTGCACGTGGTCAATTTCCGCCGTCTGGCGGCCGTGGCGGCGGTCGCCGGGGCCATCTCGTCCACCCCCGTCTTCGCGGTCGAGCTGACCTACAAGTGGAAGGTGGGCGACGTCCACCGCTTCACCTACGAGGATGACACCGCCTTCGAGATGGCCATGTCCGGGATGCCCGGGATGGGCGCCATGGGGGACATGGGCGGCATG